>CADCPY010000160.1 GCA_902803495.1 uncultured Erysipelotrichaceae bacterium
AAACACCCTCCTTGTGTACTCACAAGTATAACAAAATTATTTCAGAGTTGCAATAGCTTTTTTCGTCTCCTCCAAAAGCTCCATCTTTGCCTCATTCAATGCGTCCGTTACCAGTAAATAACCTTCCAGATGGCCCTGCATATAGGCATCCTTCACCCGGCGGCTGCTGGCGCTTCTTCTTGTTTTGATAAAGCTCATCATACCGCTCAGATTGTTCGGATTGTTATGCAGATAATCCAGGCAGAGGTTGATGGCTTCCGTACAGCCCTGAACATAGTACGGGCTGTTGTCGCCAAAGTTGATATTCTCAAAACGGTCCACCAGATAGTCATAGTAGTTGCTGTATTCCTTGATGGAATGCGCAGCGATCACATACGGTTTACTCATCTTACTTTCTCCTTGATCTTATCCAGATCGGAAATCACGCCGTCCCCTTTCAGGATTGCTTCCAGGGTGCTCATGTTGATGTTCATGTTGACGATATCTTCCTGGTTGATGCTGGAAAGCGTGTTCTTTAAGGCATCGTTCGTTAAATTGATGATATTGATCAGTTTCTCTTCCTGCTGCTTGATGTCGCTTTCCAGATAGTAGTTGCCCTTCATCTGGCGGTAGTTCTCCAGAATCTCCAAAAGCATCGGCAGGTAGTACTGATAGGTCTTGCGGATGCGGTCATCATCCATCTTCAGTCCCTTCTCTTCCAGATTCTTCAGAGTGGTTAATAAGGAAGAAGTGATATAGAGGGAGTTGGAGATCTCCTGATGTTCAATCTCCACATTGTACTCATTGACCTTTTCAATGTAATATTCCGCCATTTTGGCTTTTTCCTCGACCTTGATTTCCTTTTCAAAGTAGTCGTTGTCATTGAGGTAGTCGACGACTTTATTGTAGGAAGTTAAGTCGGAAGTGATCATATCGTAAAGCGTGCAGACTTCGAAGTTGTTGTAGAAGAAAGCAACGTTCTTCATCATATCGCTGTCGTTGTCCACTTTTTTCAGAACAACTTCTTCGGATAAGACCATCTGTTCGTTCACTTCAAAATATTCTTTCAGCTTCTGCTGCGCCTTGGTTTCTTTTGCGGAATATCTGCGCTTGGTTGTTGTCTTGACGTTATTGTAGTTTGCTGTTGTTGTCTTACGGACCGTATTGCGGCTGCCGATAAAGAAAGACAGAATAAAGAATAATAACAGTAATGGCATAATGACCTCGCTTACGAAATAATAGAACGGAAAATAGTAAAAGAAATCTTCCAGAATTGCTAGTGTGAAAAATAAGGCAATTGCGCCTAATCTAAACTTTCTGATATTCATAATTCGTTACCTATTTAGATTATAGCACTTTGTTGCCTTTTTTCTTATTAATTCTCTTTCACTTTTTCCTGCGCCGCGGCTTCATTCCGTATTTTCCGGCGGATCCGCCGAATCTCTTTGGTCACTTCCTTTACATCCATGTGCAGCAGCGATGCAATTTCATGGCTGCGGTAGCCTTTCTGACGGTACAGATACAGCTGCATTTCCCGCCTGCTCAGACACTTGGGAAGATCCCCGCGTTCCAGTAAGTTCTCTTCCTTTTCCCGCTTCTTTTCCAGCCTTTGTTTAATGCGGTAGACCGTATTGTCCACCTTCTTTTCCGGAATCTGCAGCTTTGTCGCAATTTCCTTGTATTTATAGCCCTGCAGCCGTAACCGGATGATCTCTTTCTCCTGGGCAGGCAGATGGGAGAGAACCTCTTCCGCGTTGAGGTTTTCCTGCGGCGGTTCGGCCACCATCTGCATCATGGTATGCGGATTGTCCTCCGAAAATGCCCGGTCCAGAGAAAGGACATTCTTCCGCTCGTACAGGCGGTTGTTCTTCCGGGTATAGTTGCGGATCTGCCTCTTAATAAAAATATAGGCATATCCCCCCAGCGGTACTCCGGATTCCGTATCATAGGTCCTTATGGCTCTGTCTAAGGCCATCAGCCCTTCCTGATACAGGTCATCCCGGTCCGATGGATAGGACATGCCTGTTTTGATTTCATGATTGATGACAAAGTGAATGAGATTGGATAGCGACTCAATCAGCTCTTTCTGGGCCTGCTCATTCCCCTGCCGGTACTGTTTTACCAGTTCCTTTTCCTTTGCTACTTCCATACGACACTCCATTTTCAAGTGGATGTCGCTGAGAGAAGATCTCGTACAGCATGATTCCCGTGGCCACGGAGGCATTCAGGGAAGTGATCTGTCCTTTCATCGGAAGAACGACGCTGTAGTCGAGACTCTTCTGAACCAGATGGGAGATCCCCGCTCCTTCAGATCCGATCACCAGAACTAACGGCATGTTGTAATCGACAGCCCGATAGTCCAATGCTTGATTATTATCTGCACCGCAGACCCAGTATCCCTGTTTCTTCAGTGTTTTCAGTGTTTCATTGAGATTTGTTACTTCAGCCACCTTGACCGTGTCGATGGCCCCGCAGGAGACCTTCGCCACCGTGGCATTGAGAGATACGGAGCGGTTTTTACGGATGATGACACCATCCACTTCAACGGCATCGCACGTTCTCAGGATCGCCCCCAGATTATGCGGATCCTCCAAGGAATCCAGCATGACAAGCAGTGGGAGCTTTCCCTGTGGAATACTTTCCAGCAAATCTTCCAGCGTATAGGTGCGGAAGTCCTCGATTTCCCCGTAAACACCCTGATGGTTTTCTTTCGTCAGGGCGTCCAGCTCTTTCCGGCTCACAAAGGTGATCTTCTGATTCTGACGCTTCGCCAGATCGATGATCTCCTGGTTCTTGCTGTCCTTCGCTATCAGCAGTTTCCGGAAATCCCTGCCGCTTTTTAAAAGCTGAATCACTGTGTTTTTCCCATATACAAATTGTGACATACCTGCCTCCCTGCTTTGTCTCTCTTTTGAATTGATTTTCCACCGGTACCCGTGGAATTCCTTTTTATTCTACCATGTTTTCCATCCCGCTTAGCCCTTTTGGGGAAATAATTGCCGGAGCCCTCGGGAAAATGAGGCGGGAGTTGTGTATAATATTCCATGTAAGAGGATTCACTATGAAAGAAAAACGTTCATTTCCCTATGTTGTTGTCAACAAGAAGCAGGAAGCGACATTAAAAAAGAACTATCCCTGGGTCTACGGGGAAGAGATCACTGAGCGCCAGGGCAATTTTGAAAACGGCTGCATCACGGATGTCTTTAATGAAAAAGGCAGCTACTTAGGCAGCGGGCTTTACTCCGAGCACAGTAAGATCTCTATCCGTATTCTCTCGCGCAATGCCAACGAAAGCTTCAGCGACGCTTTCTGGAAGCGCAGGATCCAGTACGCGTTGGACTACCGCTTTACGGTCATGCAGAGCGATGAGATCAACTGCTGCCGATTGATCTTCGGGGAAGCGGACGGGTTCCCGGGTCTCACCGTGGACCGCTTTAACCATATTCTGGTCACGCAGGTTCTCTCATACGGCATCGATATCCGCAAGGATCTGCTGTACAGCGAACTGGTAAGCCAGCTAAAAGAGCGCGGAGAAGACATCACGGGCATCTACGAGCGCAACGATTCTTCGATCCGTGACCTCGAGGGCTTAAAGCGCTACGAAGGCTGGTACGAAGGATTACCGCATCCGGAAAGCACGGAAGAAACGATCGTGGAAAACGGCATCACGTATCTCGTCGACTTTAAGGACGGACAGAAGACCGGCTACTTCCTCGATCAGAAGTTCAACCGCCGTGCCGTCGGCTCCATTGCGAAGAATAAAACAGTATTGGACTGCTGCACGCATACCGGCAGCTTTGCCTTAAATGCCGCCAAGGGCGGCGCCAAGCACGTCACGGCCGTCGACATTTCCGCCTTTGCGTTGGATCAGGCCAAAAAGCATGCCGAGATCAACGGGTTAAGCGAGAAAATGGACTTCATCCAGGCTGATGTCTTCGATTTACTGGATGAACTCAAAACCAACCGCAAATACCAGTATGACTTTATCATTCTCGATCCGCCGGCTTTCACCAAAAGCCGCAAGACGATCGACCATGCGGAAAAAGGCTACCGGGAGATCAACCGGAAAGCCATGCAGCTCTTGCCGCGCGGCGGCTACCTCGCCACCTGCTCCTGCTCGCATTTCATGAGCCGGGAGCGCTTTGAAGCCATGCTTCAGAGAGCCGCGGAAGAAGCGAATGTGGAACTGAAACAGATCGAATGCCGCCAGCAGGGCAGAGACCATCCGATCTTATGGAACGTTCCGGAAACCAATTATCTGAAATTCTACTTATTCCAGATTCTCTAATGTATAAGGAAGTTAAGAGGTAACATATATGCGTAAAGCTTTGAAACTGGCACTTGAGAAAGAACAGATCGAATTCAAGAATTCACGGAAAGAGATCGACGCCTTTGAGATCCACCTGTTCGGTGACGAGCGGGATGACTTCTCTCTCTATCCGTTAATTGAAAAGCCGCTCACCACGATCCACTACGCTCTGTGGCGTTCGGACATTCTGGACATTGCGGCGGAATTTGAATCCGACTATACGCGCAAGGTCTTCGATTTAGCCAAAAAGGCTGACTGCGGCATCGTGCTGCACGCCGAAAGCCGCTCCTTCAACATCTACAACAAGCCGGAGGTGGAAGCCTTCTGCAAGTTTGCCAAAGAGGAAGGCGTGAAGCTGCACATTGAGAACTGCTACCGCAACAACGGTGCCATTGAAGCGCTGGAGATCATGGACTACATCCGTCACAGGGTGGACAAAGAGAGAGTGTATCCGCTTCTGGACATCTGTCACTTAATGATGAGCGAGATGTCCTTCAAGTACGATGAGCTCTCCATTCCGAAAGCCATTGAGGCCTACAAGAGCAATAACTTCAAGATCCACCTCAATGACTGCATCGGCTCCGGGGAAAAGGAAACCGGAGGAATCCACGGCACCAACTTCTCCCGCAACCAGTACCTTTTAAACAATATCCTCTGGAAGCTCTTCAATCTGGAAAAGGAAGGATATGAGGCCGACCTGATTTTAGAGGTGGAGGAAAAGGACTACGTCCACGTTCCGGAAGCACTGGAACTGGCCGCCAACATCGACCGTTTCTGGAAAACCTACTAAACAAAAAAAGAGACCGTCAGGTCTCTTTCGTTTTCTATAGATGCATCACTTTAAGTAAGAGGATCCAGGCTAACCCGTAGTAGGAAACCACGGCGACGAGGTCATTGATCGTGGTGATAAACGGACCGCTGGCCACGGCCGGGTCCACATGGATCTTATCGAAGATGATCGGAACCACCGTTCCCACCATGCTCGAGATCAGCATGGCCGTAAGTAACGCAATGCCCACGCAGGCGCTGACGCCAAACGCAAATTTTGCCGGATAGCCTTTCATCAGCCAGACATAGAGTCCGATAAAGACAAAGGAGATGATTCCCAAAAGGAGTCCGTTGCAGAAGCCGACCCGCATTTCCTTGAAGACCAGCCGGGTCTTTTCTTTTGCGGAGACTTCCTCATCCATTAAGACACGGATGGTGACTGCCAGAGACTGCGTCCCGACGTTCCCGGCCATATCCAGTACCAGTGACTGGAAACAGACGATGATGGCCACTTCCTTGACGACATTTTCAAAGATGCCGACCACGGCGCTGACGCCGATGCCAAGTACCAGCAAGGCTGCCAGCCACGGCAGACGCTTCTTCATGCTTTCCAGTAACGGTTCATCGAGATCTTCCGAAGAAGACAGACCGCCGAGTTTGGCGTAGTCGTCGTTTAACTCTTCATGAACCGATTCCGTGATATCCTGAGCCGTGATGATTCCCAAGAGGTGCTGCCCCTGATCCAGTACCGGCAAAGAGTTTTCCGAGTAGTCCTTGATCTCTTCCAAACAGTCGCTGATCTTTTCATGGTCGTAAACGACCGGGTAGGATGTGATGACCAGTTCGTTAAACGGGTCGGTATCCCTCGCCTTGATGAGGTCTCTTAAGTCCACCACACCGCAGAAGAGGTTATCGTCATCCACGACATACAGCGTGTCGATGTTGTCGTTGTCTTCCGACTGCCTGATGAGCTCGCGCATGGCCTGCTTGACCGTATAGAGAATGTTCATCTTGATGAAGTTTGTCGTCATCAGACTGCCCAGCTCTTCCGGGTCGTACGACTGAATGAGACGGATCTCTTCCTCGACTTTGTCATCCATCTTTTCGAGGATCTTTTCCTCGATATTGTCATCGATCTGTTCCAGAAGGTCGACGGCATCGTCCGTATCCATCTCTTCCACGATCTTGGCCGCTTCGTTGATGTTGATCTCCTGAATGTACTCGTCAACATCGTCTTCCAGATAAGAGAACACTTCACCGGTTCTCTCCGGGCCGATCGCATGGTATAACAGCCGGCGCTCTTCCGGGCTTAAATAAGCCAGAGCATCGGCAATGTCATTGTCATGATAGTCTTCCAAAGCCAGTTTTAAAGAATCGTCAAACTCCATCTTTTTGATGAGTTCCACGATCTCCTGGACCTTCAGATTCTGATTCTGTTCCATATCCATTGGGTTATCCTTCTTTCTTCATGATAAAAAACCGATATCCCGGGAACGTGAATGGATTAGAAAAGGGATCGTAAGCCACCCGCCGCTTCCGGTTCTTTATATTCCGCTGTGCTTTGCTCGTGGCCTTCCATCCCGATCACCTCGTTTTCTCTGTTCCTATTATATGCATTTTTGCGGCGGGAAACCACCGCTTTTTTGTTTATTTTCCGTATTTTTTTATCATGAATTCTTCGACTTCCGCCTTCACTTCCGCCAGAACTTCTTCGTTTTCCGGATCGTGTGCCACTCGGGAGATCCAAAGTGCCACTTTCTTAAAATCTTCCTCATTGAACCCGCGCGTTGTCATGGCCGGAGTGCCTAAGCGGATGCCGCTGGTATAGGCAGGTTTTTCCTCATCGAACGGAATGGCATTCTTATTGACCGTGATGTTCACTTCGTCCAAAAGCTTCTCCAGTTTCTTTCCTGTGATGCCGAAGGAGTGCTTTACATCAATCAGCACCATATGGTTGTCCGTTCCTCCGCTGACTAAGCGGAAGCCTTCGTTCTTAAGCGTCTCTGCCAGTACCTTGGCGTTCTTGACGACCTGCGTCTGATATTCGACAAATTCCGGCTGCATGGCTTCATAAAAGCACACGGCCTTGCCGGCGATCACATGGCAGAGCGGACCGCCCTGAATGCCCGGGAAGACGGCTTTGTCCAACGCCTTGGCATATTTCTCCTTACAGAGCACCAGCCCTCCGCGCGGACCGCGCAGCGTCTTATGCGTGGTGCTTGTCACAAAATCGGCATAGGGAACCGGGTTCGGGTGCAGCTTTGCGGCCACCAGACCCGCCACATGGGCCATGTCTACCATGAGCAGCGCTCCGACTTCATCGGCGATCTCACGGAAACGCTTGTAGTCGATAAAGCGCGCATAGGCGCTCGCCCCGCAGACGATCAGCTTCGGCTGAATCTCTTTGGCCAGACGTTCCACCTCGTCATAGTCGATCGTTTCCGTCTCTTTATTGACTCCGTAGGAGAACGCTTCATAGTCGCTGCCTGAGAAACTGAGCTTATACCCGTGGGTCAAGTGTCCCCCGGCGTCCAGGCTCATGCCTAAAATCCTGTCATTCGGCTCCAGCACTGCCCGGTAAACGGCCATGTTAGCGGCAGAGCCGCAGTGCGGCTGCACGTTGGCGTGCTCCGCTCCGAACAGTTCACACGCCCGCTGTCTTGCCAGTTCTTCCGCCGCGTCCACATTGACGCAGCCTCCGTAGTAACGCTTGCCCGGATAGCCTTCCGCATACTTGTTGGTCAAGACGCTTCCGACCGCTTCCCGCACTTCGTCCGAGCAGAAGTTTTCCGAAGCGATCAGCTCGATATTGTATTTCTGACGCGTTTCTTCGCGCGCAATGATGTCAAACAGTTCTCTGTCTCTCATTTCCGATTCATGATACCTTTCTTTACTTCCAACCTTATTATAGCTTTTTCAAAGACGGGAAAAAAGGCAAAAAAAAGATTCCCGCAGGAATCTTTATTTTCAAATGGTGGAGATGACCAGGCTCGAACTGGCTACCTTTTGAATGCCATTCAAACGCTCTCCCAGGTGAGCTACACCCCCATCGCTCTCAAATTATACACGAATTCAAGAGACATTTCAATTACTTTTTTCAGACCTCGAGATGACTGATTTTTTCAAAGCCGCTGTTGGCCCCGATCAGAATCAGAACATCGCCCTGACGCAGCGGTGCATTCGGGTCTAAAGTGACCAGAATGTCCTCTCCGCGGCGGATGCCGATCACGGAGACATCGTATTTCCGACGGACGTCCAGTTTCAGTAACGTCTGGCCGATCCAGGCTTTCGGAATGTGGATCTCATGAACGCTGTAGGTATCCGACAGTTCGAGATAGTCGATGAAGTTGCCGGAGACTAAGCTCTTGGCCAAACGGATGCCGGCTTCCTTTTCCGGACGGATGACCTTGTCCGCCCCGGTTTTGAGTAAGAGTTTCGCATGCAGATCATCGGTCGCTTTCGCAATGATGTATTTTGCGCCAAGTTCCTTGCATAAGACCGTAGTGATAACGCTGGCACGGATATCCGAAGCTAACGAGATGATGACATAGTCAAAGTCGCGGATGCCGATGTCGCTTAAAAAACGCTCATCCGTCGTATCCCCGATCACCGCATGCGTGACATAGTCCGCAATCTCATTGACGTGCGCTTCCGTATGGTCCACGACCAGCACTTCGCATCCGTCTTCATATAACTGCCTTGCCAGATTGCTGCCGAACTTCCCGGCACCTAATACCGCAAATGTTTTATTCATCGTATTACTCCTTTATCCCACCATGATATCCGCTTCCGGATAACGCAAATAAGGTTTTTCTTTTTTCCCACCGATTGCCAGTGTCAGTGTCAGTATTCCGATCCGTCCCGTAAACATGAGGGCACAGATCACCGCTCTTGAGGCAATCGAGCACGTTCCGCTGACCCCGACCGAAAGTCCCACCGTCGCAATGGCACTGGTCAGCTCGTAAAGCTGATTGATAAAGCCCAGCGACTCGCTTTCAAATACGGAGACAAGGAAGACTCCGAATAAGAGCGCATTGATTGCCAGGAAGAAAATGGAACAGGCCTTGATGACCGTGGTCTTGCTGATCCACCGCTCAAACGCTTCTGCCCGGTCTTTTCCCGAGAGCAGGGAGCGTGCAGAGAAGAAGATCACCGCCACCGTGGTCAGTTTGATCCCGCCGGCCGTTCCCGCCGGAGCTCCGCCGATAAACATCAGAACGATGCTTAGAAGCTTGCTTGGCGAACGCAAGGCCAGCTGATCGACCGTATTGAAGCCCGCCGTACGGCAGGTCACACTCTGAAACAGGGATGCCAGGACTCTTGTCCCGAAATCCATGCCCGCCATGGTATAATTATACTCCAAAAAGTAGAAGGCAATACTCGGCACGACTACCAGCACCAGCGATACCCACATGACCACCTTGGTCTGAATGCGGTACTGCCGCTTGCGCCTGAAGTCCAGAATATCCAGAATGACGCCGAACCCGAAGCCCCCGATCAGAATCAAGGAACAGACCGTCAGGCAGACCAGCGGATCAGCGACGTATGCCGTTAGGGAAGTGTAGTTTCCCATTAAGTCAAATCCCGCATTGCAGAAAGCGGAGATGCTGGTAAAGACGGCGCGCCATAAGCCGTCCGCAAAACCGAACTGCGGAATAAAGCGCAGCGAGAGCAGGATGGCTCCCGTGCCTTCCACAATCGCCGTCACCTTTAGAACGTGCAGCGCCAAAGAAATAATGCCCTGCAGCTTGTTTTCCCCTAAGCTTTCCGCCATGGTCATGCGCTCCTTTAAGGAAATCTTTTTGCCCATGGCCACAAAGAAGAAAGTTGCCACCGTCATAAAGCCGAGGCCGCCCAGCTGAATCAGAAGCAGTAATACCAGCTGTCCGAAGAACGTGAAGCGGGTGGCCGTATCCACGACGATCAGCCCCGTCACACACGTTGCGGAAGTTGCTTCGAAGAAGGCATCAAAAAAGGAAAGCGGTTCTTCTGCGGATGCCATCGGCAGCATCAGTAACCCCGTTCCCAAAAGAATTACGGCTAAAAAGCCGAGCGGGATGATCCTGGTCGGTTTAATGGTTCGCTGAATGTCTTTAAAGTCCTTCTTCATACCGTAAAATTATAATCGGAATTACGTATTCTTTCAACCGAAGGCATGACTCCTCCAATTCAAAAAGTGAAATCTGTAGTCCCTATCCGTACCCATGGCTGCGCAGTCATTTTTCTTCCGGTTATCATCACGTGCATTCTGCTCTTCTTGATATATACACCCATTGGGTGTATTAATATAAGAAAGGAGAGCAAGTTTTATGGAATTACATGAAATGAGGGCTGAATTTGGGGATACTCAAAGTGAATTTGCCAACCGCTATCATATTCCCTTCCGAACGATTCAAAATTGGGAAGCCGGGATACGTAAGCCACCCGAATACGTCATGGAACTGCTGGAACGTCAGGTGAAGGAAGACCTGATAAACAGAAGAATCTCTGTTTTGCCAAAGTACGACCCCAAAAAGATCGACCTCCCAAAAAGAGAAGACTATATCAGCTCAATTTCATGGCTGATAGCCATCCGGGACTATATCGGTGAAGACTTCATTTATGCATTGGATCAGGCTCTGATGTGTCAGGGCAATTTTGGAGGAAGAAATAACGAGTATACCGTTTGGATATATGGCGATCCGTCCCTGGACCGTTTTAACGGCATCGCTGTTTTGGGTAAAAAAGTAAGTCCTTATTGCGTCATTGAAAATAACGGGCTGAAATTTACCAACTTGAACAGAACATTATCAGATGCTCTGGCAAACGAATCGATTCTGGATATGCAGGGAATTACTGAAGCTCTTAGCCATTACTATTTTTCCAATGACGAAAGTTTCGCTGGTCTGTCAGTATCTCCGGAATATCAGGATGCCTTTGAACGGCTGATGAAAGATGCCGCATCCTACTACGACAATGAATAAAGTTTACACGCATTAACTGGTTTTGCCACAAACTATTACAAGGGCCCTTCGGGGCCCTTATTCCGTATATTTTACCCGTATTGCGGCAATCATCTCTTCCGTGAAGTCATACTCCGCAATCAGGTAGTTCTCCATGCTGCCGTATTTCCCGTAAATGCCGTTCAGTACGGATTCGCCGATTGCCGGCAATACCCCGTGCTGCATCTGCAAAAGTTCCTTTCGCTCCGGATAGAGTGAGAGATCCGCGTCGTTTTCCGCGAAGGCTTTCTTCAGTGCTTCTTCACAGTACCGATTGCTTAAAAGATAATCTTCCATGATGGTTTCCCTGTCGCAGCCCAAAAGGCCCAGTACCACCATCGCCGCCACACCCGTGCGGTCCTTGCCGCTGTGACAGTGGAAGACGACCGGCAGGTTTCCTTCCTTAATGTGATTCAGTAAAATCCGAAAGGCATCGTTATGATACGGCATGTCCGTATAGTAACCGAAGAGGTCTTTCAGCTGTTTCTTTCCTTCCGCCCCGATCAGATGCATTCCTTTCGGTGAGAAGTCGATCTCTTCTCCGCCGGTGGATACCACACCGCTGTGCTGCGAGATTGCCACGCCCTCAAATTCCGGATCCGGATTGGCTCTGCATTCCGCATCCGTCCGCAGGTCGATAATCGTCTTGACCTTCAGTTTGTAGAACTCTTCCGTTTCCTGTTCGGTTAAGTGCGCCAGCGTGCCGCTGCGGTAGAAATAACCGCATTTGATCACTCTGCCGTCTCTGGTTTGATATCCCCCGAGATCGCGGATATTCACCGTATCCCGAAACTGTTCCATTCTCATGCGTCTTCCCCCTCTCTTACGATCTGAAAGAGATAGAATTTCAGATATTCCGTCTTGTTCTCTCCGTTCCATAAGATCGGATGGTCGCTGTTCTGCTGCGTAATGCTGATCTGACGCAGTGTCACATCCGCATTTCTCGCCGCCTCTTTGATCATTTCCTCAAACAAGGCGTTTTCCATGTAGCGCGAGCAGGAGCACGTCGCCAGATACCCACCGCTCTTTAAGGCGTTTAAGGCATCTTCATTGATCTCCAGGTATCCGCGGTAGGCATGGTCCACCGTCCGGCGGCTTTTGGTGAAGGCCGGCGGATCCAGAATGATGAGATCAAACTGTCCGCGCTCAATGGTTTTCAGGTAGTCAAAGACGTCCGCCTGCACAAATGAGATCTTCTCTAACAGTCCGTTCATCTCCGCATTTCGTTTCCCCTGCTCCAGTGCCGTCATAGAAACATCCACCGCCGTAACGCTTTTCGCATTTCCCTTGGCCGCATTGAGCGCAAAGCCTCCGGTATGGCTGAAGCAGTCCAGAACCTTCTTATTGTAAGAGAGTTCCTGAATGAGCTTCCGGTTATTCTTCTGATCGAGGAAATAACCCGTTTTCTGCCCGTTTTCCACGTCTACCGCTATCTTGATCCCGTTTTCCGTAATCACTGTCTGAGTGCTTCCTACGGCGCCGTAGAAGCCTTTGTATAAGGGCAGATGTTCCTTTTTGCGCACCTCGATATCATTGCGCTCGTACAGGTAGTTCACTTCCGGCAGCTCCTCTTTTAAGATGCCGTAGATCATATCCCTGATCTTCTCCATGCCGCTGCAGCTGATCTGCGTGACCAAAATATCGTTGTAGCGGTCGCAGGTCAGTCCGCTTAAGCCGTCCGCTTCCCCGTAGATGATGCGGCAGTTATCCCACTGCTCTCTCTGCGTGCTTTTGCGGTAGTCAATCGCAAAGCGGATCTTTCGGCGGAAAAAGTCTCTATCGATCTCCTCTTCAATGGTGCGGCTTAAAACGCGCACGACGATATGGGAGAATTCCGAATAGAACCCCGTGGCCACATATTCCCCCTCCTCGGTTAAAACGCGGACGATGTCCCCGTTTTGAATATTGTCGGAAAGAGAGACGAGGTTATTGCGGTACATGAACTTCTGGCCGCCCCGTAAATATGAGGCGCCGATGGCGGAAATTGTAACGGTTGGATACTTCATAATGCGGACTCCTGTTTTCTTCCTCTGTATTATATGTGATTTTGCGGCGTTTGTCTCTTGGCGATAAGTTACGTGTTTTTCTCAATAAAGAGCCTATCTCTTTTCTTCTTTCCGTTATAATAGGTAATAAGGAGGGGAATTTTCATGGAAAAGAACAAGAAAATCACGGGAATCGTTCTTGGCGTTCTGCTCTTGATCGCCGTCGGAAGCACCCTGTTCTCCACGGCATACTCCGTTTCGGAGCAGGAGCAGGCAGTTGTGACCATGTTCGGCAAGGTCCAGTCCGTCAAAAACGCCGGGATATATTTTAAGATTCCTTATATTCAACACGTAACCAAGGTGGATACGACCACGCACGGTACCGGTATCGGCTACACCGTGAGCGATTCCGGGCAGAACATCGACAGCGACGAGTCCGAAAGCCTGATGATCACATCCGACTTCAACTTCGTCAACATCGACTTCTATCTGGAATACAAAGTCTCCGACCCGGTCGCCTATCTCTACAATTCCAGCGACCCGGAAGAGATCTTAAAGAACTTTGTGTTGGCAGCGGTACGTTCCACGGTCATTGACTACCCGGTCGATGAAGTCATCACCACAGCCAAGAGCCAGATCCAGTCCGAAGTCAAGGACAAGGTCGCCAAGAGCCTGGAGGAAAACAACATTGGCTTACAGATCATCAACATTTCCGTTCAGGATGCCGAACCTCCAACGGTAGAAATCGTTCAGGCTTTCAAGGAAGTGGAAACGGCAAAGCAGTCCAAGGATACGGCCATCAACAATGCCAACCAGTACCGCAACGAGCAGCTGCCGGCTGCCCAGGCGGAAGCGGACCGCATCATCCAGAATGCCGAAGCCAAAAAGCAGGCCAGAATTGCCGAAGCCGAAGGCCAGGTACAGAAATTCAACAAACTCTATCAGGAATACGAAAAGTATCCGGATGCGACAAAGAAGAGACTCTTCTATGAAACGATGGAAGATGTCCTGCCGTCCTTAAAGGTGATCATCACCGACGGCAACACCCAGCAGTTACTCCCGCTGGGAAACTTCGGAGGGAACTAATATGAAACGGCTGATTATATTACTTGCCGTGCTGTTTGTCGGAGCATTCCTCTTTCTGAGCAGCACCTACAGTTTAAGAGAAAACGAATATGCGGTCGTCACGCAGTTTGCGAAGATCGTTAAAGTGGAAGACGAAGCCGGTTTGAAGCTGAAGATTCCGTTCGTTCAGAGCGTGGACCGCGTCTCCAAAGCCACCATCCTCTACGATATGCCGTCCAGCGACGTCATCACCAAAGACAAGAAATCCATGATTGCCGACAACTACGTCTTATGGCATGTCACGGATCCGATCAAGTACTTCCAGTCCTTAAACGCCATCCAGCTGAGAGCGGAAGAAAGAATTGAGGCGGCCAGCTACAACGCCACCAAGAACATCATTTCCTCCATGAGCCAGGATGAAGTCATTGAGGCAAGAGGCGAACGCTTGACTTCCCTGTTAACCAAGGAAGCCAACGACGGCTTGGAACCTTACGGCATTGAGATCCTCGAAGTCCAGATCAAGGCGCTGGATCTGCCGGAAGACAACAAGCAGGCCGTCTATACGAGAATGATTTCCGAACGCAACAACATTGCGGCTTCCTACACCGCCGAAGGCTTAGCCGAAGCCCAGAAGATCCGCAACGAAACGGATAAGGAAGTCTCCATCCTGAAGTCCGATGCCGCCAAGCAGGCAGCCATTCTGGAAGCGGAAGGCGAAGAAGCCTACATGAACATTCTGCAGGAAGCCTACAACTCCGCGAATAAGAGCGAGTTCTACGAATACATGAGAGGACTCGATGCTCTCAAAGGCAGCTTAACGGGTGACAAGACACTCATCCTCGATAAGGATTCCGAGTTGGCCAAAGTGCTCTTCGGTAACTAAAAAGAACCAAGGTTCCCCAAACGGGAACCTTTTCTTTGGGTTGAGGAGATATGTTACAATGAAGAGGAAGATACAAGGAGTGATATCATCATGAAAGAATATATTGTGAATCAGCAGATGCATATTTCCGTTCCGGAAGACTTCCGGGAATTCAGCAGCGAAGAGATGAATGCGCTCTACCGCGATGACAACAGCAGCCGCTGGGGCGTCAAAAGCGAAGAGCGGCACGTTTCCCTGGTCATCTTTTACCATAAGAGCAATGCCCTGTTAGCCTCCCTTACAAACGTGAAGGATATCGCGAATAACATCCGCAAGAAATACGACAGCATGGGCAAGGATCATAACTACGAGATGAAAGGCACCTTTGAAGATACCATTGCTTCACTGGATGCTGCCGGGTTCGACTATGCCTACGATGTCGGCGGGATTCGCCAGGCCGGCCGCATTACGGTCGTTAAGAAAAAAGGCATGTGCTACACGCTTTACTACTATGCCAGAGAACCGCTCAGCGACGAAGCAAGGGAAACCTGGAAGAATCTGACTGAGAGTATTACCATTGATTAAACACAGCACCCTGCGGGGTGCTTTTTTCCGCCTTTGTTTCCTGTTGTTCGATATAATAGAAACCGTAAGGATGGGTATTGCGTATGATCAGGGCAATTTTATGGGATGTGGACGGAACGCTTCTGAATTTTGAAGCTGCGGAAAAAGCCGCCTTGAAACACCTCTTTACGGAATTCGGTTTCCCGCTCTGCACCGATGAGATGGTCAAGTCCTATTCCAAGATCAACCTGTCCTACTGGGAGAGACTAGAGCGCAACGAGATTACCAAACAGGAGGTGCTCCTTGGCCGCTTTGAGACCTTCTTTGCGTCGATTTGTATTGACCCGTCTTTTGCGGAAGAGTTCAACCGCCGCTATCAGACGGCGCTTGGCGATACCATTGTTTTCTGCGATGACAGTAAGAAGATCGTCACTTCTCTCAAAGGTAAGATCCCGCAGTATGTGGTTTCCAACGGTACGATCATTGCCCAGACGAAAAAACTGGAGCGCTCCGGCTTTGACCAACTGATGGACGGCATCTTTTTAAGCGAGAAGATCGGCGTGGAAAAACCGAACCCCGGCTTCTTTGCGCCTGTGTTTGAAGCACTGAAGGGAATCTCCAAAGACGAGATATTAATCGTCGGCGATTCATTGACCAGCGATATCCGGGGCGGTGTGAACGTAAGTATTAAAACCTGCTGGTACAACCCGAAGAAAAAGGAAGCTCCGAAGGATCTTCCCATTGACTATATTATTTCCAATCTGCATGAGATCTTTGCCATCGTGACATACTCCCACCACCTGCACAATAGTTAAGAGGTGGGGGCTTCTCGG
>CADCPY010000161.1 GCA_902803495.1 uncultured Erysipelotrichaceae bacterium
TAGTCTGATTCTGATTCATTTGAAGGATCTATATCAATAGATAAGAAAAGCGGACAGTATTGACAATACTGTCCGCTTGATTTCTTTCTTCATCTAATCGTTTGTGTAGTTGTCGAAATAGCCCTGAACCAGAACGATCGGAGTTCCCTTGTCTCCGCTGCCGCTGGTCAAGTCGCACAGGGAACCAAGCAGGTCCGTCAGCTGACGCGGTGTGGTTCCTTCCGTGCTCATCTGGCCTTTCAGGTTGGCATCCTTTTCCTTGATGGAATTTTTGATGGCTTCCCGTAAGGCTTCCCCCGTGAGGCTGCCGAATTTGTCATCGGCAAGATATTTGAGCTTCAGTTCGTTCGGTGTACCGACTAAGCCGGCAGTATGGAACGGGGAGACGACCGGGTCGGCAAGTTCCCAGATCTTTCCCTGCGGATCCTTGAAGGCTCCGTCTCCGTAAACCATGACTTCAACATGTTTTCCGGTTGCTTCAAAGAGCTGATCCTGAATGGTTTCCACCAAGCCCTGAGCATCGCGCGGGAAGAGTTTGACTTTGTCTTCCGTGGCTTTGTTGGAGCCGAGCAGACCGTAGTTTTCGTTATAGCCGCTGCCGTTGACCGGGCTGTTTAAGATGTCGTCCAGTCCGAGCACCGTTTCGGCGCCGGCGGCTGTTAATAAGCGTTTGGTTCTCTTGCGGGTATGAATATCGCAGGTGAGGACGCTCTTGGTATATCGCAGAATTGCCTGCGGACGGTTGGCAAAGACGATTTGACACTCAGCGCCGCAATCCTCAATCAGATCCTGATAGTACTGAATGTAGTCCACACCGGTGAATTCATGCTTGGCATAGCCGAACAGCTCACGGTATGTTTCGAGGGATAAGACATCCACATACGGGTCAATTCCCTTTTCATCCAGCTGATCGTAAGTGAGCAGAGCGTTTCCGACTTCATCGGAAGGATAGCTGAGCATTAAGACCACTTTCTTGCAGCCTTTGGCGATTCCGCGTAAGAGAATGGCGAAACGGTTCCGGGATAAGATCGGGAAGATGACCCCAATCGTATCGGCTTTGAACTTGTTGCGGACATCTTCCGCAATGTCGTTTACGCTGGCATAGTTTCCCTGGGCTCTGGCGACGATGCTCTCCGTAATGGCAACAACGTCACGGTCTCTTAAGGAAAAGCCTTCGCTTTCGGCTGCCGCCAAGACGGAAGATGTCACAATCTTTTCCAGATCGTCTCCCTGCTTGATGATCGGACAGCGGATTCCTCTTACAACTGTACCTGTTTTTCGTTCCATGGCAAATCTCCTTTAATCCTTAATCACATAGTATAGAATATCATAAAATGCCCTGTACAGGTGATAAAAATACTGTGAAAACAAGTATAATATTGGTATGAGAATAAAAGACAAAAACACCTGTCCCTATGCGGATTACTGCGGCGGCTGCCAGATGCAGGGAATTCCCTATGCGCAGCAGTTAAACAAAAAAGAAGCGCGCATGAATCAGCTGTTGGGACGGTTTCATTCCGTAAATCCCATTTTAGGCATGCAGGATCCGTATCACTACCGCAACAAGATCAATGCCTCTTTTGCGTATGCTGATCACCGGGTCATCTGCGGCAACTACGTGGAAAGCACGCACATGATCGTCGAGAGCAAGGACTGTCAGATCAATGACGAGAAGGCCAACGAGATCATTGAAAGCATCCGTGTCTTAGCGCAGAAGTACCGCATCAGCATCTTCAATGAAGATACCTTAAAAGGCGGGCTGCGCCACGTGATGATCCGCGTCTCTTCCTCAGGTGAGATCATGGTGGTGCTTGTTTGCGGCAGTATGTCCGTCATGCATCTGGACGAGCTGGTCAAAGAGCTGAAGAAGAAGTATCCGGAGATCACCACGGTTGTGTTAAATCAGAATAACCGCCATACCAGCATGGTGCTGGGCAATCAGACAAAAACCCTGTACGGGAAGGGATATATTACCGATCAGTTATGCGGATTGGATTTCCGCGTCTCTCCGAAGAGCTTTTTCCAGGTGAACAAGCGCCAGACGGAAGCGCTGTACAATACAGCGATCCGCATGGCTCATTTTGAGGGAAAGGAAACTCTGATTGATGCCTACTGCGGCACGGGAACGATCGGGCTTTTATGCGCGAAGCATGTGAAGGAAGTCATCGGGGTGGAACTGAACAAGGATGCCATCAAGGATGCCGTAATCAATGCGAAGAACAACCGGGTGGACAATATCCGCTTTGTGGCGGACGATGCCGGGAACTTCATGCGCTCACTGGTGAGGGAAAAGAAGAAGATCGATGCGGTCATTCTGGATCCGCCGCGCAAGGGAGCGGACCGGAAATTTCTGGATGCTCTGTTAACGCTGAGTCCGAAGAAGGTGGTTTACATTTCCTGCGGACCGGAAAGTCTGAAGGAGAATCTGGCCTATTTAACCAAACGCGGCTATCAGATCCGGGAGATCCAGCCCGTGGCCATGTTCCCGTTCACCAATCACATCGAAACGGTGGTCCTGCTCAGCCGGACAGGGGAGAAACCAAGGTAACAAAGTGAATTTCCGTCGCCGGAGATTCGCTTTTTTTGTGAA
>CADCPY010000162.1 GCA_902803495.1 uncultured Erysipelotrichaceae bacterium
CATTCTGCTTTGCTGCTGCATCAGCATTACGCCGACGGACGGAGATATCCCGCACATCTACAATACGATCTATGTTGATTCCCCGTTAGCCTTAATGACCGCCTACTGCTTCTATGTCGCTTATACGTCAGAGAAATGGACCGCCTTCTCTCTGATCAACGTGATCCTCTCGATCACGGCACTCTTACTCTTAAAACAGACCGGCATCGCCTTTGCGGCACTTGTGATCCTGTTCCTGATCCTCTTGATGATTGCGGAAGCCGTCATCGAAAAGAAGATCAAAAAGGAAACGATCCTCCGCTCCGTATTGCTGATCGTCGGGTTACCGTTACTGATTTACGGCAGCTGGTTCCTCTATGCGAAGGTCATGCACCGCTCCATGGAGACTCTGATCAGCTCCGAGCGCCTGCTGCGCTTCTACAGCTACATCACCGATCCGAACAGTGAGAAATACAGCATTGTTCAGCTCTTTATCGACTGCTGCTTCCACCGTCCGCTGGTCTTGCGGCCGTTTGCGTTCACTTATGTAAGCTATGTGCTACTGATGTGCGTTGTCTTCTTTGTGACCTTCCGGTTCTACTTAAAAGACAAGAGCGCCGCCATCCTCTTCCCGGCAGTGTATCTCTTTGGCGCCTTCGCCTATGCCGTGGCAAGAATTTACCTCTTTACTTCAATCTACAACCAATACCAGTCCACCAACCTGGTGAGCTTTGACCGGTATATGAAAACATACCTCTATATTGCGACCACTCTGTTCTTCTTCTTAGTGATTGATAAGATCAATAAGGAAGCGGAATGGAAAGCGTCCACGCTGAAGACTGTCCTTTCTCTGGGACTGGTCGGACTTCTTCTGGAGCCGCACGATCTGCAGTACTTAAAGCCGCTAGAGGAATATAAAGGCATTCAGGACTACAAGATGACGGAGATCATGGACATGGTCCGCTACCAGACGCAGGGCAAACGGTTCCTCTTCATTCAGCAGTATCAGGTGGAATACGGCTGGCAGACGGTTCTCAACTATGTCTTTGCCGGCAGCGAATACACCGTCCATCAGATCACGCTGGGTCCGCAAAGCTATGACGGCCAGGAAAACAGAGACATCAGCGTTGAGGAATATCTGAAACTCCTAAAGAACTACGATTACATCTATCTGCTCTATCCGGATGAAGTCTTCATTGAGAAATACTGGAATCCGACAACGGATGCGGAGCTCTTGAATCAGAGGCTCTACCACATCGATGAGATCACGGAGACTTCCGTGAAGCTGACACTGATTGATGACTATTACGGGCAGTAAAAAACTCTCCTCTACGGAGAGTTTTCTTATGCTTTCAAGTGCTCTTTTCTACGCAGGAAGATCTCAATCCCTTCTGCCAGAATCAGCAAGCCAAGCGAGCCAAGGCTCAGCCAGACGCCTTCCTTCAGCCCTTTCGGCAGGAAGTCCATTGTGATATCCAGGCTGCCCGCTTCCACCGGGAAGCCCAGCATGCCGCCGGAGACGTTATAGGTATTAACCGGGACTCCGTTCACCTGCACGCTCCATCCCGCATCATACGGGATCTTAACAACCGCAATGCCCTTTTCCGTATTGGTCGCCTTGATTTCCGCATGATTCTGCAGCAGGTTCATCTCCTCGATACGGAATTCTCCTTTTTCTCCGGACAGATATTCCTGCAGTTTCATCTCATCTTCCTTATGATAAATCAGGTACTCCCGCAGTTCTTTGGTTCCCGGATGGTCCTCTTCATAAGTGATGCCTTCTTGGAATACCTGAACACCCGGCGTATAGTCTAGATTTCGATAGACCAGGATACTGCCGAGATAGTCCTCATCGAGTAGGACGGCATTCACGCCCGGAGGCAGTTCCTCTTCCCTAGTCACAAAGAAGTATTTCACGCTCAGAAAGTCCAGCAGATCCGCGTCCTGTATGATCAGCATTCTGGTGAAATTCACTACTTTCTCATCCATTCCCATTAAGCGCTTGGAATCGTCAAACGCATAGGAATATGTGGAGTCATAGAGAATCACACCCTTATACGGATAATGAATGTTCACGTTATAGGCGTCCATCCAGAGGATATTGGTAAAGTCCACATAGTTCCGGTAGAACGGATCCTCTTCATAGGTCTCATCCTGTAACAGACAGTAGTACATTTCTCTTTCCGAGCCCAAGGTACTTGTGATACCGTCCCAGAAAGATTCGGTCTTAAAACTCTGCTGATCCATATTCTCAATATGGAAGATGACATTATTCGCAAACAGTTCCGCCAGAATCAGTACGCTTACGGCGAACATGTTCTTTTTCTTTACGATCCGGTACAGAAGCAGATAGACCGGAATCATGCAGAGGCAGTAGTAGAATGCCTTGATATTCCCTGCCTTTGCCGGAGAGAGGAAACAGAGCAGGATCACAAGATATACAGCTACCGTTCCTGCCAATAGATGTCGATTGATATTCTCCGGATGATCGATATATTTGGAAGACAGGAGAATCCCAAACACCATGACTACATACAGCCAACGGTAGTTGGTATCCGTAAAGAGGGATGCCGCCCTGGCTCCGAGCGGAGTCAGAAACAGGAAGAGTGTGATCAGCACTGCAATAATCCTGATCCACTGCAGCGGTTTTTCTTCCTTCTGCGCGATCCATTGCGGTAATAATACGGCATAGATGCAGGAGGAATACAGCTGAATCTCTTCCGTCTGATAGGCACCGGTCGGAAAGACCGTCCCGTCAGAGAAGATGGTCCGGAAGTGCATGTTGTCTAAAAAGATACCGCATAAAAGATTCCAATAGACATTCCAATTCTCATAGATAAGCGAGAATTCTGAAGTCTGGATGCGGTTGGTGCTCAGCATAAAGAGCGCTGCCGGCAGAATCACAAACATGCTCATGCCCACGCCCAGTCCGTAATGCAGGATGGCCAATAACACCGAGCGAAAACAGCCCTTCCAGGTGTGATGGATCTGATAGTAACGGTATAAATAATAAACAGGAGAGAATAAGGAGAGCGAATAGAACAGATAGTAATTCGTGCTCAGACAGATTCCCGCCATTACGCTCAGGAAAAGGTACTTTCTCTTTTTGATTCCTCTCTCAAATGCGAGGAAGAACCACGGCACAAAGGAATAAAACGAGAGGAAGACCGGCTGGGCAAAATAGTCGATCATCCAGGTCGAAAGCGCAAAGGAAACCGTGCCGGCCATGCGGCTGCGCTTTTCTCCGCCCACACTTTGTATTAGAAAGTACATTCCCGTTGCGGCGACTTCCGCTTTCAGAAGTGTCGTCAGAAAGTTGAGATTATAGAATCCCAGCGGCAGATAGCGGCTGAGGAAATAATGCAGATAGGCATACGGATCCCCAATCAGATAATAAACTTTTGAAGCGTAGAAATTACTGCCCAGGAACAGATTCCAGGAGTAAAACGGTCCGCCTGCCCCGGAGAGAAAGCCGTCCATGAGATTCGCAAATTCCTCATAGAAGAAGACGTGCTGCTTTTCCAGATCGTAAGCGTAAATAAAAAAGGGAATATTGCGCACATGGGAGATCGCATATACCGTTATATATACCAATGCGACAAAGCACCAGCTGAAGATCAGCGGCAAATATTCCTTTTGTTTCTGTGACAACTTCTCAAACTGCATAACTACACTATCATTATACAGGATTCTGTATATTTTCCGCGCAGGAAACTCTTACAAAAAGAAAAACATGTGACATCTTTGTCACATGTTTGCGATCCGATAGATCTGTATCACGAATTCACAGTGGATTCGCAGCTCTTTTACTTCTTTCAAATGCTCCTTGGCACTCAGCGGGGTATGGAAATAGTACGGTGTCATCTGGAAGAGATTCCAGAGATCCTCCTGCTTCACGTCGATCTCAAATCCGACATTCCGCTCTTCCTTTAAGACAAACTGATCGGAGAGATAGTTGATCTCATTGCGGTAGACCGTTTCGTAGAGTTCTTCCTTCAGCTGCAAGAGATGGTCTTTCCCTACCTGAACGTAAATGACAATGCCGTCCTCCTTTAATGTACGCAGATATTCCTTCTCGGCGATCGGCGCAAAAAGATTCAACACCGCATCCAGCGAGTGGTCAAAAACCGGCAGGGCATCCACGCCGCAGACCGCATACTGCGCCTTCGAGTGGCGGCTTGCCAGCCGCACGGCCTCCTTGGAGATATCCACACCCAAAAGATCCAGCTCCGGGATTTCTTCCTTAAAGAAGTTGGTATAGTAGCCTTCCCCGCATCCCGCATCCACCGCATGCTTCACTTCGTAGTCTTTTAAGACCTGCGTGACGGCGGTTTTGAGCGGTGCGTAAAAGTCCTTCAGGAAAAATGCTCTTCGGGCATCCACCTGGGCCACCGAGTCTCCGTATTCTTTCTTTTTCTGCTTCCGTAAAAGATTCACATAGCCTTCCCTGCTTTTGTCAAAGAAGTGGTTGCTGACGCAGCGGTAGCCGTGCTCTTCTTCTCTGCATTCTTTCCCGCAGATGGGACACTTCAGTTTCATACCTGTATTATACAGGAAAATCAGCCTGTCAGGCCCGAATAGTTTCCGTCAGATAGATTGTCAGTGCCGCCGAACTGATGGCGAAAAAGATCAGTCGGCGGATCAGTGTCTTTACTCCCGGCATTTCTTACCTCCCTGATATACTCATAAATTTCATAGTACCCTTCCAGTCTTAATGTCTCTCCTTCCGTTTCCGTCACGATCCAGAGCGGAAACACTTCCCCTTCCTTCGCTTTGCGGCGGTAAATTGGTAATCCGTCTTTGGGATAGTAGCGTAACAGGCGGTCCACCGCGTGGCAGTAAGCGCAGCCCTCTTCATAAATATACAGAATATAAGGCGCGCTGAGTTCCGCCTCATTGCTGATCTCCTGACAGACAAAACTTCCATCGCACCCGCTCAGCAAGAGCAGAAAACAGAGTTCAGATAAAAAAAAGAATACGGCGCAGATAGTTCAGATATTTCATTACCCATTCATTCATAACGACTTCCTCCTCACTCTTCCAATAAAAAAAGTGAGGAGAAACTCCTCACGATTCATTCTGATTCATCCAGGAAACGGATGCTCTTGATTTCCTTTCCCTCAAAGTCCAGTACCTGAAACCCTTCCTCCGTCAATATACCGTAGCTTCCCGGATAGTCTTCCTTCGGAAGCGATGTGCTGCCCGGATTCAGATAGTAGATGCCGTTGCGGTATTCCGCTTTCGGTACATGAAAGTGTCCGTAAAGGAAGATGGACCCTTTCGCAAGCGGCGGATGCATCTTTGGGGAATGAATATGGCCGTGCGTCATGAAAACGCCACGCGTTCCAAGCATAAACTCTTCATAGTCCGCCGACAGCGGGAATTCGCAGATGGCCCGGTCAATTTCCGCATCGCAGTTTCCTCTGACGCCCAGCGTGATGTCCTTTCTCTGATTGAGAATCTCTGCCACCTTCATCGGCGCATAGTCTTTCGGCAGCGGATTGCGCGGTCCGTGATACATGACATCTCCCAAAACAAGGATCCTGTCAAATTTTCCCTTTTTCATGACTGCCTCTACCTGTTTGGCATAGTAATGGGAGCCGTGCAGATCGCTGATCACCAGTATGTTCATTGTTACCACCTCGCTACGTGATTATTATAGTATAAGGAAGGCATTCCTGAGGACCTCTTCTCTTTTGCATCGGCAGGACGGATGGTATAATGGAAGCGTTATAAGGAGAAGTCTTATGGTTATTATTGAAATGGAAAACGGCAAGAAGATCGAGATCGAACTCTATCCGGAAGTTGCTCCGATCACGGTTGCCAATTTTGAAAAACTTGTAAAGGAAGGATTCTATGACGGACTGATCTTCCACCGCGTCATTCCCGGCTTCATGATCCAGGGCGGTGACCCGACAGGAACGGGACGCGGCGGATCCAGTGAAAGAATCAAAGGCGAATTCGCTTCCAACGGTGTGAAAAACACTCTGAAGCATACCCGCGGCGTCATCTCCATGGCCCGTTCCATGGATCCGAACTCCGCATCGTCCCAGTTCTTCATCATGCATATGGATGCTCCGCATCTTGACGGTGACTACGCAGCTTTCGGCAAGGTGGTCAGCGGCATGGATGTGGTCGATGAGATCGCCACGTGTACCACGGGATTCATGGACCGTCCGGTCTACGATCAGCGCATGAAACATGTTTACATGAAATAGAAGTTCACATTGAACTTCTATTTTTTCTGTTCTATAATAGCGGCATAAAGTGAGGTATTTCCATGAAACTTCTGGAAGAAAAAATCAAAAAAGAGGGAAAAGCTTTACCCAATGACATTCTGAAAGTGGACAGTTTTCTGAATCACCAGATCGACGTTGCCTTTCTGAATGAGATCGGTAAGGAATTCCAGCGCTTATTTGCCAACGAAGGTGTCAACAAGGTTCTGACGGTCGAAGCCAGCGGCATTGCCATGGCAGTCACCACAGCGCAGGCCTTTGGGAACATCCCGGTCGTATTTGCCAAGAAAGTGGCAGCTGCAAACATGTCCAAAGATGTCTACTGTGCCGCATTGCATTCCTACACCCGTCAGAGAGATTATAACATTACGGTTTCAAAGGAATATCTCCACGAGGACGACGTCGTCCTTATCATCGATGACTTCCTTGCCAACGGAGAAGCCCTGAACGCCCTGATCAGCCTGTGCAAGCAGGCCGGCGCCAAAGTGGTCGGCTGCGGTATCGTCATTGAAAAGACTTACCAGCCGGGACTCGAACGCATCCGCGAAATGGGTTACCGTGTGGAATCTTTGGCCCGCATCAAGCATATGGATGAAGGTGTCATCGAATTTGTCGAAGAATAAAAAAGATAAGCTGTGAGCAGATGCCACAGCTTTTTTAGTCAATATACTGTTTTTCTTTCGGATAGTGATTCAGAATGATTGTTCCGTCACTTCTCGCAATCACTAAGTCCTCAATGCGCACCCCGCCGACTTCCGGCAGATAGATGCCCGGCTCACAGGAGAAGCACATGCCTTCCTGTACCAATACTTCATCGCTTTCGGAAACATCGTACGGTTCGTGCACCTCAATGCCGATGCCGTGTCCCAGCCGGTGCGTGAAATACGGTCCGTATCCCGCTTCGCTGATGATGTCGCGGGCCACCTTGTCCACATCCTTCAGAGGCATGCCAACGCGGATGGCTTTTTCCGCTTCCGTATTGGCTTTTAAGACGATATCGTA
>CADCPY010000163.1 GCA_902803495.1 uncultured Erysipelotrichaceae bacterium
CCTATTATAACATATCAAGATAACAAAACAATGAAACATCCGGAATTCATGGTAAAATGAAATCAATTTAAGAGGTGGCATTATGGCAAAAGAATATGCGATCAAAGATAAGAACGCCGGTATCATCTATCAGTCTGACGCTTTTAAAGCGGAAGCGGATCATGACGTGATTTCATTAAGCGATACACTGGAATTATGGGTCACTAAGGAAGACGCTCTACAAAGTACCATTGAAGATTTGAAAGTCCAGCTTCAGGAGGAAAAGGAAGCAAACCTGGCCAAGGAAGCTTTTTTAAGCAACATGAGCCATGACATCCGTACTCCGATGAATGCCATCATCGGCATGACGGCCATCGCCCAGAAACATATCGACGAGAAAAGCCGCGTACTGGATTCACTGGACAAGATCTCGATTGCCTCCAGCCACTTGCTGTCACTGATCAATGAAGTGCTGGATATGTCACGGATCAACTCCGGACGCATGAAGATCAACGCCGAGATCACCTCGTTAAGCGATCTGATTCATGACACCTTAACCATCGTGAATCCGCAGGCCGCTGCCAAGAAGCATACCATGACGTATGACTTCCATGACATCCTGTATGAAAACGTCAGCGTCGATGCGCTGCGCCTGCGTCAGATCTATGTGAATATCATCAATAACGCCATTAAATATACCAATGACAAAGGTCATATTACCCTTTCGATTTATGAAGAATTCCGTAACAGTCAGCTCTGGCTGAACTTCGTCTGCAGGGATAACGGCATCGGTATGAGCGAGGAGTTTTTAGGGCGCCTCTTCACACCGTTTGAGCGTGCCGCTTCCACCACGATCTCCAAGATTGAAGGGACCGGCCTTGGCATGAGCATCGTTAAGAAACTTGTGGAAAACATGAACGGAACGATTAAGGTGGACAGCGTTCTGGATCAGGGCACGACCGTAACGATCGAGCTGCCGGTAGACTATGAGATTGAATCCATCAATACCGATGCTCTGCAGAACAAGCATATCCTCATCCTGGAAGACAACCGTGAAATCTGCAAAAACTATGCGGACTATCTCGGGTCTCTGCATGTGCCGTATGACATTGTCACTTCCAGTGCCGAAGCCATCACCCTTCTTTCCGAAGACGCCTATTCGGAAAATCCGTATGCGGCAGTGATTCTGGGATCTTCCTACGAATCCAGCGGTACGATCTTTGATCTGGCCACCTACATGAAAAAAGCCAGGGAAGATATCCTGATCATCCTAGTCAGCAACGACAACTGGGAAGAAATCGAATACCGTGCGAACCGCAGCGGCATCGACCGTTTCATTCCGCTCCCCTTCTTCCGCAAGTCGCTGATCAATGGCTTAAACGAAGCTTTATCACTGCACAGCACATCCATGGAAGAGCACTCCGGCGTGGATTTAAGCGGCAAGAAGATCCTTCTTGTTGAAGACAACATGATCAACATGATGATTGCCAAGGAGCTCTTAAAAGTCACCAATGCCGAAATCATTACTGCCGAAAACGGCCAGGACGCCTTGGACAGATATCTATCCAGTGAAGAAAACTATTTCGATCTGGTTTTAATGGATATTCAGATGCCGGTCATGGACGGCTACAATGCCACCAAACTGATCCGTACCAGCAAGCGAAATGACGCGAAGACCATTAAGATCTATGCCATGAGTGCCAATACGTTTGCGGAAGACATCGCCAAATCCAAGGAGGCCGGCATGGACGGACATATCGCCAAGCCGATCGATGTGAAGAAGCTGATGAATACATTAAGGAAAGCGTTCTAATATGCAGGAATATCAGAAACAGTATATTGAGAATCTGAAAGAGATCGAGCAGCTGAGCGACTTCTACAGTGTGGAAAGAAGCGACTATTCTGCCTGGGTCAAAACACAGATGGATCATCAATTGAGAATCAGGGAGCTGAAAGCGCAGAATCTGCGTCTTTTAAGCGACCATCTCTTTGTGACTCTGGACGCTTTACATGACGCAACGGAAGAAGAGATCAGAGAGCTCGAGGAGTTTTCCGATGCCTTAATGGACTGGATGACGAATCTTGACAGCGGGATCTATATCATGATCCATGACTCTTTGCTATCTCTTTACCGCTATAAAAAGGACAGAAACAACATTATTAAAGAACTCTATAAGCTCGGTATGGGCATGTACTATCAGAACCGCAGCATTGAAGGGATCCGCCGGGAACTGTGCTCCCCGTTCTATTTCCGTAACGAAATGGTATTTACGGAGGCCTCGGGTTATCTAAAGTACTTTGCACAGATCGAAAATTCCGATACTAAGGGCTATATCATCCGTTCTTTGGCCAATATCGGCATTACCCTGCCGCGCAATCTGAAAAAGAAGATTGCGGTGGCCAACCGTGTCATTGCCATCACCAAAGACGATCACTACAGATCTCTGGCGCCGGAACTGCCGTGGGATGTCTTCCAGAGAAGAACCTATCAGCAGCTGAGCGCGTGCCGGGAGGTATTGGACCGCGGCAATCTGACTACGGAAGAACTCTCTTCCGTTCTGGAAGCCTGCCACATCGTCTTTGAACCGGAAAAGGACAATCAGAATCCGAACATCCGCTGGCTTTGGCCGTATTACGAAATGGAATACACCTGCGGCTTTGCGGATATCTATACCACCCTGGACCGCATGGAAAAGATCATTGACTCCGTCCCGTACAATACCTATGACATGAGTGGACTGTATGCCAATGTCCAGTTAGCCATCTATTACGGTACGATGCTGAAGCGAAACCCCAACATCCGCAACCGGGAAAAACACGTGCAGTTCTTAAACCATGCCTATGAAAAGATGATGCAGACGATGCTGACCTTCCCGGCCTGCACGCTAAACGACTTTTTAGCCTACAATACCGCCCTTGTTCTGACGGACTACTATGAATGCGAAGGAGTACCAACCTTCCAGGATATCACCTTAAAGCTGATGCCGCACCTTTCGGGACAGCTCTATCTGAATTCCTTAAAAGCTGCAGAACTCATGCGTTACTTTGCAGAAGTAATATACGACCATGATCCTACTTTCTTTGACGACATTCCGTTCCTAAAGACAATCGGCGATCTCAAAGAAAAACGTCATGCGCTTTCCGATTACGCATACGAGTGTGGGTTGTACCATGACTTCGGCCTCATCAAGCTGAATATGCAGCGCATCGTGAATATGCGCGGGTATCTGGACAGCGAGTATGAGATCTATCAACTGCATACCAGCGTCGGACACGATGAGCTCTACGAGCACGCCTCCACCCGCCGTTTTGCGGATATCTGTCACGGACATCACAACTTCTATGACGGCAGTGAAGGATTCTCAAAAGACTACATCCGCAACCAGTCGGATTACCGTCAGATGACGGACCTCATGGCGGTTGTCTCCTATCTGATTGACCACTATGATAACAACCTGAGTGAGCTGATCAAGGAGATCCTCATCATGGAACACCGGCAGTTCTCCCCTCTCATCTGTGCGTACCTTTTGGACGAAGATGTGATAAGAGGATTACAGAAAGTGCTGGATACTCCGGAAGAGAATTACTACCTGCAGATCTACGAATCTTTATAACAGCCGCAAGGCTGTTTTTTTTCGTTCAGAATATTGAATTGCCTATCGATTTAGTAGTATAATGTGTAGCGTGCTACAGAAAGGAAAGAAACTATGTCACGGGATTTCGGTTATCTGTTTAAACATATACAGCACCAGATCAAGGAACGTATGAACTATGAGATGAAAGACTGCAATCTGACCTCTCAGCAGGGCTATGTTCTTTACATTCTGGAACAAAACGGCGGAAGTCTCTCGCAGAAGGAAATCGAAGACAAACTGAATGTTTCCCACCCTACCATTGTCGGTATCATTACCCGGATGGAAAACAACGGTTTTGTGAAAACGCACCTGTTGGAGACGGACCGGCGCATAAAAATCGTGGAATTAACGGAGATTGCCTATCAGTTTAAGGAAACGGTGGAGCGGAACCGCTCAAAGCTCAATGAAGAAATTGTAAAAGGCATGTCGGAAGAGGAAATGGAAACATTGGAACATCTTCTGAACCGCATTAACAACAACCTGTCTTTTATCAAGGAGGATTCGAATGATTAAGTTATTTATGGAAAAGATCGGAGAATACAAGAAGGAAACGATTCTCACCCCTCTTTTCATGATTGGAGAGGTCGCAATGGAATGTATTATTCCGACAATCATGGCACTCTTAATTGACCATATGCACAGCGGCACCATTGAACCGGTCATCCGCTACGGCTGCATTCTGATCGTACTGGCAACGATCTCCCTCTTCTGCGGAGCATCCGCTGCCCGCTACGGAGCATCCGCTTCCACGGGCTTTGCCAAAAACTTACGAAGAGACCTCTTCTATCAGGTACAGGAATTCTCCTTTGCGGATATCGACAAGTTCTCTTCGTCCTCGTTAGTCACAAGACTGACCAGTGACGTCAGCCATATCCAGAATGCCTTCCAGATGATGATCCGTATGGCAGTAAGAGCACCGCTGATGCTCATCTTCTCGGTCATTATGGCCTTCCGTATCCATCACAGAATGGCTCTCGTCTTTATCGCCATCATTCCGGTCTTGGCGGCGGGGCTGCTCGGAATCTTCCGTTTGGCCCATCCTATCTTCCGCAGGATCTTTAAGAAATACGATGCCTTGAACAATTCCGTTCAGGAAAACGTTGCCGGCATCCGTGTTGTCAAATCCTTCGTAAGAGAAGACTACGAGATTGAAAAGTTCAATAAGGCTTCCGAAGAGGTACGCAAGGACTTCACATTTGCGGAACGCATTATTTCCTTAAACGGTCCGTTAATGATGACATGCATGTTCACATCCATGTTACTTGTCAGCTATCTCGGCGCAAGACTGATTGTCTCCAGCGGCGCCACGGAATTAACAACCGGGGAGCTTTCCTCCTTAACAACATACGGAATTCAGATTCTCTCGAGCTTAATGATGCTCTCCATGGTCTTCATGCAGATCACCTTCGCAACGGAAGCTGCCAACCGTATCTATGAAGTATTAACTTACAAAAGCACACTTGTTTCTCCGGAGAACGGCATCACGGAAGTCAAGGACGGCTCCATCCTCTTTGACAACGTCACCTTCCGCTACAACCCGAAGAGCAAACGCCGTGCTTTGGCCAATATCAACCTGGATATCAAGAGCGGTCAGACGATCGGTATCATCGGCGGAACGGGTTCTTCCAAAACCACGCTGATCCAGCTCATCAACCGTTTATACGATGTCTCCGAAGGTGCCGTGTATGTCGGAGGCGTGGACGTAAGAGAGTACGATCTGGATGCCTTACGGAACCAGGTAGCGGTCGTCTTACAGAAGAACGTTCTCTTCAAGGGAACCATTAAGGAAAACCTCAAATGGGGTAACGAAAATGCCACGGATGAGGAAATCATTGAAGCATGCAAACTGGCCCAGGCACATGAATTCGTCATGCAGAGAGAAAACGGCTATGACACGATGATCTCCCAGGGCGGAACCAATGTCTCCGGCGGTCAGAAACAGCGCTTATGTATCGCCCGTGCCTTATTGAAGAAACCGAAAGTACTGATTCTGGATGACTCCACCAGCGCCGTCGATACCAAGACGGATGCGCTCATCCGTGAAGGATTCAAGAAATACATTCCGGAAACCACCAAGATCATCATCGCTCAGCGAATCTCCTCCGTACAGGATGCGGACCAGATCATCGTTCTGGAAAGCGGCAAGATCAAGGAACACGGTACTCACGAAGAATTAATTGCCTATAACGGAATCTATAAAGAGATCTACGATTCCCAGACCAAAGGAAAGGAGGACGAAGCAAATGCCTAGACCAAGCAGAGTTGTCACCAATAAGAAAATTGACATGAAAAGCCTCAAGCGCTTACTGATCTACGTCTTTAAGCATTACAAGTTCCACCTTCTGGGTGTTGGTATCTGTCTGATTCTCTCCGCCCTCTCCACGGTCGTCGCCGCTACATTTATGCAGCAGCTGATTGACGATGTGGTCATGCCTGGTATCACAAGCGGTTTACCTGCCGTGGAAAAACAGCTTTTGAAGCTTGTGACCACGATGGGTACCATCTACTTCTTAGGAATTATCGCCAGCACCATTCAGGGTCAGATCATGGCTTCCGTCGGTCAGGGTACGATCAAGCACTTAAGAGATGAGATGTTTGACAACATGGAAACTTTACCGATCCGCTACTTTGATACGCACAGCCATGGCGAGATCATGTCCACTTACACCAACGACGTCGATACGATCCGTATGCTGGTCGGACAGAGCATTCCGAGCATGTTCCAGAGCATACTGTCATTGATCGTTGTCTTCTTCACGATGCTGCGCTACAGCTTATGGCTCACTTTAGTCGTCTTAGCCGTCATCTTCGGTATGTTTAAGATCACCGGCAAGTTCGGCGGCAGAAGTGCGAGATACATGATTGCCCAGCAGAAATCCTTAGCCGAAGAAGAAGGCTTCATTGAAGAAATGATGGAAGGCATGAAGGTCGTTAAGGTCTTCACGCATGAAGAAAAAGCGAAGCAGGACTTCGACGTTCTCAATCAGCAGTTATTTGAAGACAGCCGCAACGCCAACCGCAATGCCAACGCCTTAATGCCGATCTTAGCCAACATGGGCAACATCTTATACGTTGTATTGGCCATCGTCGGAAGCTTAATGGTTTCCCTGCAGGTAACAAATATCTCCTTACGGGGAATCGATACATTAACCATCGGTGTCATCATCTCCTTCCTTGGCTTATCCAGACAGATGAGCCAGACGGTCTCTCAGGTCTCCCAGCAGGTCTCCATGGTTGCCATGGCCCTCGCCGGAAGCGACAGAGTCTTTGCCTTGATTGATGAAGAGAGCGAAAAGGATGACGGATACGTCATGCTGGTAAGATGTAAGAAGATGGAAGACGGCACGTTAGTGGAAACCAAGGAATACACCGGTCACTGGGCATGGAAACACTATCATAAGGCCGATGATACAACTACCTATACGGAGTTAGCCGGTGATATCGAAATGGTCGATGTCGACTTCGAATACGAAGAAGGCAAGCAGATCCTCTTCGATGTCTCCCTGTACGCCAAGCCGGGTCAGAAGATCGCCTTCGTCGGTGCCACGGGTGCCGGCAAGACAACCATCACCAACCTGATCAACCGCTTCTACGATATTCCGGACGGCAAGATCCGCTACGACCATATCAACATCAACAAGATCAAAAAGCCGGACTTAAGACGTTCCTTAGGTATGGTATTACAGGACGTCAACCTGTTCACGGGAACGGTCATGGACAATATTCGTTACGGCAAACTGGATGCCACGGATGAAGAATGTATCGCCGCCGCGAAGCTGGCCAATGCCGATGACTTCATCACCCGTCTGCCGGATGGCTATCAGACGATGCTGACCAACAACGGTTCGCAGTTGTCGCAAGGCCAGCG
>CADCPY010000164.1 GCA_902803495.1 uncultured Erysipelotrichaceae bacterium
CTCGTCTCCATTGCGACCAACGGCTTCAAGCTCTCCCCGGTCCATCAGGTCCTGGTGGAAAAGAGCGTCAAGGGCTATAAGGAAATCGAATTTGAAGTCATGCGTGACTCCACCAATAAAGCAATCACCATCTGCGGTATGGAAAACGTGGACCCGGTCGGTGTGCATACGGGCGACTCCATCGTCGTGGCACCGATCCTCTCCCTAAACGACCATGACTTAAAGATGTTAAATGACTCCGCCATTAAGATCATTCAGGCCTTACAGGTGGAAGGCGGCTGTAACGTCCAGTTTGCCTTAAATCCGGAAACCAGCGAATACTTCCTGATCGAAGTCAATCCGCGTGTCTCCCGCTCCTCGGCCTTAGCCTCCAAAGCCAGCGGCTATCCGATCGCCAGAGTCAGTGCCAAGATCGCCTTGGGCATGACACTGGATGAAATCGAAGTGGCAGGCGGTACGGCGGATAAAGAACCGTCCTTGGACTACATCGTCGCCAAATTCCCGCGCTTCCCGTTTGACAAGTTCCCGGATGCTCCGAACTTCCTCGGAACACAGATGAAAGCCACGGGTGAGGTCATGGGCATCGGCGCGAATCTGGAAGAATGTATTCTGAAATCGGTACGTTCCCTGGAGATCGGCGTGCATCACTTATATCTCGAAAAATTTGACAGCTACAGCAACGAAGAACTGTTATCCTATATTTCCGAATTCCGCTCGGACGGTATCTTTGCGGTAACGGAAGCCTTACGCAGAGGCATCAGTATTGAAAAACTGCATGAAGTCTCCATGATCACGGAACTATTCCTGGAATCGATTCAGAAGATCGTGAATATGGAAAAGAAACTGAATGACAACGTCAACAGCGTGAAGGTCTTAAAGGAAGCCAAGAAGATGGGCTTTGGCGACCGGATGATCGCCAAGCTCTGGAATCTGGAGGAGATGGATGTCTATGAAAGAAGAATCAAGGACAACATCTTCCCGGTCTTCAAGATGGTTGACACACTGCATACGGGCAAGTACATCGCCTATCACTACTCTTCCTATACGGGAGAGAACGAGTCCCGCTTAAGCGGTAAGAAAAAAATCATCGTCCTGGGTGCCGGACCGATCCGCATCGGTCAGGGTGTGGAATTTGACTACTCCACGGTCCATGCGGTCAAGGCCATTCAGAAGGCGGGCTACGAAGCCATTATCATTAACTCCAACCCGGAGACAGTCTCCACCGACTATACCACTTCGGACAAGTTATACTTTGAACCGCTGACTCCGGAAGATGCCATGAATGTCATCCGCTTCGAAAAACCGGAAGGCATCATCTGCTCTTTGGGCGGTCAGACAGCCGTCAATCTGGCGGAACCGCTGCGTCAGCGCGGCGTGAAGATCATCGGTACCGACTGCGACGCGATTGAGCGTGCCGAGAACCGGGACAGCTTTGAGCATATCTTAAATGAGCTCCATATCCCGCAGCCGCCGGGACGTGCCGTTACGGAGATCGAAGAAGGCGTGAAGGCCGCCGAAGAGATCGGCTATCCGGTCCTGGTCCGTCCAAGCTACGTCTTAGGCGGCAGAGCCATGCAGATCGTCGGCAACGAAGAGCAGCTGCGCCAGTATTTAAAAACAGCAGCCGAAATCGATAAGGACAAACCGGTCCTGGTCGATAAGTATATTGAAGGCAAGGAAGTCGAAGTGGATGCCATCTGCGACGGCAGAGATGTCTTTGTGGGCGGTATTATGGAACTCGTGGAGCGCACGGGTGTGCACTCCGGTGACTCCATCTCGGTCTACCCGGCATTCTCGATCAGCAATGCCGTCAAGGGCAAGATCCTGGAATATACCAAGAAGCTCGGTGTCGGCATCGGCATCGTCGGCTTATTCAACATTCAGTTTATTGTCGATAAGGAAGACAAGGTTTACATCATTGAAGTCAACCCGCGTTCTTCCCGTACGGTTCCGTTCCTTTCCAAGGCCACAGGATTACCGCTGGCGGATATCGCCACGGAAGCGATCTTAGGCAAGACATTAAAGGAACAGGGCATCTTTGATCTCTATCCGGAAGAAAAGAAGCGCTTCTATGTCAAAGTTCCGGTCTTCTCCTTCAATAAGATCAAGGGTCTCGACTCCTATCTCTCTCCGGAGATGAAATCCACCGGGGAAGCCATCGGCTATGACGACACGCTCTACCGTGCGTTATATAAGGCCTTACAGGCTTCCGGCATGAATTTAAGAAACTACGGCACGGTCTTTGTGACCATTGCCGACAGGGATAAGGAAGAAGCCTTACCGTTAATCCGGCGCTTCTACAACCTGGGCTTCAATATTGAAGCAACCACCGGTACGGCAAGATACCTCAAGGAAAACGGTATCCGTACCAGAGTCCTGCAGAAGGTATCGGTCAATGACGATATCCTGAATTCCATCCGGCAGGGCCACATCGCCTATATCATCAACACCAGGGATATTGCCGATCAGGATGAGTTCTCGGACGGCGTGAAGATCCGCTTATGCGCAACGGAAAACAACACCAACATCTTCACATCCTTAGACACGGTCCGCGTCCTGCTGAATGTTCTGGAAGAGATCACATTACGGATCTCAACCATTGACGCCTAGAAAAAGGGGAATGTATGTATCAGGGAATCTTTGAAATCAAAGAAAACAGAAAAATCGCCAAAGACGTCTGGCAGATGGATTTAACTTCTGAAAAGGAAATCGGTCTGCGTCCGGGACAGTTTGTCGAGGTCCAACTGGACGGCTACTACTTACGGCGGCCGATCAGCGTGGCGGATGCGACAAATCACAGCTTAACGATCATCTACAAGGTGGTCGGCAAAGGCACGGAAGTCCTGAGCCGGATGAGTAAGGGTAATTTGGACTTACTCTACGACTTAGGTAACGGCTATGACCTTTCTCTCTCGGGTGAACAACCGCTTCTGATCGGAGGAGGCGTCGGGGTACCGCCGCTTTACTACCTGGCAAAGGAATTAAAGAAACAGAACAAAGAAGTCTCCGTCATTCTGGGTTTTAACACCAGAGAGGAAGTCTTCTATGAAGAAGAATTCCAGGCCTTGGGGTGTGACGTTACGGTCTGTACGGCCGACGGAAGTTACGGACTGAAAGGCTTTGTGACGGAAGGCATGAAGGAAAAGGAATACTCTTACTTCTATACCTGCGGACCGCTGCCGATGTTAAAGGCGGTATACAACAACAGCACAACATCCGGTCAGTTCAGCTTTGAAGAGCGCATGGGCTGCGGGTACGGCGTCTGCATGGGTTGCACCACCAAAGTCAAAGGCGGCTACAAGCGCTTATGCAAGGAAGGGCCGGTACTGAATAAGGAGGAAATCGTATGGGAAGATTAAGTGTGGATCTCTGCGGCGTCACGCTGGATAACCCGATCTTAACAGCCAGCGGCACGTTCGGTTACGGCTATGAATTTGCGGATATCTACGATATCAACGTTCTGGGTAGTCTGGCCTTTAAGACCACGACAAGAGACCCGCGCTTCGGCAATCCGACCCCGCGCATTGCGGAGACAGCCTCAGGCATGCTGAATGCCATCGGGCTGCAGAATCCGGGCGTGGACAAGGTCATTGCGGAAGAGTTACCGAAATTACGGAAGGTATTTCATAAGCCGATCATGGCCAACGTCTCCGGCTTCTCGATCGAAGAATACGTGGAAGTCTGTAAGAAGTTAGATAAAGAAGAGCAGATCGGCTGGTTTGAAGTGAATATCAGCTGTCCGAACGTCAAGGGTGGCGGCATGCACTTCGGAAACGATCCGGAACTGGCGGAACTGGTGACCAGAGAAATCAAGAAGGTCACCACCAAACCGGTGATTATAAAACTGAGTCCGAACGTCACGGATATCACGGCCATCGCCAAAGCCGTGGAGCGCGGCGGAGCGGACGGCATCAGCTTAATTAATACCTTGGTCGGGATGCGCATCGATATCAAAAAGCGCCAGCCGATTCTGAAGAATAAAACCGGCGGCTTAAGCGGCCCGGCCATCTTCCCGGTGGCAGTCCGCATGGTCTATCAGGTCTATGAAGCCGTCAGTATCCCGATTATCGGCTTGGGCGGCGTTTCCAGCGCGAGCGATGTGGTGGAAATGATGCTGGCAGGAGCCAGTGCCGTGGAGATCGGTGCCGCCAACTTTGCGGATCCGTATGTCTGCAAGAACATTATCGAAGAACTCCCGAAGTTACTGGATCAACTGGGAGTGAACAATATCAAGGAAATCATAGGAGGAGCACATTAAGATGGGAAAAGATGTCATTATCGCATGTGACTTTGCGTCCAGAGAACAGGTATTCAGCTTTCTGGACAAATTTGAAGGAAGAAAGCCGTTTGTGAAAATCGGGATGGAACTCTTCTATGCGGAAGGTCCTTCCATCGTACGGGAAATCAAAGCCAGAGGTCATAAGATCTTTCTGGACTTAAAACTGCACGATATCCCGAACACGGTAGAAAAAGCCATGCGTGTTTTAAGCAACCTGGATGTCGACATGGTCAACTGCCATGCGGCAGGAACCACAGCCATGTTACAGGGAGCCCTGAAAGGTTTAACCAGAGCGGACGGCACGCGACCGATGCTCATTGCGGTGACACAGCTCACCAGCACGGATCAGGCTTCGATGGAGAAAGACCTCTTAATTGAAAAGCCGATTGCGGATGTCGTCATGCATTACGCCAAAGTGGCGAAGGAAGCGGGACTGGACGGTGTCGTCTGCTCTCCGCTCGAAGCGGAAAAGGTCCATGCCAACTGCGGCAAGGATTTCGTCACGGTGACCCCGGGCGTCCGTTTTGCGGATGGCGAAAAGGGTGACCAGAAACGCGTCATGACACCAAGCGAAGCCAGAAAGATCGGTTCGGACTACATCGTGGTCGGACGTCCGATCACCCAGGCGGAAGACCCGGTGGCTGCCTACGAAAGATGCGTAAAGGAATTTGTGGGAGAATAAAACGATGAAAGAATTAATTGCGAAAGATCTCTTATCCATTCAGGCCGTCTTCTTACGGCCGGAAGAACCGTTTATCTGGGCCAGCGGCATTAAAAGCCCGATCTATTGCGACAACCGTCTGACACTGACGGCGGTGAATGTC
>CADCPY010000165.1 GCA_902803495.1 uncultured Erysipelotrichaceae bacterium
ATCACAGATGATCTGTAATTACAGATGGTTATCGTATACTTTGAGATTTAATTATTTCCTCTGTCTACTTGACAGGGTACGTATCACTCTGACGTCTCTTTTTTTCGGTATAATAAAGTCATGATCAAGGCAATCGTATTTGATGTCAACGGAGTACTGCAGCGGCCCTCTTTCCGCCACTTTTTCCCGTATGTTCATCTCTCTCCCAAAGAGCTCTATACCTTCTACCGCCTTTCCCGCTCCACCTCCTTCAAAAAGGCAAACCTCGGGGAATATAAGACCAGAGAAGAGCTTGTCAATGCTCTTTGTAAGGAATTGCCGCAATACAGTGAAATAATACACAGGGTGTACAAAAAAAGGTGGGAGAACTATTTTGTGGAATGGCGCTCCGCCACCCGTGCTTTAGAAGAATTCAGTAAAGACTACGATATCTATCTTCTTTCCAACCAGTCTACGGATGAGAAGAAACATGTCATCTCCTACCCCTTTCTGAAATATGTCAAAGGTGCATTCTTCTCCTGTGATATTCATATGATGAAACCGGATGCGGCCTGCTTTGAGGCGTTTCTGAAAGAATATGATCTGAAAGCGGAAGAGTGCCTCTTCATCGATGACAGTTCAAAAAACATTTCCGTTGCCAATCAGCTGGGGTTTCTTACGTTAAAGAAGGATTTCCTCTTTTCAAAAAAGAAAGTCAGAAAACTGATTGAAAAAGCAAATACGGATTAATGTAGTACACTAAGGAAGATAAGGAAAACGCCCCGCTGCAACAATTTCTGCAGCGGGGCGTTCTATTTCATTCCATTTGTTTGGACAGCTGAGAGGAGTATTTCTGCTGTCTGATGTATGATCAGCCGAGATTTTCTCCGTTCGAGAGAATGACGTTCTGATACCAGTAGAAGGAATCTTTTCTGTAACGTTTACATGTCCCGTGTCCTTCATCGTCCAGATCCACATAAACCAGGCCGTAACGTTTCTTCATTTCTCCGGTACCGGCGGAAACGATGTCGATCCAGCCCCAGACCGTCAGACCCATGACTTCCACACCGTCCAGATGGATGGCGTCAGAGATGGATTTTACGGAGTCTCTCAGATAGGAGATCCGATAGCTGTCATGGACTTTTCCATCCACCAGCTGATCTTCGGCACCCAGGCCGTTTTCCACGATCCATAACGGTTTGTGATAGCGGTCATAGAGAGTATTGAGTGTTAAGCGCAGGCAGTCCGGGTCAATGGCCCAGCCCCACTCGGATTCCTTCAGATACGGGTTCTTCAGATTCCGTTTCTCCGGGTCCTCACTGGAGACAACCATGGACTTGTAGCAGGAGAAGCCGATGAATTCACAAGGGTATTCCCGTAAGAGATAGAAGTCATCTTTCCCTGTTTCCAGAGTAATGCCTTTGCGCTCGTATTCCTTTAATTTATAGTTCGGATAATAACCGCCAACCTGAACGTCGCTGAAGAACAGTGCATCACGCTCTTTTTCCAATACCAGCAGCTGATCTTTCGGATTGCAGCTGATTGGATAGATTGGCATGTAGGCCAGCATCTGACCGACCATCATGTCCGGATCGATTTCATTCTTCAGTTTCACTGCTTTGGCGGAAGCCACAAACATGTTGTGTGCTGCCTGGGCAATGGCCTGCTCAGAGTATTCCGGAACACCTGCACAGATGAGAGGATAGCCCTTGATGTTGTCGATCTCATTGAAGGTCAGCCAGTATTTCACTTTCCCCTTATAGCGGGTAAAGAGTACTCTGGCATAGTTTTCAAAGAAATCAATCAGCTTCCGGTTCTTCCATCCCCCGTAGTTCAATACCAGATTCAGAGGAATCTCGTAGTGGGACATGGTGACTAACGGTTCAATATTGTATTTCTTTAATTCATCGAAGACGTCATCGTAGAACTGTAAACCTTCCTCATTCGGCATTGCATCATCCCCGTTCGGGAAGATTCTGGCCCAGTTAACGGACATGCGGAAGGCCTTGAAGCCCATTTCCGCTGCCAGAGCGATGTCTTCTTTATAGTGGTGGTAGAAGTCTACTGCTTTATGAGACGGATAGTATTCGTTCTCCAGTACGGCAGGAACGGCGCCTTCCGGTAATACCAATGGCTTCCTTGGCGCTAAGTCGGCATAGCCCGTTTCCCCGCTCTGCGGATTCTTCCAGGTCAGTTTACGCTTCTTGGTCAGGGAACCGCCTGTGAGCACGTCACAGATGCTTAATCCTTTTCCCCCTTCCAATGCTCCGCCTTCGTACTGGTTAGCGGCTGTAGCGCCGCCCCAGAGAAAGTCAGTTGGAAATAAGGTCATCTTATTTCTCGTTCTGTTCCGCCTGTTTCTTCGCTACCTGGTTGCTGACGAGAACAAACGGTGTATACAGTGCCACGATGGCAACAAATGCGACGAACTGGACGAGAACGGCAGAGAACTTACCGCCGGTTGCCAGGAAGGCGTTGATGAACGGCGGAGTGACCCATGGAACATCGATATACGTGATAGGCATGATGCCGAGCTTTGTCGCAACATAACCGATGATTTCACCGACGACCGGTGCGAGCATGAACGGGATCATGTAAATCGGGTTCATAACGATCGGCATACCGAAGATGACCGGTTCGTTGATTTCAAACATGCCTGCCGGTAAACCAATCTTGGCGATGGCTCTCTCATCTTCTCTCTTGGAGAATAACAGGATGGCAACGATCAGGCCAATCGTGCAGCCGAAGCCGCCCATACCGCCGAAGAGAACGTTGAACGGTTTGGTAACGATTTCCGTAGGTGCAAGTCCCTGGTTGACTAATTCAATGTTCTTTGTTAAGGAACCTAAGAATAACGGTTTTGTGATTGCGGAAGTGACAGCTGTACCGTGGATACCGAAGACCCAGAATAAACCTGTCAGTAAAGCAATACCGATGAATCCGAACGGAGTCTGAATAATGGCACTTAACGGAGCCTGCAGGACATTATAGACCAGATTGCATAATTCCGTATGGGTGATCTGACTGTAGGCGAAGCGTACCGTGCAGAGCAGGATGACTGTGATGCATGTCGGAATCAAAGAAGAGAAAGCTTTGCCGACGTTCTGCGGAACGGAATC
>CADCPY010000166.1 GCA_902803495.1 uncultured Erysipelotrichaceae bacterium
AGCGGAAGTGGATGGAAGGGAGATGCACGGTACGGATACCGTGGCTTTCTGGTATTTCTCATACAGATGAAATGCGGTTTTCCCGTTACAGAAGACAGCGGTAATCTTACTGTTCTGAATGATTGCTTCGAGATCTGTCGGGACGGCATTTTTGATGGACGCATCGGAAGAACCGCGGATCTCACAGGACTGTATCACATCATATAAAGCGATATGATTCCGCAGAAGAAACGCTTTCTTTTCTTCGACACTTTCCGGTACCTCTTCCTCTCGGAGATATGCCATCACCTTCCAGAAGCGGTTCTGCTTATGCCCGTAGTAAAAACCCACCTCCCGTGACTTCACACTGGGAAAACTTCCCAATATCAGAATGCGGGAATCGTTATGATAATACGGTTCAAACGGGTGAATGACTTCGGTTAAAGCGTTCATAGGCAACCCCATTTTACCATGTAATTCTCTCTTATATAAATAAGGATAAGGTTTTATTCACTTTGGTTTATAGATTTGGTATAATTCTTAATGTTATACAGGAGGTATTTGTTATGAGCAACTATCCGAACCGCCCGAACTTTCCGAAAAAAGCAGTCGTCACTGCCGGAATGCCTTACGGGAACAAGTCACTCCACTTCGGACACATCGGCGGAGTCTTTGTACAGGCGGACACCTATGCCCGTTTCTTGCGGGACCGCATCGGCAAAGACAACGTTGTCTTCGTGAGTGGTACAGACTGCTACGGCAGCCCGATTGCTGAAGGATACCGTGTCAAAAAAGAAAAGGAAGGTTTTGAAGGATCCATCGAGGATTATGTCAATGCCAACCACCAAAGCCAGAAGAATACCTTGCATGATTATCTGATCAGCCTGAACCTCTTCGGTGCCAGCGGACTGGGAAAAACCAAAGAGGTCCATCAGGAAGTCACCAATGAGATCATCACCCGGCTGTATGAAAACGGCTGGCTCGATAAATCCGTTACCCGTCAGTTCTATGACGAAAAAGCCGGATGTTTCCTTAATGGCCGTCAGGTCATCGGAAAATGTCCGATTCAGGGATGTCAGAGTGAAAAAGGCTACGCCGATGAGTGCGACCTGGGTCACCAGTACATGCCGGAAGACCTCATCAATCCGAAGAGCACCCTGACCGGGGAAACACCGATCATGAAGGATGTCACCAACTGGTACTTCCGCTTAACGGACTTCGACGAGATCCTCAAGGATTATGTCAACATGATTCAGTACAAGGACAATGTCCGTCCGATCGTTTCCAAGACGATGAAGGAAACATTGGCAGAGCCGATCATTTACGTCATCAAGGACTATCTGGACCTTTATGAACATTTAAAGAAGGAGCTGCCGCACCATGAAATTCTGGTGGAAGAAAAGAAGAACTCCTTCCAGCTGACATTCGACAAGTTAAAAGACAGAGAAACTGCCTGTGAGATCTTAACGGCTCACGGCGTGCGTTACCGTACCGGTAAAACACTGGTACCGCTGCGCTTATCCGGCAATATTGAATGGGGCGTCAAGTTCCCGGAACTCGAAGATCTGAAAGATCTGACGGTCTGGGTCTGGCCGGAATCCTTATGGGCTCCGATCTCCTTCACCAAAGCCTATCTCAACAGCATCGGCAAAGACGATGAAGAGTGGAAGAAATACTGGTGCAGCAAGGATGCCGAAGTCTTCCAGTTCATCGGCCAGGACAACATCTACTTCTACGGCATTGCCCAGCAGGCCATGTTCATGGCGCTTCAGGGTAAGGACAATCTGTCCATCACACCGGAAGAAGGCCAGTTGACGTTATCTACGTTAGCCGCCAACTACCATATTTTATTCCTGGACAAGAAAGCCAGTTCCAGCGGCTCCGTCAAGCCTCCAATGGCAGCGGACCTGCTCAACTACTACACACCGGAACAGCTGCGCGCGCACTTCCTCGGCCTGGCTCTGGATAAGAAGAGCGTCAGCTTCATGCCGAAACCGTTCAACCCGAACGCCAATCCGAATGAAGCCGACCCGGTCTTAAAGGAAGGCAATCTGTTCACCAACGTCTTAAACCGTCTGGCCCGTTCCTGTTTCTACACGGTCCAGAAGTATTATGACGGTGTGTTACCGGAAGGCGAAGTCAGCGCCCAGGTCAAACAGGAAGCGATTGATGTCTGTCTCGACTACGAAAAGGCCATGTACAAGATCGATACTCACAAGTGCATGGATATCCTGGACAGCTACATCCGCTTAGGCAACAAATACTGGGCAAGAAACTACAACCAGGCAGAAAAGGAAAACAATGAGGAATTACGCAAGCAGACACTGATCGACTGCTTCCACATTGTCCGTACCTGCTGCTTATTAACCCACCCGATCGTCCCGCAGGGAACGGAAATGATGGTGGAATACTTAGGTGCCAATGAAAACATCTTCAGCTGGGATCACTTCGATGAACCGCTGAACAGCTTCATTGAAGAAGGCAAACCGTTCAAGGTCCTGGAACCGAAGGTCGACTTCTTCAGCAAGCACCCGAGTCAGTTTGAAGAAGGGAGATAATCATGGATTATCAGAAGTTAGCAGAATTATTATTCCCGAACATTCAGAAGACTCCGCAGGAATATGAAGAAATGTTTCCGGAGAGAGATCTTCCGAAAGGCGCGGAAGTCTTACGTATGGCACCGAGCCCGACGGGATTCATCCACCTCGGAAACCTCTACGGCACTCTGGCCGATGAGCGTGTCGCTCACCGCTCCAACGGTGTTCTGTACCTCCGAATCGAAGATACGGACGACAAGCGGAAAGTCGACGGCGCCGTGGAAACACTGTTAAAGACATTCAAGTACTTTGAAATTCCGTTCGATGAAGGTGCGGAAGTCGATCCGAACAACGGCAACAACTACGGACCGTACTATCAGAGACAGCGTGCCGAGATCTATCAGTGCTTTGCGAAAGATTTGATCGCCAGAGGCCTCGCCTATCCGTGCTTCTGCTCCGAAGAGGAACTCAACGAGATCCGCGAAAAGCAGACGGAACTGAAAGTCACGACCGGCTACTACGGCGAATGGGCCAAGTGCCGCAATTTGACGTATGAAGAAGTCGAGAAACACATTCAGAACGGTGATCCGTTCACGGTCAGACTCCGTGCCAACGGTGACATCAATAAGAAGCACGTCTTCCACGATGAGATCAAGGGAGACATCACGGTCATTGAAAACGACCAGGACGTGGTCCTCTTAAAACAGGACGGCATCCCGACCTATCACTTCGCCCATGCGATCGATGACCACCTCATGCGTACCACGGTTGTGCTGCGTGGGGAAGAATGGCTCGGCACCTTACCGGTACATATCGAACTCTTCAATGCCTTAGGCTTCAAGCGTCCGAAATATGCCCATACGTCCCAGTTAATGAAGATCGATAACGGCGTCAAGCGTAAGCTCAGCAAGCGCAAGGACCCGGAACTTTCTCTGGATTACTACCGCCATCTCGGTTACCATCCGTATGCGGTCAAGATCTACTTAATGACACTCTTGAACTGGAACTTTGAGGAATGGTTCCTCAAACATCCGGATACTCCGATCGAAGAGTTTGACTTCAAGCTCAAGAACATGGGACAGTCCGGTGCCCTCTTTGACTTAGCCAAACTGGACAATATTTCCAAGACCTACCTGTCCAAGTTCTCTTTAGATGAGATGAAGGCCTGGCTGAAGAAATTCGTACAGGAATTCCGTGCCGACAAGTACGATGTCTATTTCGGGGATGAAGCCTATCTCGATAAGATCCTGTCCTTAGGCATGGGACTGGAATTAAAGAAGCGCAGAAAAGACTATATCTCCTGCACGCAGATTCTGGACAGCATCTCCTACTACTTCGATGAGCTGCATCATCCGGAATATTCCTTCAAGTACGACAGCGATCTCTGCTTAAAGATCATTGAAGACTTTGAAGCATCCTATGATAGTAATGACGACAACAGCCAGTGGTTTGAAAAAGTCAAAGCCATTGCCGAGAAATACGGTTTCTGCACGGACATGAAGGAATACCGCAACAACCCGGACAGCTATCCGGGAAGCGTATCCGATGTCGCGGAGATCATCCGTATCGCCATTACCGGTTTAAGCAATACCCCGGACCTCTATGCCATTCAGAAGATCATGGGATACGAGCGCTCCATGCACCATTTACAGATGGCCAAGGAAGCCCTGAAATAAACCTATGCGTTATCCGGAATTTTTAAAGAAACACGATACGATTGCCCACGTGGCTCCGAGCTTCGGTGTCACGGGCGAACCTTATACAACTCAGTACAAGGAAGCAAGACGCAAATTCGAAGAACTCGGCTATACCATTCAGGAAGCGGAAAGCCTCTACCTGATGGGAAAAGCTGCCAGCAACACCGCCGAAGCAAGAGCCAGCGAATGGATGAAGGCCTACCTCGATGAGAATGTGGACTTTGTGCATTCCGTCGCCGGCGGGGAACTCATGATGGAGATCCTTCCACTCATCGATTTCCACACGCTGATCCATGCCAAACCGAAATGGTTCATGGGCTACAGCGACAATACCTACATGACCTTCCTTCTCAATACCATCTGCGATACGGCTTCCCTTTACGGAAACTGCGTGGAAAACTTCGGGATGGAGAAGTGGCATAAATCCTTAAAGGAATCTTATCAGATCATGCAGGGCAAGCGCTTCGAGCAGAAGAGCTATCCGAAATTTGCGATCAACGATGTCAGCCACATCGAAGGCATGGAACTGGCAGATTACGACTTAACAGAAAAGAATGTCATCTACACCTCCACAGGCGAAGACATGACACTGCACGGCCGTCTGATCGGCGGCTGCATGGACTGCCTGGTTACCTTAGTCGGTACTCCGTACGACCAGGTGGAAGAGTTCAAGGAACGCTACAGCGAAGACGGTGTTCTCTTCTATATGGAAGCGTATGACTACAGCCCGGTCGGAATCGTCCGCACCCTCCTTCAGATGAAGGAAGCCGGCTGGTTCGACGGCTGTAACGGCATTCTCTTCGGCAGAAGAAAACAGCGTGACCCGTTCTTCGGACTCACGTATGAAGAAGCACTGCACTCCGTGCTGGATGATTTGAACACTCCGTATGTTTACGAGATGGACTTCGGACACGTACCGCCGGCCTGGACACTCATTTCCGGCAGCGTTGCGACGGTGGAAGTCAAAAACAGGAAGGCCAGCATTACCTATGAATTGAAATAGCCGCTCAAACGGCTATTTTCTTTTTATAAAAATTGATAAAATAAAGCCGGGAGAAACAGTATGAGAATATTAATTACCAATGACGACGGCATTCAGGCTCCGGGCATCCGCTCTTTAGTCAATGCCTTAAAACCGCTGGGCGATATCACGGTAGTGGCACCGGCCACCCAGCAGACCGCCAAGGGCAACGCCATGACGTATGACAGGGAACTGATCTGCGAGCGCTATGACTTTGATTCGGACGTGAAGGCGTATAAAGTCTACGGAACCCCGCGCGACTGCATCTATGCGGCACTGGATGTCTTTATGGACGAGAAGCCGGATCTGGTGGTTTCCGGCATTAACGAGGGTGCCAACCTTTCCAACTGCTGTGTTTCGAGCGGCACCATCGGCGCAGCCACGGGTGCCTATGCCGAGGGACTGGTCGCCATTGCGACTTCTCTGGACTTCGGAAGCGAATATCCCTATGACCGCTTTGCGCCGTACTTAAGAGATATTGCCGCCTGGTTTGTGAAGCAGCCGTTCTGCCATGACTTTATCCTAAGCGTCAATCTGCCGAATCCGAAAGACGGCATTGTCAAAGGCGTGACGGTCGGCGACTACGGCGGACGTCAGATCTTCCTCTCCAAATACGAAGTGGAGAACGAGTCCGACGGGAAGATCACCCTGCTCATGAAGGGCAGCGGCGTCTCCATGGAGGATATCGTGGAAGACCTCGACCATGACATGTATGCCCTCGCGCAGGGATATATCGTCTTAACTCCGCTCGATGACGACGTGGTCAAAAAGGATTCGCTGGAATTCCTGAAATCCTACATTACCCATAGATAAATAATAAGGAGAAGACCACGTGTCTTCTCTTAACTTTTCAGGCGATTTATTCTATAATTTGATATAGAGAAAAACATAAAAAGAAGGAGTATCATTATGAAACTTACACCGCTTCAGAAAGCCAGATACGAATATCAGCCAAAATTACCGGGCATGCTCCGTCACGGCATTTCCGAGATCTGCGTCAAGGAAGGCGAAGCAACTCAGAGTGTTGCTGACCAGGAAAAAATCCAGGCTTTATTCCCGAATACTTACGGAAAAAAAGAAATTACCTTTATGAAAGGGAAAAACACCTCCCCTGCCAAAAAGCAGGTTGTCGGTGTGATCCTCTCCGGCGGACAGGCACCTGGCGGACATAACGTTGTCTGCGGTCTCTATGACGCATTAAAGGCAACCGATAAGGAAAATGTCCTCTACGGATTCAAGAACGGTCCGATCGGCTTATTAAAAGACGACTATCTCATCTTTGATGATGAATATATCAATCAGTACCGCAACACCGGCGGCTTCGACATCATCGGCTCCGGCAGAACAAAACTGGAAACGGAAGACCAGTTTGCGGTCGCAGCGGAAGTCTGCAAGAAGCACGGCATTACAGCCATCGTCATTATCGGCGGTGACGATTCCAATACCAACGCAGCTGTCTTAGCGGAATACTTCGCAGCACACAACACCGGCGTTCAGGTCATCGGCTGCCCGAAGACCATCGACGGTGACTTAAAGAACGAAGACATTGAATGTTCCTTCGGTTTCGACACGGCAACCAAGACATACAGCGAACTCATCGGCAATATCGAACGTGATGCCAACTCCGCTAAGAAGTACTGGCACTTCGTTAAGGTCATGGGCCGTTCCGCTTCCCACGTCGCCCTGGAATGCGCACTGGAAACACAGCCGAACATCTGCCTGATCTCCGAAGAAGTCGCAGCAAAGAAGATGTCCCTGTCCTCCATTGCGGACTATATCGCCGACGCGGTCGCCAAACGTGCAGCCAACGGCAATAACTTCGGTGTGGCTATCATTCCGGAAGGCGTTGTCGAATTCGTACCGGAATTCTCCGTCTTAATCAAGGAAATCAACGAACTTCTGGCCGGTTCCAAAGCCGAAGCCTTCAACGCACTGGCAAGCTGGGATGAAAAATATGCCTTCATCGAAAAAGGTCTGTCCAAGGAATCCATGGCCGTCTTCGCCATCCTGCCGCAGGGCATCCAGCAGCAGCTGTTCCTGGAAAGAGACCCGCACGGCAACGTTCAGGTTTCCCTGATCGAATCCGAAAAGCTCTTCTCCGCTTTAGTCAAAGCCAAACTGGAAGAGAGAAGAAAAGCAGGCACTTACAATGGGAAATTCAGCCCGCTGCATCACTTCTTCGGATATGAAGGAAGATGTGCCTTCCCGTCCAACTTCGATGCGGACTACTGCTACTCCTTAGGATACAATGCCTTCATGCTGATCCAGTACGGATACAACGGATACCTCTCCAAGGTTTCCAACCTGTCCAAACCGGCAGAAGAATGGGTTGCAGGCGGCATGCCGATCACCAAGATGATGAACATCGAACGCAGACACGGCGAAGACAAACCGGTTATCCGCAAGGCCTTAGTCGAACTCGACGGCAAACCGTTTAAATACTTCGAAGCCAACCGTGATACCTGGGCGGTCGAAACAGCTTACACATATCCGGGTGCCATCCAGTACTACGGACCGACGGAAGTCTGTGATTTGACAACTAGAACACTGGCTCTCGAAAAAGGAGAATAGTACTCTTTCACAAAAGACACAAGGCGGGAAAAACTTTCCCGCCTTTCTTTGCTCTTTTCTATAATATATATAGATAAATAAGAAGGTATTTTCATGAGCAAGCACTACATCGATATGGATAACTATCCCAGAGCCGCACATTTCGCCTATTTCCGCTCCCTGCCCTATCCCTATGTCGGAACGACCGTCAATGTGGATGTCACGGGACTCTTATCTTACTGTAAAAGCCATCAGGTCTCCTTTTATCTGATGTTTCTGCACGAAGCCGCTCTGGCAGCTGACGCGATTCCGGAATTCCGCCAGCGCATCGAAGGCGGGAGAATTGCGGAATATGACGCCTGCCCGACGTCCCATACCGAAGCAAAGGAAGACGGAACCTACTGTTACTGCACATTGCACCACCATATGCCGTTAGACGACTATCTCAAAGAAGCGGAAGCTGCCCGGAAGGAATGTCAGAAGAACGGCATTACGGAAGATGAAGACGTGGCAAGCATGTACTTTATCTCCACGCTGCCCTGGCTGCACTACACTTCCCTCATTCAGCCGGTAGCGGGAGGCGATGAGTCCAACCCGCGCATCACCTGGGGGAAATACGAGAAAGACGTCAACGGAAGATATCAGATGCCGCTCTCCGTACTGGTGCATCATGCCCTGATTGACGGCATCCAGATTGCCCGTTTTTATGACAATATCAGCCAAAACCTGAATCAGTACGAAGGGTAACCGGTTTTCGGTGTATTGTTGTCTTTCAAAAATTAAAAATATTGAAAGTTTCGAAAGTGTATATTGTAATGCATTTATGTTTTACAATATAAAAAGATATGATATTAAAGAAAATTATATCTTGAAACATCAGAAAAGTACTATCTTGCAGATACCGGGTTACGATATGCAATTCTGGGGAAAAGAAACATAGATTACGGAAGAGCATATGAGAATCTTGTCGCAATTGATTTGTTGCGACGCGGTTACAATGTGTATATCGGAAAACTATATCAAAAGGAGATAGATTTTGTTGCGACACGGGGGAGTGAAAAGATATATATCCAAGTATCTGATAATATAACACAAGATTCCACCTTTGAAAGAGAAGTTAAGTCCCTTTTGCAGATAAAAGACACATATCCTAAAATACTGATAGTAAACACAGGACATCCAGAATATCAATATGAAGGGATAAGAATAATTAATATTGCAGATTGGCTACTTGCGGTTTAGTTCTTTTTACAAATATAAAGACATTAGACATGCATAATTCGAATAGTCAAATTGAGGATTGAAATGAAAGGATTTGCGGATACATGCAAAGATTGATAAAAATACTGTTTGTCTGCCACGGCAATATCTGCCGCAGCACCATGGCCGAGGCCATGATGAACGCCAAGATTCAGAAATACTATCTGGAAGGCATATTTCAGACCGACTCCGCGGCGACGTCCTATGAAGAAATCGGAGAGCCGATGTACTATGCCGCGCAGGAAATATTAAAGAAGCATCATATTCCCATCGGAAATCACTGCGCCAGGCGCATTACGCCGGAAGACTATGAGCGCTTTGACCTGTTGATCGGGATGGACTCCGCCAACATCCGGAATATGAAACGGATGTTTGGAGACGATCCTGAGCATAAGATCTTCAAGCTCTTGGAATTTGCCGGACGGGATGAAGATATCAGTGATCCTTGGTATACTCGGAATTTTGATCTGTCCTATGAACAGATTGATGAAGGCTTAAACGGACTGATCGAGAAATATATCGATTAGTCCTTTTCTTTCCTTTATAATAGAGATATGAGAATCCAGTTTGAAAGCGAATATGAAATCGAGATCAACAAGTCCCGCTTCATCTGTTACCTGAAACGGGTAGAAAGTGAAGAAGAGTTCCGGGACTATCTCGCACAGATCAAAAAGATGCATCCCAAGGCCACGCATCACTGCTCAGCCCTATGCATCAATTCCACTTTGCAGCGCAGCAACGATGACGGGGAACCGAGCGGAACAGCCGGCATCCCGATGCTGGAAGTTTTGCGCAAGCGCAACATGGAACAGATCTGCGCCATTACGGTACGCTACTTCGGCGGTATTCTGTTAGGTGCCGGCGGATTGATCCGGGCATATTCCCGCAGCGTGTCGGAAGCTTTGGATCATACCGATCTTTACGAAGTCAGAGAGATGGACGTCTATCAGTTGAAAGTGGACTATTCCACCGCCAGCCGGCTGGACCGCTTCCTTTCCACGGTGACGGTATTGGAGAAGACTTACGAGGAAAACGTGCTTATCCGCTTTGCGACGGAAGACAAGGACATCATAAAAAAAGCGACGGAAGCGCTGAACGGAAGATTTACCCCGGAATTTCTCTATTCCAAAGAAACTGAAATCAAGACAAACTAAAAGAGGAACTACTGTTCCTCTTTCTTCATTCTCCACATTTCGCTGTAAGCGATGAACGGAATTCCGTCGGCACTGTTCTTGGCGTTGTAGCGCTGTTTCTTGATGTCCTTTTCGCATTCCGTATTCAGAACGTCCTTGTTCATCATGTAGGAAACATAGACAACTTTCTTTAACAGATACCACTTGCTGACGGCATTGTAGATGTAATCTGCCTTGTCATCGAGTTCCGGAAGTGTTTCCTTGGCTTTGTTGACTTCCTCTTCGGCTTCGGCAGTCGCAATCTCAATCATTTCCTTGAGATTTTTGTAGTAATAGTTATCCACTTCGCGCTGGATGGCTCCGGCACGGGATTTCGGATTCAGGAATTTCTGAACCTTTTCCACGATGAGATCCGGGTTGTCCAGACTCATGGAGATCAGTTCGTTGCGGGAGTTTTCCAGAATGGCATACTGTTCCGTCAGGCAGTAGTAATAGCCTTTCGCTAACAGATAGTCTTCACTGAGAACGATTCCCTTCTGTTCTCCATCCTTATTGATATAAAGAAGATACGGGCATTTCATTGCCTTTTCCGGAAGTTTGCTGGCATCTTTATACCGAATGATCTGATTCGATATGACGTTTTTGTTCACGTTAAAACCCAGCCCGACACAAATGCGTAATTCGTTATCGAGTGCGAGTAATTTTGTGAACAGATCGTGGTAAGGAAGATCCTCTTTCATGCTTAAAAAATCTTCCAGGTAGCCGTTGAAGACGCATGCGTCCCCTTCTTTTCTGCGGTCAAGCACCACACTTAATTGATCAAATACTGCCAAATTCTTCACCCTCTTATAAATATCTTTTAGATACTAATATAATGCCATAAATAAATGTAACTTAAAAGGAAATTCGTCCTCCGAATTATGAAATTTTTGCCATTATTCTCCTAAATATTTTGAATCTTTTCGAAAATCATACTTTGGTAGGAGTGCAAAAAGATGGATATCCAGACTTACGGAATTATGCTATTCTAATTATATGGAAAAAACGAATGTTATCATTGCCGAAAACAGTCTTCATCCGGAGCTCCGCAACCTGCTCCTAGAGAAGCAGGAAGGCTATCTGAATACCGATATTCTCAGCATGCAGAACTATCTGTTACGCACGGCGAGAGCGTCCAATGAAGAGAGCGAACTTCTTTTGAAGGTCTATCATACCGTACTGGAACACAGGGATTCTCTCACTGCCTTAAAGGAGAGTGCGCAGTATCCTTTCTTTGCCATGGAACTTGTATCCTTCCTTAAGGAAATGGCATCCTTTTCGATTGCCTATGAGTCTTTACCGGAGAGCACCCAGATTCAAAAGTAACTCAAATATCTTATCTCCCTCTTTCTGGATCTGCCGCTGGCGGAAAAGAAATATACGGCCTATCTGAACGAACTCAAAGATGCCTCCAATGTATCTTTTGTAAACTCCCCGGTCTTCTCTGCCTTGGAAGACAAACGCCGCAGCATCTTACTCTCCTGCGGTGCCAAGCCAATCGAAGCCGAAGAGTTCAAAGTGGAAGACGTTCATTTCCTGATTGCCCAGAACAAGCGGCAGGAAGTGGAAGCACTGGCACAGTACATCTTTTCGCATGAAGATCCACTCGAAGACTACCGCATCATCTGCGGCGATGAGGAATATCTCAGCAGCATTCAGCGCATCTTTGAGCGCTACCATATTCCGCTGAATACGTCCTTGATCCGTAAGACCCCGGCCATCCTGGTCCGCTTTGTTGCTCTTTGCGAGTATCAGAGAAACAAAAACCGGGATACCTTGAAATCCTTACTGTTAAGCGGGGCCTTCCCGGACTGTTACCATATGAGCCGGCTGCGTCAGCTTGCCCACTATTCCTCTCTTTCCGAAATGCGCTCCTTAAATGTGGTAACCGAGGAAAGAGATTTAAAGGATCTCTATCAGAAAGCCATGGAGGAATTCGACGCCCATATGGACGCGATCGCCGAAGTGGAAAAGGAAGGAAAATCCCTGCAGGAGATCATCCGCACCGCCTTTGAGATTACGGTTAGCACCATTGCCAATGACAGCGAAAAAGAGATCTGTTTACTGATTAAAAACACCATTGAAAACTATGTTTCCCTCTATGCGAACCTGGACGAACTCTTCCTTCTCTTATCGGGTATTTCCTATGTCTATGAAGGTAGTTCCGGCGGGGTCCGCTTTACCAAGATGGAAAACTCCTATACACTCGCACCGAAGATCACCGTGGTATTGGGAAGCGCCAATCTGCCGGATTTCCGCTTCTTTAACGGTATCTTTGATGAAGACTACTACAGCCTTTTGGACTATCCTTCCAAGGAGGAACGTTACAACCTGATCGAAAAAGCAACCAGAGAGATGCTGCTGCACTCGAAACGGTTGCTTGTCTCTTTCCCGATTGCCGATTACAGCGGCAAGACAGTCAATTTGAATGCCTTCTGGGAAGAATTAATGAATGAATACGGCGTGAAAAAGGAACTCTGGCCGCTAGTTGAAGGCGGTGCTTTGCCTTCCTACAAGCATAAGATCAGCAGCGCAAAAGCCGAAGAGATCTTTCTTAAGGACGGAGCCGTTCCGGGTTCCATTTCCTCCTTTGAGAAATACTTTAACTGCCCGTATTCCTACTTCCTTTCCTATGGCTTAAAGCTGAAGAAAAAGGAATACGAGATCGGTCCTGCTCAGATCGGCACCATTCTGCACAGCATTATGGAACAGCTGATCAACACCTACGGCAAGGACTACTACCGTCAGGAAAAAGATACCTACATCAAATATATTGAAGAGGCCTTTACGCCGTTATATGCCTCCTATCCGACCCTGCATCCGATGATCGATAATTTGAAGGCCAGGCTCACCAGCCACTTCTTCTCATCCTTGGATGCCTTAAGCCGCATTGAGGAAGTATCCACGTACGAACCGTTGAAAGCGGAAAAGAAATTCCTTACGGAACTGCCGCTGGATCCGCCGATCCGTCTGAACGGCATTGTAGACCGCATTGACATCAGCGAAAAAGGCTACCGCGTCATTGACTACAAGAGCGGCAACAAAGCCCTCTCCCTGCCGAAGATCCGTGCCGGACTGCAGCTGCAGCTCTTAACGTATCTGATGATTCTGGAAGATACCATGGCACGCGCTCCGCACGGGACCTATTACTTCTCCTTTACGGATGAAAGCATTGACGTCATTGCCGGATCCTTCGCCAAGCGCACCAACTCGACAACTTTCATGGATGAGCTGGACTGGAGAGAAGACTATCAGAACAATCATAAACTCGTCGGTGTTTCCCTTACGGAACTGCCGGACGATCTCAAGGAATATGTGAAATCGCTCAAGCAGAACGACTATCAGGAATTCAAGGCGGTCTTACTGCAGCTCTACTCCTATCTGGGAGAACAGCTTTTACAGGGTAAGATTGCTCCGTTACCGGTAGAGACTGCCTGTCAGTATTGCGATTTCAAGGGAATCTGCCACTATTATGAAGATCCGCTGAAAGCCAAGGATGCGGATATCATCGCAAGAATCGAGGAAGCCCATGGAGTTCAGTAATCAGCAGCGAAAAGCCATTGACAGCCGTAATAAAAACGTTGTGGTCAGCGCCAGTGCCGGCGCCGGGAAGACAACGGTTTTAGTCGAGCGCTTAACGCGGAGAATCATTGACGACGGTGTCGATGTGGACCGCATTCTGGCCACGACCTTTACCGAAGCGGCTGCCGGAGACATCAAGAAAAAACTGACCCGTTCCCTGCGTGATGCCTATCAGAAATCACAGGATGCCCGTCTGAAACGGCAGATTGCCTTACTGGCGGATGCGGATATTTCCACTCTGCATTCCTTCTGTTTAAAGATCATTAAGAAATACTACTATGTGATCGGGCTGGACGTTTCCATCACCAACAACATCTTTGATGAAACCTCCACCAACTACTTTAAGAGCGCTGCCCTCTTCCGCACCTTTGATGCGGCTTATAAAACCAACAGCCCGGCCTTTATTGAACTGTTGGACCGGCAGTCCTCTTCCATCACGGCAACCGTAATGCTGGAAGAAAGCATCAAGAAGCTGGCAACGGCTGCCCTGTCGCACTATGACTATGAAGGCTGGCTCAAAAAGAGTGCCTCCCGCTATAAAAGCTACAGTTCCCTTTCCGAATTGCCGGAAGAGATCCTGGACCTTTTCTATCAGCGGCTGAATGACTTCTATGAGATCTACCGGAACCTGTTAAAAGAAGCCTTACTGGCCTATGCCGACGAAGGCAAGGAAGAACCGCTGGTCCCATTACAGTTAAAGATCCAGCATCTTGAGCAGCAGGTCAAACCGTGCCTGGAGAACCGGGATTATATGGCGTTCCGCAAAGCCATTGCGGAGAATGCGGATATCAACGTCAAAAAACCGGCCAAATGCACGGGAAGTGACTTATTAAATAAAGCCTACGACACTTATGCCAAAGTATTAAAATATCTCTTTACGGAAACCGTCTTCTTAAAAGACCTCAAGGACAATGAAGCCGTGGCGCAGGAACTGGTTTCTCTGACTCTGAATTATCTGAAGGAATACCGCCAGTTAAAGGCGGAAGCCAAAGGCATTGAGTTTGACGATATGGAACGCTATGCCCTGGATATCCTCAAGGCCGACAACGGCAGTATCGCGAAGGCCTTACGGGAACACTACATCGATATCCTGGTGGATGAATTCCAGGATACCAACTATGTCCAGCATGAGATCATCAATCTGATTGCCAAAGAAAACAACGTCTTCCGGGTGGGAGACGTCAAGCAGTCCATCTACCGCTTCCGGAACGCCAAGCCTGCCATCATGCAGTCTTTGATCACCTCTCCGGGCGAGTACGATGAGATCTTATATCTGAATCAGAACTACCGCAGCAGCGGTGCGCTGATCACCTTCAACAACGACCTCTTTACCCGCTTAATGAATCTGGAACACCGTCCGGTTTACTTCCCGAAAAACGACCTGGTCTCTCCGGGAACGGAAGAGCAGAAACAGGAAAGCTATCCGGTGGAATTCTTAATGGTAACACAGAGCAAGGAAGAGGACGATTCCATGATTCCGGGTGAAAAGAAAGCCTCCCGCATTGCGGAAAAGATATTGGAATTAAAAAAGCAGGATCCTTCTCTCTCTTATAAAGACTTTGCGGTACTGGTCAATGCCAACCGCAACAAGATCCTGATTCAGAATGTTCTGACCTCCTACGGAATCCCGTCCTTCGGCGGAGAATCCCTGGGGTTATATCAGTCTTCCGGCGTCAAAGCCATCTTAAGCTTTTTGGAATATATGGAAGATCCGTCCAACCGGATTGCTTTGAATTCGATCCTTGTCACCTTCTTCCGGTATGACGATGAGAAACTGCTCTCCGTCTATCAGAATGGACTCAAGGAAACGGACCCGGAGACTTATAACACGATCTGGCGGATTGCCAAGTCGAATCTGACGCTGGGCGATACGGTCAATGCCCTGCTGCGTCTCAATCATTACTATGAAGACTTAAATGACGACAACCAGAAAGCCAATATTGACCTTTTCCTGGATGTCGTTGACCGTCGGGATAAAGAAGGCGTCACGGTGGAACGATTCCTGGACTTTATCAACAGTGCCGTGGATGACAATGCCGCGGAAGCCTCCCTCAGCAATGACGATGCCGATGCGGTCAAGATTATGAGTATCCACCACTCCAAAGGTCTGGAGTTCCCGGTGGTCTTCCTTTTCAGTAAGGACCGCACCAGTGTATCCCGCGCGGACAGCTATGCCTTTATCCATTCCGACTACGGCTTCAGCATTCCTTCCCTGCAGTATCCGAAGAAATACAAACGGGAGAATGTCATTTCCCTCGCCCTGAAATATCAGGATCAGGTGGAAGAGATTGAGGAAAGCATCCGTGTGCTCTATGTGGCCTTAACACGGGCCAAGCACCGCTTATATATCGTCGATGTCCGCGATCCGGAAAAGAAAGAGGATCCGTTTACCTTCGGTTCCCTCTTCTCCAACAGTTATACCTCCTGGATGATGGCCCTGCATGAAGACTGCCATTACCAGACGGTATCTTTCAAGGGCATTGACGAGAAAGACATCACGGAACTGTTACAGAAGGAAGAGAAAAAATTCATCTATCCGCGCTACGGCAAACAGGTGGATGAAATTGAAACGCTTTCCCCTTCTTCGACCGAAGCTTCCCGTGCGGATCTGACGTTGCGCTTTGAGAAGAACACTGCCGCCCAGATCGGTACTGATGTTCATGAAGTCTTTGAACTTTTACCGGATACCCTCTGGAGTAAGGAAGAGATCCTTTCGCACTTACGGGATGACTTGAAGCACTATCTGCCGGCCTTTGAAGTCTTCCGCGATTCCGATCTGTATCATAAGATGCTGAGCGGAACCATTTATAAGGAACTGCCGTTCTTAACAAAGATCGACGGCAAGATCATTCACGGCTATATCGATATGTGCTCCATAACCGATACTGAAGTAATCGTGGTCGACTTTAAGACCGACAGGAATGTGACGGCGGAAGATCTGATCGAGCGCTACACCAGTCAGATCAAATTATATAAGGATTCCATGAAAACTCTCTGTCCGGATAAAGCGGTCAGCGGATATATCTATTCCGTAACCTTAAAACAGTTTATCGCATTATAAAAGCTCACGTTTCCGTGAGCTTCTTTTTGTATTAATCATTAAACATTGCGTAGATTTCGCTGACCGGTTTGTAATCGGAAATCGCCTCGATGGTCTTTGCCAGCATGTAGGCGATGGAAAGAACCTTGATCTTCGGATCTTTCTTTTCTTCCGGAAGCGGAATCGTATTCGTGATAATGACTTCCTTAATATTCGAGTTATGGATCTTTTCTACGGCATTATTGCTTAAGACGGCATGGGTGCAGCAGAAGTAAACTTCCTTGGCACCGTTGTTCTCCAGCATCTTGGCAGCTCCGACCAGGGATCCGCCGGTATCCACCAGGTCATCGACGATGATGGCAGTTCTGCCGTCAACATCACCGATCAGGCCCATGGCTTCGGCTTCATTCGGACGGACTCTTCTCTTATCTATGATCGCGACAGGTGCGTTGACATATTCCGCCAGCTGACGGGCTCTGGTTGCTCCGCCGTGGTCCGGGGATACGATAACGATATCGCCTTCAATATGTTTGGCACGGAAGTACTGTCCGAACAGTGCGACGGCACTCAGATTGTCCGAAGGAATCTTGAAGAAGCCCTGAATCTGTGTCGCATGTAAGTCAATACAGACAACGCGGTCCGCTCCGGCAGTTTCGATCAGATCGGCAACGAGTCTGGCCGTGATCGGCTGACGCGGTTTGCTCTTACGTTCCTGACGGGCATATCCGAAATATGGAATTACACAGGTAATCTCTTTTGAGCTGGCCCTGCGGCATGCATCGATCGCAATCAGCATTTCCATGACATTGTCATTGACCGGATTGCAAGTGGAACAGACAAGGAATACATGTTTTCCGCGGACTGTTTCCTCTGGCTCAACAATGATTTCACCATCGGCAAATTTACTGATTTTCACTTTGCCGCGTTCACATTTCAAATAGCCGCAAATCTCATCTGCGATGGCAGTTGCGCTAGACAGGCCGAACACAATAATGTTATTGTTTACCATAGCTTACATTTCTCCTATTTGTGAATATATTGTACCATACCCTGTACGTTTTACCACGAAAATCCGTCGTAACTGTTAGCGGAATTCCCTGTTTTCATAGCGGACATAAGGTCCGATCTTCCGGTCGTTTCCGACCGTGCAGTTTTCCAGTTGAACATTGTCGATCGTGTTCCCGTTTCCGATGACACAGTTCACAATTTCATTGGAACCGTGCAGCAGATTGTTCTCTCCGATGACTGTTTCCCCGTAAATAAAGGTATTCGGATAAATAATGGTATCTTTCCCGATTTTGGCATCGGTGGAGATATATGTATCTTCCGGATTGAGGATCGTTACACCCTCTCTCATCCAGTAGGTATTGATCTTGTTTTGGAGCCATCTCTGTGCTTCATATAATTCCACGCGGTCGTTGATACCGCTGGCTTCCTGCGGGTCGGCGATCGGTACGGCTTTTACCGCATGACCGTGATCCTTGAAGATCTGAACCAGATCCGTAATGTAGTATTCTTTCTGAGCGTTGTCATTCTTTAATAACGGCAGATAACGGAAGAGAAGTTCATTGTTGAAGGCATAAATGCCGGAGTTGATTTCCTTGACTTCCTTTTCCGCTTCGTTGCAGTCCTTGAACTCCGTAATGCGTTCAAACTGTCCTGCTTCGTTGCGGATGATCCGTCCGTAATGTCTGGCGTCATCCAGTACGGCACTGAGAACCACCAGTTCCGCTTCTTCCGCTTCCCGGTACATCATTTCAAATGTTTCCGGCTGAATCAGCGGGCAGTCCCCGTTGACGACCAGCGTTGTGCCTGTTTCGTCTTTCAGCTGTGTGGCATATTTGACGGCGCTGCCGGAGCCGTTGACTTCCAGCTGGGTCGCAAATTCACACTTGCCGTTCATATATGTAGTAACTGCTTCCGCATCGTATCCGACAATGACAACAATACGTTCCGCATGGGCTTTTTTCAGATTGGAAACAATATGTTCCACCATCGGTTTGTCCAGAACCTTGTGCATCGGCTTGACCAGGGTACTCTTCATCCGGGTTCCCTTGCCTGCCGCTAAAACAATTGCAGATCTCATGGGGTAATCCTCCTACGATATTTTAACAGATTCCCTATCACTAGGGCTCAATGATTTGTGTTTTTTTCACGAAACGGTAACTCTGACGGAACTTCTGAAAGCCGTTTTCCAACAGCATCCTGTCTCTGGTAAAGGCAATGACCGTGGAGCCGCTGCCGCTCATGACCGCTGCGTCAAATCCGAACGTTACCAGATCTTCCTTCAGCTTGGCAATTTCCGGAACCAGCTGCACCGCTGTCTGTTCCAAAGAATTCCCCAGGGAGTTCAGTAAGAGCGGATAATTGTTGGTTTCCAGAGCTTCCCGGATATGGAGAATATCCGGATGTTCCAGTGTTTCAAAATCCAGCATCTCAAAGGCCAGCTTCGTACTGACACCCATCTTCGGTTTCACCAGTAACATATAGAACGGACAGTTAAGCTTGAACGGTGTCAGCTTTTCGCCGATGCCTTCCACATAGCAGCAGGTCCGTTTCAGGAAGAACGGAACGTCCGCTCCGATTCCCGTCGCAAACTCCAGCATCTCTTCTTCGCTCATGTTCAGATTGAGCACGGCATTCAATACCTGCAGAACGGCTGCCGCATCACTGCTGCCTCCGCCCAACCCGGCCTGCGTCGGAACATGCTTCTCCATATGGATCTTAAACTGATCTTCAAAGTGATAGATATCCCGTAAGCGGTTGATGACTTTCACCACCGAGTTTCGCTCATCCGTCGGAATAAAACGCAGATTGGATGTAACTTCCATGGTTGGTGAGAAAGAGATATCAATCGTGTCATAGATATTGATCGGAGCCATGATCATGTTCAGTTCATGGTATCCGTTCTCCATTCTCCGTACGACATCCAGGCCGACATTGATCTTCGCATAGGCATTAACCTTCATATGTCACCTCATACAGCTTTACAAAATCTTCGACAGAAAGGCTTTCTGCCCTCCTATTCTCATCAAATTTACAGTCATTTAGTACTTGAATTGCTTTTTCTTTATCATTAAAGAATTCTTTCAGGTTGTTGTAGAGCGTCTTTCTCCGCTGGGTAAAGCACCCTTTCACAAACTCGTTGAAGCGGTTGAGATCCTTAATCGGATAATCCTTCTTCGGAACAAAGCGAATCACGATGGAGTCCACCTGCGGTTTCGGGATAAAGACCGTCTTTGGGACCTTCATCACGATCTTAATGTCATACAGATACTGTAACAGGACCGAGAGCCCGTTATACTCCTTCGTATTGACTCTGGCGTTAAAGCGGTCTGCCATTTCCTTCTGTACCATAACCGTAATGGATTCAAAGTCCGTTTCGCTTTCAATCAAATGGAAAAGAATTGGTGTTGTGACATAATACGGCAGATTGGCACAGATGGCCGTCTTTTCCGCACCGATTTCCTTTAAATCTTCTTTGATGTTACGCTTTAAAACATCCTCAAAGATGATTTTGACGTTATCATACTCTGCCAGCGTGTCTTTTAAGACATCCTGCAGCTTTAAATCGATTTCGTAACAGAGCACCTGTTTGGCCTTTTTGGCCAGCTGCTCCGTTAAGGCGCCGATTCCCGGCCCGATTTCCACTGCCGTGGTCGTTTCATCGATGCCGGAGAATTCCGCAATGTGCCGGACGATTTCCGGTTCTATGATAAAGTTCTGCCCGAAGCCTTTTTTGGGATACAGATCATAGGTCTCCATGATCTCCCGGGTTCTGGCAATGGTTGCGATTTCTTTACTCATTGATCTGATCCAATACTTTCTTTATTTCTTCATATGACAGCTTGCGGCTGTTCAGACGCTTATAGAGCGTCTTGGCACTGCCGTGTCCAAGATGGTAATAGTCTTCTAAATAGATCCGTAATCCCCGGGAGCCCTGCTCTCCGCTCAAACCGAGCCGGTTGAACTCTTTTCTGCTCAGGGTCTCTTCCTCATCTTCATAGGTCAGAAGATGGCTCAGGGCGTCTTCAATCTCCTGCTTTGTCGCATGTTCCACCCCAACCAGATTCTTCTTACGGGATTTACTGGTGAGGAAGGCGTTCTTCACGCCGGGTACAGCTTCATTGATCTTCCGGCGAATCTCCTCTCCCGGATGGTCCGGATCGGTAAATACAATGACACCGTGATCCTTGTGCGCTGCGCGGATCTCCTCCAGTGTTTCTTTGGAAAGGTGGGTTCCGTTCGTCCGGATAATATCTACTTCATAGATACTCTTTAAGAGCGTCTCGTCGTCTTTTCCTTCGACGACTATTGTTTCCTTCATTTTCATCATAACTATTTTAACACATTCCCCTGAATCTCCTACGTTAATAGGGAAAATATTCCGATTTCTATTGCCATTTTTAGCCAATCCGAATTCGTACCAATATCTCAAATCCGATTTCGCACCGTTTCTCCCGATAAATCACAAGATTTCCTGTGTCAAAAGGAGCCCTGTTGCGCTATAATGGATACATGAAAAGAAATTATCCTGACTATACATTTGGGCTTATCTTATTCGGAATCGGCCTGTTTATGCTGTTTAAAAACGTGAATGTGAACAGTTTCCACTTCTACACATTCCATTCCGTCAATACCGGAGGAGTCATTATCTTCCTGTTGATTCTGACCAGTGCCTTCTATATTGCGAAGGGGTATGAGATCTTAAAATACGCGATCTATGCGTTGGTGATTCTGCTGGTGATTTCCATCATTCTCGGAATCCATGTCTATCTCAGACCAATGTCTCTCTTCGATCTCATTCTGATCCTGGCACCGATCACCATCGGAATCGGGCTCATGTTACAGAGCTGATTGAAACAAAACCATATCGTATACGAGCAGAGGATGCCTGATGTCACCTCTGCTTTTTTCGTAATATAACATTACGTGTGGTTTTAAAAAAATAGCCACTAAAATTACGTGTGGTTAGAGGGAAAGAAAAGTGATGGGGAGGGAATTAGCCAACTAGTATGGACACAGAGCTTGGAAACTACATGTTCTTCAAACCGGATAATATCACGGAGGTTTTTTATGGTTTTTGGAGTGTCCACACAAAATTTTAGAGACTCTCCACAACCTCACGTAGTTTTAGAGCGCCGCTTTTTTCTTGTTACAAAAATATTAAATAGAGTGTGGGTTTGATCATGTGTTTTTGCGAAAACAGTTAAATAAAATGCGGGGTGAATTCTGCTTCCTTTTAAAGCTGCTTAATTATCTGCGGGATGTAATCTGTATCCCTCAATACTGTGAAATTAACTGTGGGCGTACAATAGTCCACAAGTTATATATAACATATCTACTAACAAATACGGATGCCGCAGAGCAGCCGGAGAAGGGAACCTGCTCAGCCAGATATCTTTATAAGGTTATATCTCATTTAACTTCCTGTATGGCCGTAAAGAGAGCAGGGGACTCATTCCAGATATTTCATATCTATCTATTTCTATCTATCCTTAGCACCATATCTTAACAATCTCTCGAACGGATCGTTATTCGACATCGAAATACATTCCTTTATCACAGGAGGTTTCTTAAACACCTAAAAACGAAGCTCCTCGGTTCTGCAGCTTTTCCGTATTCCGCTATCAAAAAGCGCTGTTTTCTATCTTATCCTAAATAATGAAATCGGTTTCTTTCTTTCTTACAAAATAACGCATTTCTTATAATATCGGAATTTTATGCATTTTCCCTGCGATTACGCCGTATTTTTGGTACGAAATCGGAAATTGGTTTTAGAATCCGATTTCGTACCGATTGCTTTTCTTTCGGAAACGGTGCATTTCGAGAAAAGGCAGAACTTTGCGTCCTCCATGCGCTCTGCTTTTGTACGCAAAAAGAAAAACCGCCCTGCGCAGGCGGTCTCTTATCTTTTTAGGAATATATCAGTTTTGATGTATTAATCTCTTGTAATTCTCCATTACAGCTCCCTTCAGTTCCTCTTTGGAGATATTCCGCAACTCGGCAATGGTATCTGCCGTATAAGTGACATACATCGGCTCGTTCCGTTTGCCGCGGAAGGGTACCGGTGTCATATACGGACAGTCCGTTTCCGTTAACAGACGGTCAAGCGGAACCTTTGCTGCAACTTCTTTCGGCGTAACGGAATTCTTGAAGGTGACCGGCCCGCCTAAAGAGATATAATAACCCAGTTTCATGAATTCCACTGCCATCTCATAGCTGGAACTGTAACAGTGCATGATTCCGGCTCGGTGACACGGATGTTCCTTTAAAATCTGATAGGTATCCTGTGTTGCATCCCGCATATGGATGGAAATCGGCAGATCGTATTTGTTTGCCAGGTCGATCTGCTTCATAAAGAGTTCTTTTTGTTTCTCCTTATTGTCACTGACCCAGTAATAATCGAGTCCGATCTCTCCCAGTACACAAAACTGTCCCGTCTTTAACAGCTCTTCCAGTGCATTTAAACCCTCATCCGTCGTCTCATTGGCGTTTTCCGGATGAAATCCGACCGCCAGATCGACTTCCGGGTGCATTTTTTTGATCTCAATTGCTTTTCTTGCCTCATCCAGTGTCACACACATGATCAGGAAGCGTTCCACACCGGCATCTTTTGCTCGCTGAATCACTTCTTCCGTCTCATTTTCGTATGCGGCATCTGCAATGTGGCAATGGGAATCCAAATATCCTGTACTCATAATTACTTCCCTAAGCAGAAATTCGAGAATAGGGCATCTATTAAGTCGTCTCTGCTGACCTCTCCTAAGATTTCTTTCAATGAATTGTAGGCACTTTGGATCTCAACTGTGATTAAATCCGGTTCCACTCCATCCAAAGTCTGCTGTCTGGCCGTTTTTATGCTCAGCAAAGCTGCCTTTGCCAGGCCGATTTGACGGTCATTATTCAGTACATCCCCGTTTACGATCATCTTGGATTCAAAACGGCGCTTGATTTCATCATTTAATGCATCAATCTCCTTATTCTGAGCACTGATGCTGATGCCTCTTGTATCTTCTGAGATATCATTCTTGTTATAAACAATGATCGGATCCTTATGACGGCATTTTTTCAGGATCTCTTCATCCTCTTCCGTCAGTTCCTTTCCGGCTTCCAGAACACAGATGACTAAGTCCGCTTCTTCCAGCGCTTCTTCGCTCTTATTGATGCCGATCTGTTCAATCTTATCATCCGTTTCATGGATTCCGGCCGTATCGATAATCTCTAACGTCAGATCATCCAGGTGAGCAACACCTTCCACCAGGTCTCTTGTAGTACCGGCAATTTCCGTTACGATTGCTTTGTCTTTTTGAATCAAAGCATTCAGTAAACTGGACTTTCCGACATTTGGTCTCCCAATGATTACCGTTTTTATACCTTTTAGTAATAATCTGTTATTTTCTCCTTCTCTGATGATCCGGTTTAACTGTGTTTCCCAACTGTCCAGAGAAGGGAGCAAGAGCTCATTTGTCAGCTGTTCAATATCCTCATATTCCGGATAATCGATATTGACCTCAATCTGAGCGATGACTTTTAACATGTCATCCACCAGCGGATTCAGTAAACGCGCCACGCTGCCGTTTAACTGATTCATGGCTGCTTTCGCTCTAAAGTCATTATCCGCATGGATCAGATCGTTGACGGCTTCCGCCTGGGACAGGTCGATTCTGCCGTTCAGGAAGGCCCGTTCCGTAAATTCTCCCGGCATGGCCAGTCTGGCGCCGTGCGCAATACATAAGGAAAGGATCTTCCGCATGATATGGACACCGCCATGGCAGTTGATTTCCACCACATCTTCTTTGGTATAGGTCTTCGGTGCCTTAAAGACACTGATTAAGACCTCATCCACCGGTTCTCCCTGATCCATAATATGTCCATAGGTCACCGTATGGCTTTTTGCCTTTAAAAGATTACGGTCAAACATCTCATTGACAATGGGAATCGCCTGATCACCCGTTAAACGGACGATACCGATGGCGCCTTCCGCCAATGGGGTACTGATTACACAAATCGTATCATTTAACATAAGACAATTTTCTCCAACTCTTCCGCATGCCGGATCAGATAATCCGGATGGTTGTTACGAAGTTCCTCTTCAGAACGGAATCCCCATGTCACGGAGCAGACATCGACGCCGGCATTCCGTGCCGTTTCAATATCCACACTGCTGTCTCCGACATAGAGAACATCTTTGTTCTTTAATCCAAATGATTCAATCATTTCCAGCAGGGAAGAAGGATCCGGTTTGCTTTTCCGTCCTGCATCTCCGCCGATAACTTGATCAAATAATCCTAAATAGTAATTCGAAATCATTTCCGTGGCATAATTCTCCGATTTATTGGTGATTATACCCAGTTTGATTCCTTTCTTCTTTAACTTTGTTAATACTTCCTGAATGTGAGGATAGGGTACTGTTTTATCCGTTTTATGCGCTTCGTAATATGCGTCATAGTACCGCATAAACGTATCCATGTCAGCCTGCGGGCCTTTATTCTTTAACACACGTTCCGCCAGCTTAAACTTCCCGTTACCGACTTTTTCCCGGACGGAGTCAATGCTCTCTAACGGAAGATCCATTGTTCTTAGAGCGGCATTTACCGCATCCGCCAGATCCTCAAGAGTATTGAGAACCGTACCGTCTAAATCAAATATCACTGCCTGATACATTTCTATCCTTCTTTCACCCGTAAATATCTGTACTGCTTATTCTTTACAAAAAGTAATGTAAAGGATACTGCCAATGCCAACACCTGTGCCGTAACCGATGAGAACCATACGCCGTCCGTTCCGAAGATCCCCGGAAGGATAAAGACGCACCCCACTTCGAACACAAAGGTACGCAGGAAGGAAATCATCGCACTGACCGGTCCGTTTCCCAATGCCGTAAAGAACGACGACATATAGATACTGAAACCGCAGAATAAGTAATAAATACTGTGGATTTTCATGGCATGTGTGGTCAGATCCCACAAGCCTGCGTCATAACTCGTAAAAACTGCTGCGAGCTGTCTCGCAAACAGGCCGGAAACCGTAAACATGATGAGTGCTCCGGCGCTGATAATCACCATGCTCTTCTTTAATATGTTATTGATCTCATATGTATTGTTTGCTCCGTAGTGATAGGCAACGATCGGCGAAGAGCCGGAGGCATAGCCCAGGAAGGAAGCCACAAGGACATAATTGAGATAGGAGATGACTCCATAGGCGTCAACACCGTTCTCTCCGAAGTAAGACATCAGTACCATATTATAGATAATGGTAACCAGAGAGAGGGAGATATTGGAGAAGAGCTCTGACACTCCGTTGACGCATGTTTTCATAATAAAATGGAAATCCCACTTGAAACGGATAAACCGTAAGAGGCTGTCATTCTGCCGGGAGAAATAGATAATCGGCAGGATTCCGCCGGTCAATTGACTTACTGCCGTCGCAATGGCGGCACCCGTAATTCCGAGTTTCATCACAGCAATAAAGACCGCATCGCCGATAAAGTTTAGAATACCGGCTAAAACTGTTACATATAATCCTAATTTCGGTTTTTCTGCGACAATTAGGAAGCTTTGGAACACATATTGTAAAACATAGAAGGGGACACACAGGAATAAGATCCTGCCGTAGATGATGCAGTTATCCAAAACCACTCCCTCTGCTCCTACCTGAATCGACAGTTGGCGGATGAAGATGAATCCCAGGATGCCAACCGTCAGTGCGAAGGTGCTGGCGACCGCAATCAGTAAGGTAAATGACTGCTGTGCCTCTTCGCTGCGCTTCTCGCCCAGCATCTGTGCCACCAGGGCACTGCCGCCGGTACCGATCATAAATCCGAAGGCTGCCACAAGCTGCGGCAGAGGCCAGATCAGATTCACGGCAGTAAAGGCATCCTTCCCCGCGAAGTTACTGACGAACACTCCGTCAATCACCCCGTAGACGGAAATGAAGACCGTCATCGCGATGGAAGGGAAAACAAACTCCAGTAATCTCTGATAGGAGAAATGATCGGACAGCTTAATCCTCGTCTTCACTGTTTTCGGTCTTCTCTTTAAATATGCGGATATATGTCCGGTATCCTTCCAGAAGCTGTTCCGCTTCTTCACCCATGGCATCCACAACTTCGATTTCCTTATTGATGAGCGGATCGATATACTCACGGATAACAGATCTTCCGCGGTCCGTCAGATAGATATCTTTCCGTCCGTAATTCTCTTCGAGATAGGCATATCTTCCTTCCACCAGTTTCTTCATGGCAGAGTTCACGGAAGACTTGCTGTAATGCGTGTAGTCGCAGATTTCCTTCTGCGTTCCGCCTTCTCCGTATAAGGCGATGTAGTAGAGAACCTCAAAAATCATATAGGAAATTCCGATCTCATCCGCGGCATCGCGGTACAGACTGTTCAGTTCTTTGAGTTCCCGGTTCAAATCTGTCAGTAAAAGTTCAGCATTCATGCCAAATTCCTCCAGTCCATTTTCGTACTCAATTATGATAGTATGAATTCGTATCGCTGTCAAGGAAGAAAAACCGCTTTTTTGCATCAAAAAAGGGCAGCCTTGCGGCCACCCGGTTTTTGTTAAGGCTATTTTGCTTCGAGCCAATCGGCAATATTCATGATCTTAATGCCGTAATAATCGAAAGATTTGCTGCTGGAATTGGTGATCAGATACTTCGGATAGTTATCCTTGATCTGCAGCAGGGTGCTGATTGCATCGTTGAAGCGTGTCGTGTCGGAGAGGTTTCCGATGACCTGGATATATTCCTTCTCGCCGTTCATCATCGACATGAAGTCGATTTCCTTTTTATATAATTTACCGACATTGACTTCCTTGCCACGGCGCAGCAGCTCTAACAAAACGATGTTGGAGAGCATCTTTTCGTCATCGATTTCCGTCGTATTGCGGTAAGCGTAGTTGTACATTAAATCGGCCACGTAGTACTTGCAGTCCTTGCTGAGGTATTTTTCCTCGCGGATCTCATAGCGCTGTACTTCAATGAACAGATTGGATTCCACGATCGCGTCGATGAATTTTGAGACCGTTTTATTGTCTGCGGTAATTCCCTTACCGTTCAGATATTTGGCGATCCCGTAGGCTGAAATCAGCTCGTTGGTGTGATTCATGAGGTAGTCCAGTACGTCATAAAACATATCCCTGTTTCTGATCTTATTGCGCTTTAAGACAACGTCAATGATCTTTTTAAAGATCAATTCCTCACGGACATAGAAGAATCTCTGGTCAATGGATTTCATGCCGTAGACGTCCGGTAAACCGCCGACACGGGAATAGGCCTTAAATAGGTTGGCAGTGCCCATCTTTTCCACATCGAGATTTTGATAATTAATATATTCATTGAATCCAAACGGATACATCTTGATCACTTTCACCCGTTTCTCGAGTAAAACATCCAGATCTTTATCGCCTTTCAGCAAAAACGGAGAGGAAACAAAGATTTTATAGACCTTTTTCGCATGAAGTTTTAATAAGCTCTTCTTGAAATCAGGATACTTTTCAATATTGTCCACCAGGATAAAGTTATTTTCTTCACTCTTGTATCTGCTCTCAATATATTTTTCAAATTTCAGCTGGGTATGGTACTTCGCATCCTCTTCCTGGTTCAAATTTAAGCGAATTACGTTAGCCGGTGCATAAACTTCAGTTATGTAGGATTCTAATTCATCAAAAAGGATTGTTTTGCCGCTTCCCTCGACACCACAGATATATTTAATGTCGTCTGTTTCGGCAAGGTCGATCAGCTGATTCAAATATTGGATCTTCATTATATATACCCCTCCTATAAAGTAAATTATAGAACAACCGTATTTTAGAATTCAAGAAACTAAGGATAAATTTCACCAATTTTCTCTTTTTTAAAGACCTAAATATTTATATTATTTATTTAGGCATTTAATTTATGGTGTTTTTCTATTTTTGGACAAAAAGAAAAGCCGATATGCTCGGCTTATAATTCTTCTTCTAAACAATTTAGTAATTCAAGGATCCGGTTCAGATCTTTGTTGTCCTTGTAGCTGATCGTGATCTTGTGCTTGGAAACTTCAACGTCTGCCTTCAGTTTATCCTTCAGGGAACTTTCCAGATCCATTAAGAAGATATCCTTTTCTTTCTTCTTCGGCTTAGCAGGTTCCTTCTTCTCGTCCTTTAACATCTTTTCCAGATCATGGACGGAGAGTTGTTCATTCACGATGCGCTTGGCCCAGGAAGTGATCTCTTCCGGATCCTCCAGTGTTAACAGTGTTCTGACATGGGAACCGCTGAGTTTTCCTTCCACGACCATTTCCTGTACGGCTGTCGGGAGTTTTCTTAAACGCAGCAGGTTGGTGATATAGGTTCTGGATTTTCCCAGTCTCTGTGCCAGCTGTTCCTGCGTGTAATTCAGATTGGTCAGAAGCGTATAGTATCCGTTGGCTTCTTCAATCGGATTCAGGTTTTCTCTCTGAATATTTTCCAGCATGGTGACTTCCATCATCTGGCTGTCATCCATCTCGAGAATAATGGCCGGAATGGTTTCCAGACCTGCGATCTTGCAGGCTCTTAACCGGCGTTCCCCGGCAATCAGTTCATAGCCGTTAATGGCCTTTCTGACCAGAATCGGAGTAAAGACACCATGTTCCTTAATGGACTCTGCCAGTTCGTTCAGTTTCTCCTTATCGAACTGAACACGTGGCTGATACGGGTTGGCACGGATCTCCGTTACCTTGATCTCATGCTTAATACTGGTCTCGTCATTCTGGATCTCATCCAGAACTCTTGTCAGATCTTCACCGAAAATCTGATCCAAACCTTTTCCTAATCCCATTATTATCTGCTCCTTTCATTCGCAGCAAGAATCTCTCTTACCACAGCAGCGTATGCTTTGGACCCTTCACCGCGGACATCATACTGGAAGATGGATTCCCCACGGGACGGTGCTTCCGCGAAACGGACCGTTCTCGGAATATGTGTCTTGTAGACGATTTCCTTGAAATACTTCCGGACTTCAGCGGAAACTTCCTTGCTTAAATTCGTATGTGCATCGAACATCGTTAAAAGAACGCCTTCGATTTTCAGCTTGTTGTTAAAGAGTTTATTGACCAGACGGATCGTGCTTAATAACTGGGTCAGACCTTCCAGGGCATAGTATTCGCACTGGACCGGAATGATGACCGTATCCGAAGCCGTCAGGGCATTGGTATTTAATAAACCCAGAGAAGGGGGACAGTCGATGATAATGTAGTCGTACTGATCGCGGACCGCATCCAGATGTTTCTTCAGGAAGCGCTCTCTGCCGGTCTTATATTCCGACATCTGCAGATCGGCACCGGCCAGATCGATGGTTGCCGGCAGTAAGTCCAACGGCGGTTCCTTCAGATGCTGAACCGTCTGATCAAAGGTCGACTGATCCATGATAAGATCGTAGACACTGTAGGTAACGGAATACTTCGGCGCATAACAGCCCAGACCCTGCGTCGCATTTCCCTGCGCGTCAAAATCAACCAGCAGTACTTTCTGGTTTAAGTAGGCTAATCCGGCCGCAATATTAACACTTGTTGTTGTCTTGCCAACCCCGCCTTTCTGGTTGGCAACCGATATAATCTTTGCCATATTCCTTTACCCCTCTTTCGGGAACTTCACAATGATCCGGCGATCCGTGTCTGTTTCCGTTTCTTCTACCTGTAACTCGATTCCCATTTTCCGGCACATTTCCACAGCCTGGCGGATGGTATTGACCGCTACCATCTGATTCCGGGAGAATCCTTTTGTCTTATGTTTTGTTTCCGCGGTTCCTTCCGCTTTACCGTTCAGCTTCTGAACGTATTCTTCCGTTTCCTTTACCGTATAGTCTTTGGATATGATCCGATTTAACACACGGGTACGCTTGGAAGGATCCACGTTCAACAGCGCTCTGGCGTGACGTTCCGTGATTTTCTTTTCGATAATGGCCTGCTGGATCTTTCCGGAGAGCTCCAGTAAGCGCAGTTTGTTCGCAATGGTGGACTGGGCTTTCCCCAGCTTCTGGGCCAGTTCTTCCTGCGTGTAGCCGTTATTGCGTAAGATCGTCTGATAGGCTTTCGCTTCCTCAATGGCGCTGAGGTTCTCCCGCTGAATATTCTCAATGAGAGCCAGCTCCGCACTTTCGCGGTCGGTTGCTTCCATGAGGATGCACGGAACCTGCTGCAGACCCGCCAGCTGGCAGGCGCGGTAGCGGCGTTCCCCGGCAACAATTTCATATCCTTTTTTGTGCTGGCGCACCACGATTGGCTGGATCAGTCCGTTTTCCCGGATGGACTGCGCAAGCTCAAAAATCGTATCATCCCCGAAATCCTTTCGCGGCTGGTACCTGTTTGGACGGATATTCTCAATTGCGATTTCCAGTACTTCTTTGTTCATAACGGTTTCTTTTTGATTCTGTCATAGCGGCGCGGATACTTCAGATCCGTCGCTTTTTCCTTACGGATGCGGATGTTGTAGCGTCCCGCTCCGTTTAATGTTAAATACTCCACTGCTTCTGTTTTCCCGCCTAAGAGCCGGATGGCATTCCTGGCAGCTTCCGCTTCTTCCTTGCCGGCCGCACCTTTCATAGCCAGGAAACAGCCGCCGACTTTCACAAGCGGCAGACACAGTTCCGAAAGGACAGGGAGGTTGGCGACCGCCCGGGCCGTCACAACGTCAAAGCTTTCCCGCACTTCCGAGACGTAATCTTCCGCACGCTTATTGACGGTTGTGATACCCTTGAGGTTCAGCTTACGGATCACTTCATTTAAGAAGGTGACGCGCTTTCCCGTCGGTTCCAGTAAAACGACCTCCAGTTCCGGACGGGCAATTTTCCAGACCACACCCGGGAAACCGGCGCCGCTGCCGACATCGATCACGCGGCCTTTCACTTCTTCACTTAAGGAAAGAAGGCAGTCCAAAAAATGTTTTTCGTAAATTTCGTCCGTCTCCGTAATGGCGGTCAGATTCATTTTTTCATTCCACTGCTGTAACAGCAGGCAGTATTCATCGAATTGTTCGATCTGTTCCTGTGATAGATCAAACGGAGAAGAGGTAACATAAGCAACAAATTCTTCTTTCGTCATTTCATACCTCCGCGTGTTAATTATATCATAGATAGCATTATTTCTCGGGAAATAATTATATGATATTTCCTCACCAAACAAAAAGGTGATTTCTGAAGTGATACGCTAAAAGTAGACAAGTACAAAAAGTACCAGTCTACTTTTTTAGTATAATTTAATCAGAAAGGGAGTGAAAACATG
>CADCPY010000167.1 GCA_902803495.1 uncultured Erysipelotrichaceae bacterium
AAAACCGCTGAAAGTGGAAGATGAGGACTACGGCTTATGGTATCTCGATGCCATTGAAAATCCGCAGCGCTACGACGAGAAGCAGATCACACTGAAACTGCAGTACGTCATGGCCGTTCCGGAATATGAAGATGTCTGCATCATGGGAAGAAAAGCCATGGTCTGCTGTGCCAATGACACACAGGATGCCGCTTTGACCTGTGTCGGCGTCGATCCGGCCAAAATGAAAAAAGACCAGTACTATTACCTCTCCGGCATCATCCATACCCTGGAAGATGAGGAAGGCTACGATACCTGCGTCTTATATGTCGGCGATGTCAAGGAAGCGGAAAAACCGAAAGAGGAATTCGTCAGCTTCAGCTAAGAAAGCACAACCGGGAACAGATGTTCCCGGTTTTTTACTTTATGACTTTTGGCAGATCCCAAAGGGAATCAATATAGATGTCCGCTCCGCTCTGATCGCAGAGGTAGCGGTTTTCCCTGCGGACGATGCAGCAGGCTTTCGAAGCAAGAGCCGCATCGATTCCGACCCGGGAATCTTCCACCACGGCACATTCCTCCGGCTTCAGTCCCAAAAGTTCCATCGCCTTGAAATAGACTTCCGGGTCCGGTTTGCGTTTGGTCACTTCATTGAAGGAGACGGTTGCATCAAATAAGTCTTCCCAGTGATTCTGACGGATCACCGTATCGATCTTCTCTCTGGTGCTTAAGGAGCCGATCGCCAGGCGGTATCCTTTCTTTTTGAGCTCATGTAAGACTCCATCGCTGCCTTCCATGCGGATGGAGCAGTAATCCATCGGGTCGTGCATGATGCTCCAGTAATACGTCATGACGTCTTTTAATTCCTCTTCGCTCTTCTCCGGAAAAATCTCCGGGATCTGAAGCGAGAAGCGGTGTCCGACATAGGTATAGGCCATTTCCGGTTTCCACTCGATTCCGTAATGGGCCAGAAACCGGATCTTCCGTTTGAGGTAGTGCAGTTCAGAGTCGATCAGCACCCCGTCCAGATCAAAGATAATACCCCTGATCATATCAGTCTTCCGGGCTCCAGGATTTCTGGACTTCATCGATCTGCAGTTTCCCGTCGGTCTTGGCGGCTACCTGGTATTCGTCCTCATAGACGATTTCCCCCGGGAAGTTCGTACAGACAAGATAGTACGGGCGGTTATATTTTTCCAAGAGCCACAGCATCGGCCTTAACATCTTCATCATCTCTTCGGAATTGTCGATCTTAAACCAGCACACCACCGCTTCCTGCCGTTTGCACGGCTCCGGCCACGGCAGATTATGGGCAAACCAGTCATCGAGTTCCTCAAAGAGTCCGCGGTCTTCATCATCCATCACGTTCTCTTCCAGCATCTGGTTAAACATGCTGAAAACACCCTTTGCCCACATCGTATTCCGGGCAAGCGCCTTCCCCTGGATTCTGGCATATTTATAATTCAGTTTCATCTTCGTACCTCCGGGTATTCGGTGATCTTCTTTTTCTTAATTATATCCAAAATCAGACTTCTTTGATATCTTTCTTGCTTTGCCTTACCGCAATAAGTAAAAGGTCCCGCTTCCCGCGGGACCCTGTTTGTATCGTTTCAGAATAACCGTAAACTGATCCTGCTCTCAGAGGAAGGAGGATCCGCCGGTGACGATCCAGCAGGCCAGAATCGCAATGACCAGTGCTCCGGTATAGACGCTGTGCGTCTTGCGGTAACATACCGTACCGATCAGAGAGAAGAAGAGAACCTGCGGCACAAAGAGAATCAGCAGCGACATGAACGGTCCTCCGAACGTGCTTCCGAACAGAAGGTCCGCACCTGGAGAGATATTCATAAAGAACGGAATGTACTCAATCAAAGTAATAATCAGAACACCGCCGGCCATTAAGAAGAAGTTCTTCCCCCAGTCTCCCATAAATCCGAGCGGTCCGCTCACATAAGTGGACTGCGTCCGGAAGGTCGCAAAGATCTTGGAGTTGTTCATGATGTAGAACACTGCAAAGATCGGAAGATAAACCAGGAACTGCAGTGCCCTGATTCCGGTAAACGGACGGAAGAACGGCCAGATAAAGCGCAGATCCAGATCAAACACCAGACTGTAGATCCAGTTGACCACATACACCATACCGGTCATGCACAAAGCCAGTAACAGCGATTTGGCAAATAAGAGCCAGTCAATGTGCTCATTGACATCCATAGAGCCAAGCCCTGTTTCCCTGGTGTCTTTCCGCTGTCCTTTTTTCCTGCGTGAGACGGCACTGATAATATTTGTGATCACCATAACGAGAATCAGAAAACCGTACCAGCTGACAAAGCCGTTTCCGACCGTCATGCGGAAGATGCCTTCCGGTAACGGCAGTAAGCCGTGCCCCAGCTGCGTCATAAACGGGAACGAGAAGCCGGCAATCAGAATCGTGATCAGGGCACCGCGCCAGAAGGCGCCGCCTTTCTTCAGATTCCACTCATGCGGCAGCGGCTGTACGATGGACGCAAACATGCCCGTATCCAGTAAGAAGGACATCAGCGGGAACATTGCCAGCAGTACCAGCAGCATTGCCGCAAGTGTCAGATATTCCTTCGTCATGGCATTCTGATCGTTATATGCCAGAGAAGATACATGTCCCGTCGCCTGATCGATCCATTCCATTGCGACAGCCAGGCCGTGGGCGTTATGGGTGGTCAGACGGTGGTTGGTATAGAGAAGCTCCATTCTTCTGGCTGAGCCGTCGCTGAAGTTCCCGAAGGTGGTATCCCATGCCGCCTTGTCTGCCGTTGTCTGCAAGAATTCATAGCGGAGCGGTGTTTTCAGCAGCGCATCGCTGACAATACGCTGATAGTCGCGGAAGTAGGAGAACTCGTCGTATTTCGCCTGTAATAAAAGAACATTATTGAAGTGAATGGAAGGATCGTAAACGCTGTTGCGGAAGAGTTCCCCGCACTGCAATACCGTTGCGACCGGTTCGATCGGTGTACCGGAATAGGCAGCCGCCACACTCCAGCTGGACCAGGTCCCCATGGAATGCCCGCTCAGTGCCATCTTTGTATTGTCCACATACGGCAGTTCGGACAGGAAGCGGTAGGCTTCGATTCCGCCGCAGCTGGAATCCGTAATGGCATTGCCTTCTTCATCCTTGGAATAGTGATCGTTGAAGAAGGACAGATTCGAGAAGTTCATCATCAGCTTATAGCGGTTCACGCCGCCGATTTTTGTATACGTCCCGTCGGCTTCCGAATCATTTCCGTAGTTGACCGTCACCTTGTGATTGACGTAGCCGCGGTTGAGTAAGCCGGCCTTGCTGGTACCGTGACCGTACTCGTCCAGTGCCAATACAACATAGCCTCTCCGGGATAATTCCATGGAGTAGGCGGCACAGGTCTCGTGGTCGTTCTGATAGCCGTGCAACAGCAGTACCGCCGGTGCCTTATTTGTTTCCGTGGCACTTTTCGGCTGATAGAGTTTGTAGGTAAGATCCCCGGCTTCGGTATGCAGAACACCGTCGGAGATTTTGACGGAACCCTTGTCACGCTGGATGTTATTCGCCATAAACATGCAACCGCATGACAAAAGCAATAGAACCAAGACAAAAACGAGCTTGAAACTACCTTTGGATTTCATAAGTTCCTCCCCTATTGATGATATATGTATTGATCTATCTTAACTATAAATCATTTCATGCTTTTTGAAAACAGACAGCGAAAAGAACCGTATGATCCAAAAAAAGAGAAGTCTCTTCAAAGACTTCCCTGTAGCAACACTTCAAATCACTGCACCGCAGCGTAACCAACGTGCGTTTATTTATGAATGTACATGCGTGACATTTCCGGCTCGCCGTCCCCCTGAACCATGCAGAAAAACTCCCAGCCGTACCGCTCGTAGAACCCGGTATGATCGGTAAGCAGGTACACCGGCGTAATGCCTTTCTGACTCAGATCGTTCACGGCCATGTTCAGAAGAACTCCCGCAATTCCCTGCTTCCGATATGCCTTTTCGGTATACACCGCACAGATATTCGGTGTGAGATCCTTCCGGTTGTGGAAATCGTTTTCGATTACTCCCAGACCTCCCACGATTCTGTCATCCTTGAAACAGAGATACCAGCCGAGTTCCGTTTTTCCGCTTAGATAAGCGTCCATGCATTTCAGATATGCCTCTTTTGGAACACCCCACTTGTTATGGAACCAATCCGCTGCCGCTTCTTTCCGCTCCGGCATATCCCGCAATGTTATATATTGATACATAAATTACCTCTTCAGAAAGGAAAACTACTGAACGATAAAGTTGATTCCCTTAAAACTGTTCAGTTCCTTTTTGAGCCGGTCAAAATCGTTCTTCGTCGATGTCGTTACTTCCAGACCGACATTGCCGACGATTCCGCTCTTCGCAGGAATCGTATCAATATAGACATCATCACTGAGAATGGCATATAGCTTGTCTACGATTGACTGGATAATGTCAACATCGCTGACTTCAATATAAAACCGCATGTAACGCAGCCGGTTATGTTCCATTTTCGTAAACAGAGTGGCGTTCACAACGCAGATGAGAGTTGTGATGATACTGCCGGTATAGAACCCGTAGCCAAGAGCGATGCCGGTGATTGCGGTTACCCACATCCCGGCAGCTGTCGTAAGTCCGACGATGGAACTGTCGCTTTTCACCAGAATGGTGCCGGCGCCGAGAAAACCGATGCCGGACACAACCGAAGCCGGTATTCTGAACACGTCACCTTCCACGCCCATGACTTTCGAAACATACAGGCTGCACAGCGATGTCAGAGCACCGCCCATGCATACGAAAATATGTGTACGTAATCCTGCAGCACTGCCGTGCATGCCCCGTTCATTTCCGATGATACCTCCGGCAATGACCGCCAAAACAATTCTCAGCAAGACGCTGAACCCGTTAAACTCATGAATATACCTGACAAAATAACCAATAATGTCCATTTTATTCTCCCAAAAACCCCAGTAAGCCCGATCATAAAATGTTTCGTTTTCTTTGATTATTATACCGCAAAAACATAACAAGGATATGGTCAAACTGTTCCGATCCGTATCAGAGGACATTTTTGATTCACAGGGATCAACATGACATGAAAACAGCAAAAAAAAACAGGACCTGAGTCCTGCTCTCTTCTCCTTGGTGGAGATGACGGGATTCGAACCCGCGACCTCTAAAATGCGAATCTAGCGCTCTCCCAACTGAGCTACACCCCCAAGAGAAAAAAGGTTAATATCGCTATTAACCTACGATTCTTACTAAGATAACCAATGCGAAGAAGACGATGCCGTCAACCAGTGTCGCGTTGGCAATGAACTTTTCCGGTCCGCGTTCCTTCACGTTGTTGAATAAGTTTAATCCGCCGCTTCCAGTGAAAGCACTGCTGATACCATCTGACTTACCGCTTTGTAACAGGGAAAGGATAATCAACAATACTGCCGAAATCATTAATAATACATCTAACATATCCGTTTCTCCTTTCAGTGCTAAAATATTATATCATTCACTTATTTAAAATACAAATCATTTCTTATTTTTACGGTAAATAATCTCCAGACCCTTTAACATCAGATCGTTATCCAGCGTAATGTCGCTCTTGCAGTAAGGGACAATGACCCTGGCCAGTCCGCCGGTTGCCACCACTTTGGTGTTGTAGCCGAGCTCTTTCTGCATGCGCTCGATCATACCGTCCAGAAGCGATGCCTGACCGAAGACGATTCCGCTCTGCATGGCCGGGATGGTTTCCGCGTTGATGACTTTCTTCGGAGCTTCCAAAGAGATCATCGGCAGCTGGCTGGTTCCCGTGCCTAACGCCTTTAAGGATAACATGACACCCGGAATGACCGCGCCGCCTAAGAACGTGCCGCTCTTGTCGACCGCCACCACCGTGGTTGCCGTTCCCATATCAATGATGAGACACGGTGCGCCGTACAGTTCCAATGCGCCGGCCGAACCGACGATCAGGTCCGCACCGATGGCTTTCGGATCTTCCGCCTTGATCTTCAAACCGGTCTTGATCCCCGGTTCAATGATCAGTGCCGTTATGCCCGTCACCTTTTTGATGGCTTCTCTCAGATAGTGTGTGAGCGGCGGGACAACGCTGGAGATGATGGCGCCTTCGATCTTGGTTTCATCGATGCCGCGGATCTCAAAGATGTTGTGCAAGAGTACCGCATATTCCGTTTCCGTCTTGTTCAGATCCGTGGAAACACGCTCGCTTAAAAGAATCTTGCCATTTTCCACCAGACCGAATTCGATGTTGGTGTTTCCCATGTCTACCGCTAATAACATAACTGTGCTCCTTATTATTTATTTCCGGACCGCTTTAATGATACGGGCAATCATCGGTGTTAAGACCATGTTGACGCCCAATTCAAATAAGAAGTTGAGTCCGACGATGCCTTTCATGATAAAGCTTCCGACTGATTCAAATTTCAGTGCTGCCGCAAAGTCTGCCGCAATCTCACTGAAGAAGGTAACCAGTGCCCAGCAGAATAAGCCTGTGTTGATAAACGGTGCCAGTACCGCTGCCGCTGCCGTGGCCACAAATTCATTGGTTCCCTTTAATGCCTTATAGACAAGTCCCGGGATATAACCGGCTAAGATACCTTTCAAAAGGCAAAGGGCAACCGTGATGACCGGATGCATTTCCAGCATCAGTGTGCTCATGGCTTCCGCACCGCTTAAAACGTTGATCACAACGATGATGCCGAAGACCAGACCTAAAAACGCTCCGTAAAGTTCCCCGTAGAGAATTGCGCCGATCACGATCGGGATCAGAGAAAATGTCGGGGTGAACGGACCAATCTTAATGCCGCTGGCAACCGTCTGCAATACGACGATAATTGCCGCTAAAAGGGCCGTTCCGACCATCTTTCTCGTCTTTGTGTTTGTCATAATTTCTTCCTCCTGCTCTCATTCCCGTAGCCGGCTCTTCACCGCCCGTGTAGGGATATGATACATTTCACATGTGACATTATAACACGATTTTTCTTCCCGTCTACCTTAACACTCATCCTGCATGAAAAGATTTATAACTTACTTCTCTTACGTTATAATAAGGACATGATTACGATTTTGTCGCAAAATGAGGATTACATCGTCTGCATCAAGCCTATCGGTATCTCTTCCGAACAGAGCGGCATGGTGTCCCTTTTAAGCGCGCAGGAAAACTGCCAAGTCTTTCCGGTTCACCGTCTCGATCAGGCGGTCGGCGGTGTCATGGTATACGCCAAAACTCCCAAAGCCGCTACGTATCTGTCCAATTATCTGTTAGAGAAAGAATACCTGGCCGTCACCAAGGCCGGAGATCTTCCTTTGGAAGGAGAGCTGAGGGACTATCTCTATCACGACAAGCGCACCAACAAGTCCTTTGCGGTCAAATCCGAGCGCAAGAATGCCAGGGAGGCCAGATTGACCTACCGAATCCTGGAAACCAAAGATGAGCTTTCCCTCGTCAAAGTCCGCCTGCAGACCGGCCGCACTCACCAGATCCGCGTGCAGTTTGCCTCGCGCAAAATGCCTCTTTACGGTGACGGAAAGTACGGCAGCCGCCATAAAGGCAACATTGCCCTCTGGTCGTATCACTTGAAATTCAGTGATCCAAGCGACGGGACAATAAAAGAATTTGAGGTTCTCCCGGATCGTTCCCTTGAGCCGTTTGTACGCTTTTCCTCCCTTTGATTTTTTGAAAAAGAGGATTATAATAGGGTTCTGGATTAATCACTGCACCCTATATGAATAGCTTCAACTGTGACTAACCTTGAAACGGAAAGGACAGTGGAAGTTATGAATGAGATTTTCACAACCGCTGTGGCCCTGTTTGCCGGACTGATGATGACCCGCTTCTTCAAGCTGATTCATCTCAAGTTCCCGGACGTCACAGCTTTTTTACTGGCCGGCATCCTGGTCGGCCCATACGTTTTAGGACGTTTCGACGGATTTGACACCGTACAGAAAGTGGAAGTGCTCCACGACATCAACGATGTGGCACTTGCCTTTATCGCTTTCTCCATCGGTGCGGAATTCCGTCTGGATAAAATCAAAGCCACCGGCAAGGCCGCAACCGTCATCGGGATCGTGCAGGCTGTTGCCGCAACCGCACTCGTGGATCTGTCACTGATCGCCCTGCACTTTATCTTCGGAAACGAAGTCTTGCCGCTTCCGGTCTGCCTGACGCTCGGCGCCATCGCCTCCGCCACGGCACCGGCTGCCACCTTAATGGTCATTAAGCAGTATCATGCGGAAGGTCCTTTGACCTCCCTGCTCTTACCGATCGTGGCCTTGGACGATGCGGTGGGCCTCATCGTCTTCGCCATCTCCTTCGGAGTTTCCGAAGCGCTGATCGGCGGAAACCTCAGTGTCATTACTGTACTCATTAACCCGTTACTGGAGATCGTCTGTTCCTTATTATTAGGCTCCCTGCTCGGAGCGGTACTGGCGGAACTCGAGGAGTTCTTTGAGAATCCGGGACAGCGGCTGGCCTTAGCCATCTCAATGGTCTTCTTCGGCCTGGCGCTTTCCGGCGTCAAATTCTCCTTCGGTGCCGTAACGGTCGGTTTTTCTTCCCTGCTTGTCTTAATGATGCTGGGCACCCTTTTCTGCAATCTCTCCTCCCATTCGGAGGAAGTCTTCTTCCATTCCGATGAGTGGACGACACCGCTGTACGCCTGCTTCTTTGTCTTAAGCGGCGCGGAGCTGGACTTATCGGTCTTTGCCAACTGGCGCATCATCGTGATCGGTGTGGTCTACGTGCTCTTCCGGATGGCCGGGAAATATCTCGGTGCCCGCCTCAGCGCCAAAGCCATGCAGTGCCCGTCTGATGTTGTGAAGTATCTCGGCATCACACTCTTCCCGCAGGCCGGCGTAGCACTCGGCATGTCCGCCACGGCTATGGCCCTGGGTACCACGGAAGGCATCCTGATCCGTAACGTGGTCTTATTCAGCGTATTGATCTATGAGCTGATCGGTCCGTCTCTGACCCGTTACTCCTTAATCAAGGCGCACGAGATTCAGGTGAAAGAAAAGTAAAACGAACAAAGGGAGATGGCTGTTGTCATCTCCCTTTTCTTATGCTTTTGTTTTTCGTAATGTTATTGTCAATAGCGCTCCCAATATCATGAAGAGAATCATGATGCTCAGATATTCCAAAAGGAATAATACTCTGGACGCTGAGAAGTCCAGAAAGACAAAGGAACTTTGCAGGAACAGATACATCGGGAAGGAATGCTTGATGAAGGAATAGATTCCAACAATTCCCGCAACCCCGGTAATTCCCAGCGCCCACGGCGCTTTTGTTTTCCACTTTGTCAGTAAGCCGCTCATATGCATCCCGGCATGTACCGACAATAACACGTAACCCCAATAGGCCAGACAAAGATGGATCTCCCGGACAAGTGCCGTAAATTTTCCGGCACTGAGAGACTTCAGAATGTATTTAGACATTAAGATCCCGCTCAGCGGCTGCAGTAACAGAATAACAGCCAATAACAGATCAATTGCCGTCTGCACGCTGCGGTATAAGGTGTATTTCCCCTGAAACAGATTGGCATAGAACTTCCGGTTCCACCAGTGATGAATCAGAAACAGAACAAAGGCCGTAATTCCGCAAAGCTCATGAAAGAATTCCCCGATCAGGGAATAGGCCATAAGCAGCGGCATGCATAGAGCCATTACAATATCGAGAATCTGTCTCCGTTTCATATCTCTCCCCTATTCAAAGCCGATCTCGTCGAGCCAGCTTTGGACGTCTTTTTTTACGGATTCCGGATCGTTCTGGGTAT
>CADCPY010000168.1 GCA_902803495.1 uncultured Erysipelotrichaceae bacterium
GACGGATGATTTCCACGCTTTCTTTGGTGGAGATATGACAGACGTGATAGCTGCAGCCGGTTTCTTTGGCCAGTCTCACGTCGCGCTCGATTTCCTTCCATTCGCTTTCCGAGCAGATGCCTCTGTGGTTATGTTCCTTCGCGTAAACACCGTCATGGATGTAGCCGCCGCGAAGCAACTCATTCACTTCGCAATGGGCCGCCACGATCCTGTTAAGACGTTTCGCCTCCAGCATGACTTCCTTCATCTTCTCTTTTGACTGGATGCCTTTTCCGTCATCGGAGAACGCACAGACGTACGGTGCCATCTCTTCTAACGCCGCCATCTCTTCTCCCATTTCCTTTACCGTGCAGGAACCGTATGGGATCACTTCAATGACGGCATCCTTTTCGATGATATCCAGCTCTTTCTTTAAGTTCTCATACGTGTCCGGAACCGGGTTGAGGTTCGGCATCGGGCAGACCGTCGTATAACCGCCATGCGCGGAGGCCTTACTGCCGCTTAGGATGGTTTCCTTATAAGAAAAACCCGGCTCCCTGAGATGAACATGTACATCACAGAAGCCGGGAAAAATAACAATACGATTATCATCGGAAATAAGAGACAGGAAATCATCCGCAACATCAAGTGCATATTTCTCATTCTGGAACACGCGTGCCTTTTCTAACATAAGTGCCTCCTTCCGAAAGGATCCTGCATAAAAAAACAGAAACCTTTTTTCTCAGATCTTTGCGGTCTCACGGGACCGTCTTAAAGAACTTTTCTTAGAAAAGTTTAACAAGGAAGCGGCACTGTGTCAATGAGATTGACAATGAAACTCCTTTCAAAATGCAGAAGGGGAATTCACCTGTTTCCACCTTCTCAAAACACACTCAAAACAGAATCAGGCAATTGATTTCATTTAAGATATTGCGATCAAATCGATAGTCGGGTATCGTTTTCATCGCAAAAAGCCATCAAGTAAAAGAAAAAGGCGCTTTCGCCTTTTTTCATCTTCTGTTTTTAATCCAGTTCGTACAGCAATGTCCCCAGAATAAACGGCAGCTGTTTCTCCCAGCTCACTTCGGAGTGAATGCCGTTTGGCACAATGCGGCTTACCAGAAGGATCTTTTTTTCCTGTAAGAGATAAACCATCTCGCGCCACTCTCCTTCATACATCGGGAGCTTCTCGGAGAATTCCTTTTCCCCGGCATCCATATATAATACGGTATCACCTGTTACACTGACATTCTGAATCATGTTCTTCACTTCTTCGTAAGTGAAATAGACGGCCGGGGAGACGGAGGCACCCCGGGAGAAATAGTTATTGTATTCCAGTACGGCATACAGCGTCATTAAGCCGCCCATGGAGCTGCCGGCAATGAAGGTGTGTTTTCTGTCCGTAAGCGTCGGATAATGTTCATCAATGTAAGGCTTGAACTCTTTGGTCAGCCAGTCCATGGTGATCTGTCCTCTGCCTTGGATCTTGCCGATCATGGCATGTTCAAAGGAGAACGGGCTGTATTCCGAAAAGCGTCCGCCGTACGGGTGATCTTCCCTGTGGAAGTTGCAGTCCGCAGCCGCCACAATTAGAGGTACCTTGTTCTCTTCCAGATATTTCAGCAACCCCCAGCTTTTGCCGAAGGAGGCTGTCTCATCATAAAAGAGATTCTGCCCGTCAAACATGTACAGGACCGGATAGCGTTTGCCTTCCGCACCGTCCGGTACATAGACGTACGCTCTGCGTTCTTCCTCTTTTGTTAACTGCGGAATTTTTATCTTAAAAATATCAACCATAGTATTTATCCTTTATAATGGATCCACGATTTAAACTTATCTTCATCATTATTAATGATCAGATCTTCATCAAACCCCATTTCTTCCAGAAGTTTCATGGCGTCCGCAACATCCCCGACGCGCGAGGGTTCATGCGCGTCCGAACCCACAAAGACACAGGTACGGTATTTCATGCACAGCTTCAGATAGATCGGAATGTTTTCCATTGTACCCATCCTCCACGGATGTTTGATATGCGAGCTGTTGACTTCCAATGCCACTTCATATTCCTTTGCGCCTTTAACCAGCATTTCATAGTCCAGCGGAAAATAGCCGTCATCGGGATGGGACACAAAGAAGGTCTTGGGATGTGCCATGCATTTTAAAAGATTCTCCGTATTCTCCTTCGCACTTTTAGGCTCATAACAGGTGCCGTGGATCCCGACAATGCTGTAATCCAGAAGGTCCAGATAGGAATCACTCAGTGTCATGGTGCCCTCATTTGTCACGTTGTTTTCCACACCGTAATAGATATGGACTCCGTGGATTTCCCTGGGAATATGTAATATCTCTTGAAACCACTCCACGTTAGTTCTGCGGTCCACGCCAGGCGCATGGTCGCTGATACCCAGTCCCCTTAAGCCTTTCTCATAGGCGGCCATGGCATTCTCTTCCACGGTGCCGATGGCGTGACCTGAAGCTACGGTATGCGTATGAAGATCCACCACGATCGGTTTCATTTACTTTTCTTTCCCGAACACCCTGGCAATAAAGGCTCTTACCAGCGGATGTTCTTCCCGCTTCACATATCCGTGTTTCGTATCGGTTAACTGGGCGTGTGCGAAATCCCTCAGCTCATGATATTCCACGTCACACCTTTCTTCTTTCAGCCGTACAAACATCATGCGCGCTTCATCCCGTAAGCTTTCCCTGTCCGACGCGTCAATATAGACCGGCGGATAGTTGCTTAAGTCACCGCATAACGGAGATAAATAAGGATGGTCCACCGGCAACTCTCCCGGATAGATCTGCAATACGGCTTCATTGATGCCGAAGATGATGCCGAAGTCTGTCTTCATGGCATTTTCATAGTAACTGTAGGGGTAATGCAGAAACTGCACGACCGGGCTTGAGGCAATAATGCCGCCCGGATACGGCAGACCGTCATCTTTCAGTTTATGCGGTAAACCCAAAACCAGATTGCCACCGGCAGACTCCCCCATCAGGATGATGTTTTCCGGTTTATAGTGCTGTAAGAGATACTTATAACCGTTCTCACAGTCGGTCATGGTGTCGATGCAGTGGTAATTCGGTGCCAGACGGTAGTCCACGGAATAGACGTTATAGCCCCAGTTCTTTGCCACATAGGTCACAAACGGCATGGCCATCCGGGTGTCGCCATTGATAAAGCCGCCGCCGTGAATATAGTAGAGAACCTTATCGGTCGGATTGCCTTCCTTTTTCAAGAACCAGCTCGAACAGTGTTCCAGATTGATCCTGGCGATCTGCAGTCCTTCCTTATATTTCTCATCTACCGTAAAGCAGTCATAGTCGCGCTCGTCATTGCGCTTGCGCCAGTCTTCAAAATCTTTTTCCGTCGCAATCATCCGTCCGGGATGGTTGTGCTTCTTGACATAGCGTTTGGCATTTCTGATCCACAGATATAATGTCGGTCTCATAAACAATACCTCTTATCTTAATATTTCTTCGATAACATGGCGTCGCATTCTTCGCGCGTGATCTCACCGTTATTGTAGCGGATCATGATGGCAACGTCCTCATCGTTCAGGTTATAGAACAGGTTGCAGACATAAAGCAGAACGTAACCGATGATCGGTAAGCCGGCCGTGATAAACCACAGGGCCTTAATGGCGCTGTCCGGCTGGGCCACGCCCATTTCCGCTAACTGCTTGAAGCTCTCCGCTTCCACCGTGACCCATCCGGCAGCTCCCAGAATCGCTAAGGCAATGGAGCCCGGGAAGGCGTTGGAAAACACCGAGGCAAAGGTGGATAAGGAAGCCTGAATTCCCGTCAGGTCCTTTCCGGTTTTGTATTTGCCGTACTCAATGACCTGCGGCTTCATGAAGTTCTCGCATCCCCCGGCAATGCTCTTCGGAATCTGCAAGAGACACTGCATGACAATGTATAAGGCAATATTCTTATGACCCATCAGATACACAATCACCGCAATCGCAATGGAGATCGGCGTAAACGTCATGTAGATCTTATGACGGTCATGTTTCTCATAGATCTTCGGAAGGATCAGCATGATCACAAAGCCCAAAACCGTACCGACCATGCCCTGGATCGTTGTGACCAGTTCATTGCCGAACAGGTAGTAGGCACCGATGATGCCTAAGGCATCCGTGGTGGATAACATGCTCTGCAGCATCTTGCCGCCATAAAAGGCTAAGAGGTTCCGGTTATGCAGGGCATCTAAAAGAGAGCGGAAGAACGAAGCTTTCTCATCCGTGACGTTGGTATTGCTTTCATCTTTTCCCGTATAGGCATGTTCCTCGACCTTGGTGATCATCGGAATTAACAGGATAATCGCCAGAGCCACAAAGATAAAGGCAATCGTACGGAAAGACAACCCCACCCGGCTGCTGGCAAGAATGTTCGCCGATGCCGCAATCGGTACCATGATGATAAAGAGCGTCACCATGCCCTTCATGATCAGCTGGTCTCTTTCATGCGTATTGCTGGTAAGCGTTGTCTGCATGGAAGTCATGGAGATATCCATGAAACTGTACCCGACATCCGCCATAAAGTAGAAGAAAGCGACCCAGGCGATCTTCAGCGGCGTGCTTAAGGAGAGCGGCATACAGTAAAGCCCGATGATACCGATCGGCATGATCGGCCAGATCAGCTTATACCACGGCAGGAATCTTCCCTTTCCTACGATTTTGGCAAGTTTCGGATTCTTCTCCGGACGGAAGCGGTCAATGGCCCAGCCGAAGAGCAGATCGTCAAAGCCGTCGATAATCTTCATTATTAGAAGCAGTACGGCCGATACTTCCAGCCCGATTCCCGACAGCAACAGATAGGTTGTCAGGAAGGAGCCCATCATACCGCTCATGGTATACGGGGAAATCAAACCGAGATAGTAACTGAAACGTTCCAGGGCAGTCGTCTGCCAGTCGGGATGCTGCTGTTTCTTTTCCTTTTTCATATGATCCTCTTTCCGCAAATAAACCACAAAAACAAGAAGGCATCCATGGATGCTGTTACTGTTTTGATGATATTTGCCTGTTGTTACCTCTATTATAAAACGGAGCAATATGCTCCGTCTTTCTATCCTTTTACCGATAATTACGATTTTTTTACTTTTTGTTTGCGGTACTTCTCCGGCGTCAGATGATACTGGCGCTTAAAGAAGGTGATAAAGGAACTCACATTCGGAAATCCGCATGCGTAAGAGATTTCCGATACGCTCTGATCCGTCTCTTCCAGCATTCGTACCGCCATGTTGGTACGGCAGCGGTTCAGGTATTCCGTAAAGGTAAACCCGGTAAACTGATGGAACATGCGGGAGAAATAGGAAGGGTTGTAGTTGATGCGCTCTGCCACTTCCTCGAGTGTCACTTTCTCGGCGCAGTGCTCTTTTACATACTGCAAGGTATCCTTGATTTCGGCTGTCGTAACGCTTGAGACTTCTTTTCTGACGTCCGGGCTCTGCTGCTTCAAAAGCGTATAACACAAACGCAGACACAGGGAGTTTAATAAGACCTCATGATATTTCTCTCTCCGCTTGTATACTTCCCGTATTTCATCCAGCACTTCTCTCATTTCCTTGTTTTCCGCTTTGGATAAATAAGCGGGAAAGCCTGGGATGTCAAAGTTGGCATAGTGCAAAACATCCTTATTGAACTGCAGGGTCATAACGGTTGCTCTGGTTTCTTCCAGGGTTTTGCCATCCATACATCTGCCGGAATGAATCACCCCGCTGTCCACAATGGCAGTATCCCCTTCACGCAACAGATGCGTCACGCCGTTGATGACATAGTAAAGAGACCCGCTTAGCACGTAGTCCACTTCAATGGCATCATGCCAGTGCGGCGGCAGTTTCCCGCGGTAAAGCGAGATCTGATCATCCACCACAATGCGCAAAGGCGTATCGGGAATATACCGTACCTCTTCCTTCCAGGCTTCTCTTATCATCGAATGATTCCTCTTTTTTTACTTTTCTTAGTTTCATTCTATCACAAGGCAAAGAAAAGAGACAGATTCTGCCTGTCCCTGTATTTGTATGCATCATAGTTTCAGGATGAATTACAATATTGTCCAGTCCACCGTAACGGCTTCCGGAACATTCACACAGTCAGTGACTTTACCTTCCTGCAGTAATGTCAGCGTACTGCTGTGCGTATTGGCACAGATGACCTGTCCATCCAATACGATCATATCACGCGGATGCTTTCCGCCGCAGGAGTAAGAGGACAGTACTTCCAACTGATTGTTATTCACTCTCAGTTCATAGACTTCATCCAGTCCTCGGATGGAAGCATACAGTTTATCTTCAAATAACCGGATGGCGGCACTGCCGTCTGTCTTTTCTTTTGTTAATTGTACCTGATTCAGAATTGTCCAGTCTGCAGTTGAGACAACAAACACCTCATTGGAAAGCTCACTGACAACATACAGATATTTTCCGTCAGCGGATAAAACACCTTGTCTTGGTCCGCTACCCTTTGGGAAATGAATCTCATGAACACATTCATAATCGGAATCAAACACATAGACCGTATCCATGAATAACGCAAAGCCAAGATAGTACTCTTTAAAGGCGAAGACCATATGGCATCCCGCCTTCTCCTTGATGAATACCTTCTTCTTCAGGGTAATTTCCCCATTTTCATATTTCAGGAAGCTGAAGGTTCCTTCATGGTAGTTCGCCGTACAGATGTTTCCGCTTTGACTGGATACAAAGCAGGAAAGGATGTCTTCATGGATCAAAGAGGCAAGCTTGTTACCTTTTAAGTCCAATACGGCAACTCCGCTCTTCCCTTTTCCTTCACTGTAGACGGAAACAATATGGTCTCCATCCACACACAGATACTTCGTACCCTCGATCCTGCTGAAAAGCTGAGGTGCAGAGAACTTCCCGTTTTCCACCTCTACTTTATAAATGCCTTCATTTCCGTAACTTCCGCAATATAATGTATGTTTCATTCTCTTTCTCCATTATTCCCTGATTCTTTTATTTATCACCCGGGAAATACTTCGCAAATTCCTTTGTTGCGGAAACATATTCCTGTGACGTATAGGCACATAACAGTACATCAACATCATATTCCGGATACTCCTTCACAAAGCTCTGATAGGCCCTGCAGCACTGCTTTGTGCTTTCTCCCACCGGATCGGCCAGATTCCCTCCGAAGATGCTGGAACTGATTAACGGAAAGGAAATGGAATGATAGTTATGCTCTTTTAATACCAGTAAGGAGTTATGGTAAGCATCATACAGTTCTTTGAAGGCTTTGGGTGTCCGGTTAAAGTTCGGTCCTACCGCATGAATGATGGCCTTCACGTTTTTCATCTGAAAGGAAGGAGTGATCACCGCGCTGCCGTCCTTTAAAGGTGTCTTGTATTTCTGACATGCACGTGTCAGCTCTGCGCTTCCCGCTTTTTGAAAGATGACACCGCAGATACCTCCGCCTTCCCATAATCCGTCATTGGCCGCATTGACTACAGCGTCAGCTTTCTGGTCCGCACAGGAGGCATGTAATAATGTAATATTTGACATAAACAACTACCTTCTTTTTCTTATTATAACAAAACTCCCCGTTTTCCAAAAACGGAGAGTGTCTATCGGTTTACTGTTTAATCCTTAACGTAATTCTGAAAGAATTCCCCGTCGATCTTACCGTCCAGCGATGTCAGAATATGACATACCACAAACATTAATAATCCGCCTCCGGATTCAGCTGCATGTTGGCATAGGCAACCAGGTTTTCCGGTTTCGGTTCATAGTAGCGCCTGCCGTTATTCACCTTCGCAATCTCCTGCATTTCCTCTTCTGTTAAAGCAAAGTCGAAGATGTCGGCGTTGTCTTTGATATGTGCCGGATTCTTGGATCCCGGAATGACGATATTTCCGCTCTGGAAGTGCCAGCGCAAAATGATCTGAGCTTTGCTCTTACCATACTTTTCCGCCAGTTTTTCAAATACCGGCTGATTCTGCAGGGAAGGATCGCCGTGCCCTAACGGATACCAGGCCTGTACTCTCATGCCGATTTCACTGATTCTTTTCTTTAATTCGTCCTGCGGATAGTACGGATGGGCTTCCACCTGAATCACAGCAGGCTGGATCTCCGCAATCTTTAAGATCTCTTCGAGCGGTGCTCCTTCAAAGTTGGAGATACCGATGGATCTTACCTTGCCTTCCTTCACTGCCTTTTCCATCATCCTGTAGCCGGTGATATAGTCACCAGCCGGTTGATGGAGTAATAAGAGATCGATATAATCCACACCTAAGCGTTCCAGTGTTTCGTCAACAGCCGTTTCCCTGGTATAAACCGTCGGCCAGAGTTTTGTTTCCACAAAGACTTCTTCTCTTGGCAAACCGCTGCGCTTGATTCCTCTTCCGACCGCTCTTTCATTCATGTAGCCGTTGGCCGTGTCAATTAAGCGGTAACCGGATGTTAAGGCGTTGTATACGGCTTCTTCCGCATCTTCCGGTTTCATTAGGAATGTTCCGAGTCCGATTGCCGGCATCTTGTTGCCGTCATTCAATGTGATATATTCCATGTTATATTGCCTCCCTGATTAATCATGAATCTTATTATTGGCGATCATCTTGACAATGCCTGGATTGTAATGATCGATAATTTCACTCTTGCCGATGTCCAGCTGTTTGATTGTTTCCATTTCTTCTTCCGTTAGGGCAAAGTCCCAGATATCAAAGTTCTGTTCCATGCGGTTGACATGCACGCTCTTCGAAATGACGATGACGCCTCTCTGCACGTTCCAGCGCAGGATGACCTGTGCCACGCTCTTGTTGTGATGATTGGCAATCTCACTTAATAACGGATTGGTGAAGATGCCGTGGCTGCCTTCCGCAAACGGTCCCCACGCCTCCGGCTGTACACCCAGCTCCTGCATGTTTCTAAGTGCCGCTTCCTGCTGGAAGAACGGATGCAGTTCCACCTGGTTGACCATCGGTTTCACCCTGCAGTGCAGACATAAGTCCATCAGTCTGTCCGGGAAGAAGTTGCATACACCGATGACACGGATCTTTCCTTCTTCATACAGCTCCTCTAATGCGCGCCAGGCACCGTAATAGTCGTTCATGGCCTGATGCAAAAGGTACATATCCAGATAATCCAGACCCAGTTTCCTTAAGGAAGTTTCAAAGGCTTCCTTTGCGCCTTCATAGTAGGTATCCTGTACCCAGAGTTTGGTTGTGATAAAGAGTTCCTCTCTTGTGACAATGCCTTCTGCAATGCACTCTTTGATTGCTTCGCCGACCGCTTCCTCATTCTTGTAGGAAGCTGCCGTATCAATTAAGCGGTAGCCTGTTTTAATGGCATTTTTCACGGCTTCCTTGCAGTCGTTTAAGTCCCTGACCTGAAATACTCCGAATCCTTCCATCGGGATCTTGACATTGTTTGCGAGTGTTCTGAATTCCATTTCCGTATCCTCATCTTTCTTACAGCTTCATTTTACTAAGCATCCGTCTCATAGTAAAATGCTGATGCAACAACCTTGTATAACCAAAACGCATACTGTAAAATAAACTCAAAGAAAAGAGATACTACTATGATCGAAATCTATTTACTGGAAGCGCTGGATGCTTATGAAAAGTATGGTACCTTAATCGAGGCCAGTGAGCAGCTGCATATCTCTCAGCCTGCCTTATCGCGTGCCATGCAGAAGCTGGAAGCGGAGCTGGGCGTAAAACTCTTTGACCGGCAGAAGAATAAGATCTCACTCAACGAAAACGGCAAGCTGGCTGTGCAGTATGCCCGTAAGATCTTAGGGATGGAAGAAGAGATGCAGAGTGCCATCCGCACGCTTTCCGACAGCAATCGAATCCTCTCCATCGGCAGCATTGCCCCGGGTCCGGCGTTTGAGCTGGAACACCAATTAAAGGATAAAATAAAACTCACCTTCCACATCACCGACAGTGAAAGTGAGTTAATGGAAGGTTTGAAGAAAAACCGCTATCAGATGATTGTCTTAACGCACCCGCTGGAAGGTTACTCTTATAAGAAACTGATCACCGAGCAGTTATATACTCTGGTACTGCCGGGACATCCTGCCAGTGCCTATAAGGAAATCTCCTTTAACGATATGAACGGCCAAAGCTTTCTGATGTTATCGGACGTCGGATACTGGGCGGAAATCGTGAAACGGAACATGCCGGATTCCCGCTTTATCATCCAGGGCAACCTGCAGGATCTGGATGAACTGATCTCCTCTTCCGCCTTACCGGCCTTTGCGTCCAATATCACCATGGAGCGCGGTGTCCGGGATACCAGCGGCAGAGTAGCGGTACCCTTTGCGGATGAGGAAGCCAGAGTAAATTTCTACGTCATCGGCACCAAGCAGGTACTGAACACCTATCTTTAACCCAATTAATAAAGCCAGCAAAAGGAATGACGCAATGCCATTCCTTCTGTTTTACTCTTTAAGATTATTAATAATGAAAAAGCGGGAGAACATTTCCCCCGCCATGTTTGTCCGTATCTAACGGTAGCGGATCCGATCCACCCCGCGGATGATCCATCCTGCCACAAGCAAGAGCTGCATTCCCAGAAACAGCCCGTTGGCAACGGACTTTAATGTTCCGTAGCTGTTGTAGCTTCCGATGGTGATAAGACTGTGCAGTACTTCAAGAACCGGGAATACAATCAACGGCACGATATTCTTCCCGTCATCATAGTCATAGTCCCCACGGAAGCTCTTATACACCGTACGCAGTAAGAAGAAGACCGCAATGGCCATTTCCAACGGAAAGACCCAGCGGATGCGGAAGTTCGGAAAGAATGTATCGTATTTTGCCCCGGTAAACCAGATCTTAAGAACCCGGATCCAGCAGGTTAAAAACATCCAGAAGAGCTCCCAGATCAAAGAGAGAAGCCGCATGAGAGGGGAGAAGATCTTCCCGAGTACTGCCAGTATCAGTACCAGAACACCGTTAAAGATAAACGGCAGTGCCAGACCGCCGGCACCTAAGAGGAAACCTCCCAGGGAAAAGGTAGGTCCGCTGTAAGAAGCACGGGTATACCTCGGTTCATCCCTTTGCGGCTGACGCGGCTGACTTTGTTGTCTTTGTGCCTGTTGACGCTTTCTTTCGTTTTCCTCGTCAATATACTTCTGCCGCTTAGATTCATAGGTCATTCCGCCGTTGCGGTTATACTTATAGCCGTCCGGTCCTGTTCCGTATTCACTGTTATTCGGATATTTCACATATTTCGGATCAATGTCTCTGCTCATGGCTGCCACCTCCGTTTCTTTTTTTTCAATTATAACAAACTCCACAAAGCCAAAGAATGGCTTTTTCATAATCCGCTGGTTTACTTCCCTTTCCTGTCCGTTTATGTTATAGTACCAACTATGGCAAACGAAAACGTAAAGACGATTGGAAAAGACTATACCTTAAGATCACTGATTCAGTTCACCGCTCCGGCGATTCTCAACGAGTTCATGATCAACTTTTTGTTTACCATCGATGACGGACTCTTTATCACCCGTTACGTGGGAACCAATGCCGAAAGTGCCTTCAGTATCCTGATGCCGCTCTTTATGCTGCACGGCGCCTTCTCTGCCTTACTGGGCGGTGTTTCCACTTTGGTTTCACGCAAGCTGGGAGAGAAGAAAGACGAGGAAGCACGGGGCGATTTCACGACTATTCTGCTTGTTTCCTTTGTGGCAGGTATTCTTATCATGTTAGGGGAATACTTCTTCAAGGACAGCCTCTTAAAGCTTCTCGGGGCTACGGATATCATCTATCCCTATGCCCGAAGCTTCCTGAATGTCAGCTGTCTTTATGTCCCGTTAACCATGCTGGGAAACCTCTTTGCCCGCTTCTATGTGCCGGCAGGTGCACCGAAGATGGAGCTCTTCTCCACCCTGATCAATGTTTCCTCCAATATCTTCTTTGACTGGTACTTTGTGGTAAACAGAGGAGTCGGCATGGTTGGAGCAGCCTATGCCAACCTGATTGCGACCGTTATTCAGGTAACCATCGGCTTATTCTTCTACAGCTCCAAAAAAGCGGAAGTCGGTTTCGGAACACCTTCCAGAAACCTTGTTCCGTTAGTATTGGAAAGCTGCCGGTACGGACTGTCCACCTTCTTTGCGAATGTGTCAGTTGGTGTGGGTTCGATTATTTCCAACTACTCCCTTCTTTACTTCGGCAATGAAGGATACCTGGCAGCCTATACGATTGTAAACAATATCTCCTTTACCTTCATGAGCGGCTTCTTCGGTTTATTCGGCGCAAGCGGTCCGCTCTTAAGCTATGCCATGGGAGAAAGAAATAAAGAGAAACTGAATCATTTATTTAAGATCATCTTCATTGAAGTAACAATGCTGATCGGATTAACCATTCTTCTCTATCTCGTTCTTTCCAAGCCGATGGCTGTCCTCTTCACCGGACAGGCAGCAGCCGACATTAAGGATCTGATTGACTACGGCTTAAAGATTGCCCCGTACGGCTTCCTGTTCTTCGGCTACAACATCGGTGCCAGAATGAGCCTGACTTCCTTAGGGAACATCAAGTCTTCGACCTTTATTACCATCCTGCAGGAAGTATTATTCTCCAACCTGACGGTAGTTCTCTTACCGTTACTCTTCGGAGTGAAGGGGGTCTGGTTCTCCTTCCTGGCAGGTAACGTGCTGACTTTGATCTTCACGGTCTTAGTGATCTATCTGAACCGCGATAACTACGGTTACGGTAAAAGCGGAATTGCCTTAATGGTAGAGCGCTAAGAAACAAAAGAATACGGCCTGAGGTATTACCCAACAATACTTCAGGCCGTTTTATCTTTAAAGAGTGCGGAAATGCTTGAAGCCTACACAAAGCAGGGTTTTTGCACTACAATTGAAATATGAATTCCGAATGATTACGGAATAGATTTCAGAGGGGTACAAAATGAAAAAATGGATTATCTTTCTTCTAGCTGCATGTATGCTTTCTCTGACCGCCTGCTCTTCAGGAAACAAACCGGAAGAGCCGGAGACACCGAAGGTAGATGATGAACCGGTCACGGAAGAAGTACAGCCGGAAGAATTCATTGTGATCAACAATGACAGCTACGATGAACTTGTCAAAATACTCGACGGGAAAAACCTTTACAAACCGGATGAGTTCTATAAAGGGGAATTCACCAGTCAGATTGGTCTGGCTGGCTACCAGTATATCTGGGCAGAATCTTCCATTAACGGTAAGGAATTTAAGATCGGTGATACAATCTATCATCTGACCGGGGAAGTAAAAGGAGGTTCTTCGCAGATCCGCTTTGAAGCAGAGGAAGCTACCTTCTATCTGGCCAAGGATACCGAAGGATACTGGGGACTCTATATTACCGATAAGGGAACCAACGACCCGGTTGGCCTGCCGTATGCGATTGGGGAACAGTTTACTTACTGGCATGAAAACGAAGCCTGGAACAGCGGCTATGTTCAGATCAAGGAAAAGATCGATGTTGAAAAACATGATGTGACCGGCTATTCCATCATCCGTGCCACCAGAAAGTTTTATGCCGGCGTGAATAAGGATTTCTATGAACAGGTCATTGTCTCAAACTGTGCCAAGAGTACTCTGATCTTCCGAATTGATAAGAGTTATGACAATTATGATTATATCGCTACACTGAGCCCGGATTACTCGTCCGTAACACTGGAAATGGGAGACGTTTCCCAGTTTGGCCCGACACCGAAAGCCGCACTCTATGGCGGAACCATTTTCCCGGAATATCATCCTGCCGCAAACACAGCGCCGGAGCAGTACGAAGAAGACGGCATGATCTGGTTTTTGATTTATACTCAGGGAGCCGGTGAGTTTATCATTCAGGAGGGAAGAGAGCCGGAACTTTCCTATACATTCCAGGATGCAGAGTATAAGGTAGACGTTTATACAAACCATCTCTTCCTGCCGAAAGA
>CADCPY010000169.1 GCA_902803495.1 uncultured Erysipelotrichaceae bacterium
AAAAGAGGGCTCCCATCACACCGAGCACGCTCTGCTCCCGGTGACGGAAACCCCAGTAAATCAGGCTTTTTCAGCCCTTTTTCTTCAGGAAAGTGTTAGTAGACAGACGGTCTCAACGTGATTGGTGTTCGGGAACATGTCCACCGGCTGAATTCTTTCCGTAACATATCCCAGTTCCGCAAACTTCGTACAGTCTCTGGCCAGCGTAGCCGGATTGCAGGAAACATAGACAATTTTTTTCGGATCCAGCTTGACTAACGACTGAATGGTGAGATCGTCACACCCTTTTCTCGGCGGGTCAATAAAGGCCACATCGATTTTGATGCCTTCCTTCAGCCACTTCTCCACCGCCTTGCCGGCGTCACCGACTTCATAGTGCGTGTTGGACAGATGGTTAATATGGCTGTTTTCCTTCGCATCTTCCACGGCTTCTTGCACCCATTCAACGCCGTAAACTTCTTTGGCATGGTCGCTGGCACAGATGCCGATCGTTCCGATGCCGCCGTAGATATCCGCAATGATCTCCTCTCCGCTTAATGCCGCAAAGTCGATTGCCGTCTGATAGAGAACTTCCGTCTGGGCAGGATTGATCTGATAGAATGAATTCGGCGAGATCTTAAACTGCTTCCCCAACAGCATATCGGTAATATATCCGCTTCCTCTGATCATGATGTTTTTCTCTCCGAGAATGACATTGTCCTCTCGCTGATTCAGATTCACTACCACCGTCGTGACCAGCGGATCTTTTTTCATGATTTCATCCGCAATGGCTTCGATGCCTTTCAGTTTCTCTTTCCGGCTGATCAGAACCAGCATGATCTCCCCGTTACGGAAGGCATGCTTGATCAAAATATGCCGGATGTCCTTTTCATAGTGATAGCTCTGGATCAGCTGAAACGCATCCCGGTAGACCTGATTGCCCTCTTCACTCTGCAAGAGGCAGTCGTCGATTTCCACCACATCGTGCGAATAGCTGCGGTAAAAGCCGCCCTTCAGCTTCCCGTCTTCGTACTGCAGAGGAATCTGCACCTTGTTGCGGTAGCGGTATTCCGCTTTGGCACCTAAGATTGGCAGTACTTCCTGATCCATATGGGCAATCTTCCGGAACGACTCCTTCACCTTTTCCTCTTTGAAGCGCAGCTGTTCCGCATAGTCCATATGCATAATCTGACAGCCGCCGCACTTCGGATAGTACGGACACGTTGCTTCTCTTCTGCTTGCGGAAGGGGTCAGAATGCTTTCCACCTTGCCGTAGCCGTAGTTCTTCTTAAGGGAAAGAATGCGGATGTCCGCTTCCTCACCTTTCAGAATTCCCTTCACGAAGAAAACAAAGCTGTCATTGCGGACAACTCCCAATCCGTCTTCGGTGTAACCCAGGCATACGCCTCTGAAAATATCGTTCTTCTTCATATCTGAAAAAGGCGAGTTTCTTACTCGCCTGTATTCTCCTCAGTTCCTTCTTCCGCCGGGACTTCTTCTTCGCCTTCGCCGTCAACCGTGGTTTCCGACTGGTTTTCCCCGCGCAGTTCCTTTGCCAGCTCTTCATTTCTGGCATCGGACACTTCATTGATCTGATATGTTTCCATGTTGGAATTCTTGACTAAGATCCGGTAGATGAACTCTTCGCCTTCCTTCAGCTCGAGGGAATTGTAGGCGTGGATCTCCAGATCGTACTGCCGTACGCTGCCGCTGGCCGTGAAGTATGTTCCGACCGGCAGAGCGCTGTCGACCTTTTCATAGATCTGCATCAGTAAGCCTTCATATTCTTCCTTGCTTAAGGAATCACTGGCGTCCACATAAACGCGCAATGTTGCTACGCGCAGTTCCGTCTTGCAGTCTTCCACGCCGCTGATCTTCTCGATTTCCGCTTCCAGAGAGGACATTTGATCCGTGGTGATTTCCACGGTTTTTTCCCCTTCAAAACGGTTTCCGTTGATCGGCACATTGGACACCTTGGCTGCTCCAAGCAAAATGGAGAGCAGGTAGATCACCGGGATCATTATAACAAGAACACCGAGGATGAGAATCGCATCGGATGCTCCGAATTTTTTCTTTGTTTTACTTGCCATAAAATGCTCCTTTATCAGCAGTCTTATTATAGCGCGAAACCTTAAAAAATCAAAGTTTTCACCATTTGTCCCCCTTTGCCCATACGGATTGTGTATAATATGGGTAGGTTGGTGAACGCTATGAAAAACAAATATGTCATGACTGTCTCACAGAACAAAACACTGATTGAGAACCGCCGCTACGATTATATTTACAATAATATGATCCTGGCCCGCTACGATGTAACGGAGGAGCAGGTACGCAATCCTTCCCTCTTACAGGAAGGAAGCGAGGAAGCCATCGCTCTCAGAAACTTCCATGCCGCCTATGACTATCTTCTCGCCAATACCCATGAAGATGCGGATTACGGTGTTCTTTTGAAACTGCATGAAATCTTAATGAGCGGTCTGATGGAAGACATCAAGTACACGTTCACCGAAGAGCAGATCATGGAACTGTATGAGATGATCAATCAGCCGACCAAAGCCAACACCGAAATCGCCATTGATGTCATGATCCACATCTTAAAGAAACGGCTCTTTGCGGACGGCGATGTCCGGGTAGCCTTACTGTTTGCCAATAAGATCATGCTGGATAACGGCTGCGGCTTCATCACCGTCAAGCCGTATGAAACCGGCACATTCCGGGAACTTCTGAAGAAATCCAATGAGGAGGAACAGTCTCCGGAATTCAAGGAATGGATCTATAAGTACTGCGTCAAGGGACGCCGTTTCGATAATCTGTAAAGACACAAAGCGCCGAGATACCTCAGCGCTTTTTCAATACATTTTATAAGGTTTGCAAGTCAGTCTTTTAAGCATCCGATTGGTACCACAAACACCCCGTCCGGACGTTTGTACGCATACCGGTCGGTACCTGTTAAAATCATCTTAAATGAAGGAGCCGGCATTTTTTCCGTATCAATCATTGCTTCAAGTTTCAAAAGGTTTTCTGCACCCTCTCGGATAAGTTTATCTCCTCCGAGTTTGATTTCCACCAAGCCGTAATTTCCGTTTCTCAAGTGGATAACAGCATCGCATTCCAATCCGGACCGATCCCTGTAATGATATACGTTACCGTTCTGCCTTTCCGCATATGTACGCAGATCACGGATACACATTGTTTCAAACATTAATCCAAAGGTTTTCAAATCCGCAATTAAATCGTTTGGCCCGATTCCTAATGCTGCTGCTGCAATTGCTGAATCACTGAAATATCTCGTATCTGCAGCGCGTATGGATGTTTTCGATCGCAGATTCGGATTCCACGCAGTCATATCTTCCACAACAAACATTTTTTTCAGCGCTTTGATATACGAAGCTACAGTTTCATCCGTGAACATCAGTTCATTTGTACTGACGTCTTTAGCTATTTCTGTAAATGTAATCTGTGACCCCTGATTTCTCGCATAAGATCTCATGATACGTTTTGCCCGTTCAGGATCACGCTTAACATTATCTACCCTGGATATATCGGAATTCAGAATGCCGTCAAGATAGTCATATGCGGCTTCGAGTGCAATGTTCTTTTCTAAATCCAGTGTATCAGGCCAGCCTCCTCTGCAGACAAGATACGCTATATCTTCCAAACCAAGAGGGTTTATTCCGCTGATGTTTTCCTCTCCGCTGAACAAGCCGTTCAAACTGACTTCTCCCGTTGATTCTCCCGATTCATAAAGACTCATATTTCTCATTGTGATCCACGCAAATCTGCCTGTCCCGCTATGAGAGGTTTCCGACAAATCTGCAGGAACAGAGGAACCGGTCAAAATAAACTGTCCCTTTCCCTCTCTATGATCCACGGTAAACCGCACTGCATCCCAAAGTTTTGGAGCAAGCTGCCACTCATCAATCAGCCGCGGTGTATCACCGATCAATAAAGTCGCAGGAGAAATATCCGCAAGCTGAATGTTCTGCTCTTTTCTGTCAGGTTCATCCATATATACAACACTTTTTGCAAACTGTTCCGCCGTTGTCGTTTTTCCGCACCACTTTGGCCCCTGAATCAAAACAGCTCCCTTCCCCTGAAGTTTGTTTTCCAATATCTGATCGATCGTTCTTGGCAAATATTTTTTCATTTTTATACCTACTCTCAATTGAATTATATTGGCAATCGGTAAATTTGTAAATATTCAATCGGTAAATTTGTAAGATTTCAATCGGTAAATTTGTAAGATTTCAATCGGTAAATTTGTAAGATTTCAATCGGTAAATTTGTAAAAAGGAGTTCCGCCGGAACTCCTTTCACCGTTATTCTAACGGGCGATCCGTCAGCTGTTCTTTTGGACTTCTTCCTCCAGGAAAGCTTCCGAGATTACTTCAATACCCAGCTGCTGTGCTTTGGTCAGCTTGCTGCCGGCATCCCGTCCCGCTAAGACATAGTCCGTCTTTTTGGAAACGGAACCGGTGACCTTGGCGCCTAAGCGCGAGAGCCACTCTTCCGCTTCCGCGCGGGAGTAATTCTCCAGTGTACCCGTCACAACGACCGTCTTCCCGCTGAAGGCGGATTCGATCTGCTCGCTGCCGGTATATTCCATATTGACGCCGAGTAAGCGCAGATTGTCGATCAGAGCCTGGTTGGACGGACTCTGGAAGAAATCGTAGACGCTCTTCGCCGTGATTTCGCCGAAGTCGTTGATCTTGACGATCTGATCCACGCTGGCATTGCGGATAGCATCCATGTTCTTAAAGCGTTCCGCCAGAAGCCGTGCCGCCTTGGCACCGATCTGGTGGATGCCCATGCCAAACAGCAGTTTGTCGAGATTCTCATCCTTGCTGTCTTCGATTTCCTTTAACAGCTTCTGAACGCTCTTTTCACCCCATCCTTCGAGATGGATCAGCTCATCGTAATGGTCTCTTAAGTAATAGAGATCCTCAAATGTCTTGATAAAGCCCATCTTGTGCAGCAGTTCCACTTTCTTGCCGCCCAGGCCTTCAATATTCATGGCATCGCGGGACGCAAAGTGGGAAATGGCTTCCGTCACTCTGGCTTCGCATTCGTTATTGACGCAGAAGTGATGTGCCTCGTCTTCGAAGCGGTAGATTGGCTGTCCGCATACCGGACAGTATTTCGGGAAGACATACGGTGCCTGTGTGCCGTCACGGTCTTCCGGACAGCTTCTCACAACTTCCGGAATGATGTCACCGGCCTTACGGACGATAACCATGTCATTCTCCCGGATGTCTTTTTCCTTAATGTAGTCTTCATTGTGCAGTGTCGCATAACCGACGGAAGTGCCGGCCAGACGCACCGGTTCCAGTTCGGCGTTCGGAGTGATCTTGCCCGTTCTGCCGACTGTTAAGAAGATCCGCTTGAGTCTTGTCTTCACCATGGCTGCCGGGAATTTATAGGCAATGGCCCAGCGCGGTGTCTTGACCGTAAAGCCCAACGTATCCTGTTTAGCCAGGTCATTGACCTTAATGACCATGCCGTCGATTTCATATGGCAGGGAGCTGCGCTCTTCCTGCATCTGCTGGATGAAGGCCCAGACTTCTTCCATATTGGCACATAAGCGGGTCCGCGGATTGATGCGGAAGCCCTGCTTCTTTAAATACTGCAATGCTTCGTACTGTGTATGCACACCGTACGTTTCGGCATCCGGCAGATGGTACCAGAAGGCATCCAGTCCGCGGGAAGCCGCGATCCTGCTGTCGAGCTGACGGATGGAGCCGGCGGCCGCATTCCGCGGATTCGCAAACAGTTCCTCGCCGTTTTCTTCTCTTTCCCGGTTCAGCTTTTCAAAGGAGTTCTTCGGCATGTATACTTCGCCTCTGACATCCATATCCACCGCATCCTGCAGACGCATCGGAATGGAGCGGACCGTACGGACGTTTTCCGTGACGTTTTCGCCTGTCGTTCCGTCGCCACGTGTTACGGCGCGCAGGAAGTTGCCGTCGACGAATTCGAGACTCATCGCCAAGCCGTCGATCTTTAATTCGACGCAGTATTCCACCTCTCCGACTTCATCCCGGACCCGTTTGTCAAAGGCCTGAAGTTCTTCGTAGTTATAGGCGTTGCCCAAAGAGAGCATCATCTTTTTATGGACGACTTTTTCAAAGCCCTCCAGAACCGCTCCGCCGACTCTCTGAGATGGGGAATTCGGATCGTAGAATTCCGGATGCTTTTCCTCCAGGTCCATTAACTCCCGCATGACGGAGTCATATTCCTGGTCGGATACGGTCGGATTGTCCAGAGTATAGTACTCGTAGCTGTAGCGTTCCAGTTTCCGGCGTAACGCTTCAATTTGTTCCTTTACTTCCATAAATACTCCCCTCTATTTCTTTGTCACGGACGGGTGTCCCGCCATGATCTTCCGTATTCCGTATGGATGTGAGAAGGCAATCTCCATAATATTGTCATTGATATTCAATACCACACCGCTTCCGTATACCGTATGTTCCACCAGGTCGCCCTTTTTCATGCGGCTGGCGCTCGGCTGCTTCTGCAGCGGACGCTCCGGCAGTTCGCCTCTCCGGGTATAGCGCTCTTCGAGATCCTCAAGCGGCATCTCCACCGGCTTGCGGTATTCGAAGTTCGCTCCGATATGTTCAATGTATTCGTCGTCGATTTCTTTCACAAAGCGGCTTGTGGATTTCGGCCGTCCCGTCTGATAGGAATAGCCGCCGCTCTCCGTTAAGTAAAGCTTGTGCATGGCTCTGGTGTAGGCAACATAGGCCAGACGTCTCTCTTCCTCCAGTCCCTTCACTCCTTCATTGAGTGTTCTCTCACTCGGGAAGATTCCTTCGGAAAGTCCGATCACAAAGACCGTGTCAAATTCCAGGCCTTTGGCCGCATGCACCGTCATTAACTGCACATAGTTGCCATCCGTGAAGTCCGAGCGGTCTCCGTACAGGTTGACCATCTGCAGATATTCCTCGAGTGAGCTGTCCGGATAGGTCTTCTGGAATTCCGAAACGTCGGAGATGAGTTCCTTTAAGTTCTCCAGGCGTTCCGTCTCATTGTCCGTTTCCAGCATGAAGCGGTACCCGCTCTCATCCAGGATCCGCTCCAGCTGATTACTGATCGGATCGTCTTTCTTCTCTCTCCAACGCTCCACCATGGCCACAAAGCTTTCCAGTGTCTGCTGGGTGGTACCCTTGAAGAGCTTTTCTCTCTGCAGCACTTCGTACATCGTGCAGTCGAGTTCTCTGGATCTGTCGTAGATCGTATCGATGGTCTTCTGACCGATCTTGCGCTTCGGTGTATTGATGATCCGCTTGAAGGATAAGTCATCCTGGGTGATCACCATGCGCAGATAGGATAAGGCATCCTTGATCTCCGCTCTGTCATAGAACCTTATGCCGCCGTAGATGACATATGGGATATGCGCATCCACCAGGCTTTTTTCAATGGATCGCGACAGATAGTTGGCGCGGTATAAGACCGCGTAGTCGGTTAAAGGTTTATTTTGCTTGTAGCCTTCCTCGATCTTGCTGGCGACCCATAAGGCTTCATATTCTTCATTCACGCCCTTGTAGTGCGTGATCTTTTCTCCGCCGTCCCGGCTGGTAAATAAATCCTTTTCCAGACGGTTGCGGTTGTTTTTGATTAAACAGTTGGCTCCGTTTAGGATCGGGGCATCGGAGCGGTAGTTCTGCTTCAGAAAAATGGTTTCCGCACTCGGGAAATCCCGCTCAAAGTTCATGATGATATTGATGTCCGCCCCTCTCCAGGTGTAGATGGTCTGGTCCGGGTCGCCGACGACATAGACGTCGTTCTCGCTTCCCGCTAACAGCGTGATCAGACGGTACTGCACCTTGTCGATATCCTGAAACTCGTCGACATGGATGTAATGGAAGACCCGCTGCCACTTGCGCAAAATCTCCGGGAATTTCTCAAACATGTCCACCGTCATTAAAAGCAGATCGTCAAAGTCCAGGGCATAAAGTTTTTTCTCCCGGTTGACATAGAAGTCATACACTCTGGCTTTATCTTTCTCATTCGGATCCGTTCCGGCCAGAATGTAGGCTTTGTCCGGATCAATATGGGCAGTCTTGTTGTTGGAGATATAGTCCAGCATGCCCGCATAGCTGAATTTGGACTTGTCCAGTCCGAATTCCCTATAAGCTTCTTTCAGAATACTCTTCTGATCGTCCGCATCCAGTACCGTAAAGTTGCGCGGATAGTCCATTGCGATAATGTCACGGCGCAGTATCGTGACGCAGAGAGAATGGATCGTGGAAACATGAACACCGGCTCCTTTTTCTTCCAGCATGTTCGCAATCCGCTCCTTCATGACATTGGCGGCTTTATTGGTAAAGGTGATCGCCACGATCGTCTTCGGATCCGCTCCGATCTCTTCGATCAAATGGACGATTCTGGAGGTTAAAACACGGGTCTTACCACTCCCCGCGCCTGCTATGATACGCACATAGTTCGCCGGTGTCAGAACCGCTTTTCTCTGTGCTTCATTTAACGTTTTCAAATAATCTTTCATCTTACTAATTATACCATTAAGTGGCCTCTCACACAGTACAGAAAAAGGCCGCTTCCCTCTTTTCTTTCCAGAAAAAAAGTGCCTCAGCACTTCTTGTTACATCAGCTCCAGATAGGAGGAAATAATGCGGTCCGCTTCCGAATGGTCATAGGAATACTTATCGTCGTGATAGGCGATCACCGTGCATCCGGCCCGCTTGCCCGCTTCAATTCCAAAGGCGGAATCCTCAATCACCACGCAGTCTTCCGGCTGAACGCCCAGCGTCTCCATGGCCAAGAGATAAATGGCCGGGTCCGGCTTGGAAAAAGGAAGGTCACAGCCCGAAATGCGGTAGTCCATGTACTGCTCGATCTCCCCTTCTTTTAAGGCATCGTTGATGTAGTCCATCGGGGAAGAGGAACAGACCGCGGTCTTGATTCCGTTCTCCTTGAGAAACTTCAGAAATTCACTCACGTAAGGATATTTCACTTCCGCAAAGGGCAGTTTGCGCTCTGGAAGATCTTTCGTTCTCCGCTCGTATTCTGCAAAGCCGCCGATGTCCTCCAGCATCTTGTCCAACTTATGGAAAAACTTCCGGTGCGCCATGCCCGCCATGGCCAGGATCTCATCAAAAGGCAGATGGATGCCGACGGCTTCCCCGTCTTCCACCATAAATTTGGCAGCCAGGTATTCCGTATCGAATAAGACGCCGTCCAAATCAAACAGCACGGCTTTTTTGTGGTTCCAGAATTCATTTTTCATGGTTCTTATTGTATCAGTTTCTCCCTCATTCGCAAACCTTCCCAGACCAAATGAAGCAAAAAGCATTTCCCATTCACTTCCCTGTCCCTTCCTTGTTTTTCCGATTCCTCCTTTTTATAATGAGTTTAGAAACACGGAGGATCCTATGGAAAGAGAATTACTCATTGCCCAGATGATCCGGGAAGTCAGTGCTCAGGGAAAGAAAAACATTGAAAACTCCAAAGAGCTCACCGGAAGTCTGGTCGACCTTTACATGAAAAACAATTACAGAGACGTTACCATCGTCGCCTGCGGCTCCAGCTATAACGGTGCCAACTGCGGCAGAACTTTCATGGAGAAAGTATTAAAGTGCAAAGTCCGCGTACTCTCACCGGAAAACTTTGAATTCTACGACAATCTGATCTATGACGATGAGATGCTGTGCGTTGTCTCCTTCTCCGGAGCCAGCACCAACTCCATCTCCGCCTTAGAGCGCATTAAGAGTCAGGGCAGATGTGCCGTCGGTATCACCGGCTATCCGGAAAGCGACTTCAAGTACATCGCCGACTTATGCATCGAATACGGCTTAAACGGGGAAAACGAACCGTACGAAACCAAAGGCGTCACGCTTCTGGCCTTATACTTCATGCTCTTCAGTTTGGAAGCCGGCTTACAGCGCGGAACCATTACGGAAGAGGAATACAGGAACTACAAGAAGGAAATGTTATGTTGCATGGATGCCCATGACGATGTCATGATGCGCACCACGGACTTTGTCAAAAAGCATAAGATTCCGCTCATCGGCATGCAGACAGCCGTCTTTGTCGGCAGCGGTGCCGCACTGGCCCTCTCCTTAGAGGCCAAGCTCAAATTCGGCGAACTCTTAAAGATCAACACCGATGCCTGCGAGCTCGAAGAGTACATTCACGGTCCGGTCATCAAACTGCAGCCGGGACATGTCGTCTTCTATCTTGACTCATCCAGAAAGACAAGAGAACGCACGGTTCAGATCTACAATGCCAGCAAGGAGATCACACCGTTTTCCTTCCTGCTCACACCGGACAAAAGCGTGACGGGAGATAACGTCTTCCATCTGCCGATCGAAGTCAGCGACGCGCTCATTCCGCTTTACGCACTGGTCTTCTATCAGCAGGCCGTCCATGATCTGACATATATGCGTCACTGCTTCTCGGAACACGAACTCTACCGTAAGTTTACGGAAATGGTTCCAAGCAAGAGTACCAAGTACAACAAGACATACGTAGAGATGCTGAAAACAACCAAGGATTAACAAAACGACGGGGACTTCTTCAAGGAGTCCCCGTTTCTGTTGTATAATACAGGCGAAAGAAGCAGGTGCGCTATGGAATTATATGCAAAGAACTGGGTCGACTACGAATGCATCGACGCCGGAAATAAAGAAAAACTGGAACGCTGGGGAAACGTGATCTTACGCCGCCCCGATCCGACTGCCATCTGGCCGATGGACCAGAATGCCGCAAACTGGAAGAAAGTGGACGGATTCTATCACCGTTCCAATAAAGGCGGAGGAGAATGGCAGTTCTTCAAGTCCCTGCCGGACTTCTGGACCGTTTCCTACAAGGAGCTGACCTTCAAGGTCTCCCCGACCGGCTTCAAGCATACGGGACTGTTCCCGGAGCAGGCTGCCAACTGGGACTACATGATGGACAAGATCCGCAATGCCAACCGCCCGATCAAGGTGCTCAACCTTTTCGCATATACCGGCGGCGCCACCATGGCCTGCGCTGCGGCGGGAGCCGTGGAAGTCGTTCACGTGGATGCCTCCAAGGGCATGGTGAACTGGGCCAAGGAAAACATGGTGCTCTCGCACCTCGAAGACCGTAAGATCCGCTTCATCGTCGATGATGTCATCAAGTTTGTCGAGCGCGAAAAACGCCGCGGCAATACCTACGATGCCATCTTAATGGACCCGCCTTCCTATGGAAGAGGGACAAACGGCGAAGTGTGGCAGCTGGAAGACAAGCTCTATCCCTTAATGGATAAGTGCAGGGATATCTTAAGCGACAACCCGCTCTTCTTCTTGGTCAATACCTATACGACCGGCTTCAGCGCGCTGGCCCTTTCCAATATCATGCGCGAAGTTCTCAAAGATTCCTTCCCGCATGGAAAGCTTTCCTACGGACAGTTAGGATTGCCAATCACCAGCCGCGACATGATTCTGCCGTGCGGCATTTACGGACGCTATGAAAATTAACATTCTTTACGAGGACAACCACCTTCTGGTGGTGGAAAAACCGAATAATATCCCGGTGCAGGAAGATGACTCCAAAGATGCGGATCTCTTATCCCTTCTGAAGGACTATCTCAAAGAGAAATACAACAAGCCGGGAAATGTCTATCTGGGACTGGTACACCGTCTGGACCGTCCGGTCGGCGGCGTCATGGTGTTTGCGAAAACCAGTAAGGCGGCTTCCCGCCTTTCGGAAGAAGTGCGCACCAACCGCATGAAAAAGGTTTACCATGCTGTCGTGGAAAATACGTTCAAAGAAAAAGAAGGCGTTCTGAAAGACTGCCTTCTGAAAAATAAGAAAACCAATACCACCCGTGTGGTAAGCAAGGATACTCCCGACGCCAAGAATGCGGAACTCTCTTACAAAGTACTGGCGCAGAAGGAGAACCTCGCCCTGGTAGAAGTCACATTAAAGACGGGCCGCTCCCATCAGATCCGGGTGCAGTTCTCTTCCCGCTCTCATCCGCTCTGGGGCGATCAGCGCTACAACAGAAACGCCAGAGCCGGACAGCAGATCGCCTTATGGGCGTATCAGCTGACCCTGATCCATCCAATCACCAAAGAGGAGATGACATTCACCTCCAGCCCGCACAGTCACCCGTTTGATTTATTTGAATAGAAAAGAAAAGCCATTTGCATAAAGCAGATGGCTTTTTTGTGTCTATCCTATCGGAAATACGTTTTCAGCTTTTCGATATAGGCCGGTTTTTCCTCTTCCGGCATGAAGCTTGCTTCGATGGAGTTGATGTTCATCTGAATCAGGTCGTTATATGTGAAGCCGACCTGTTCGATGGCTCTGTCGTATTCATAGTCCAGATCGATCTGGGAAATGCTCATGTTGTCCGTATTCAGCGTAACCTTCACGCCCGCATCCAGCAGTTTCTTCGCCGGGTGTTCTTCATAGGAGTTTTCCGTACGGCACTGATAGTTACTGGTCAGACAGACTTCCAGTGTGGTGCCCGTATCGATAACTTTCTGTAAGACATCCTTGTCGTACCAGCAGTGCTTGCCGTGTCCGACTCTGGTGGCGCCCCAGTCGATGACTGTCGCAACGTTCTGCGGAATGCCGTTGTCGCCGGCATGGATCGTCATCGGCAGACCCTTCTTGTGATATTCCACAAACAGATCGGCATAGTGATCCATCGGTACGGAATCCTCTCCGCCCGCCAAATCAATGGCCACAACGCCCTTGCCGAGATATTCTTCCGTCAAGCGGACCGTTTCCATGTTTTCTTCATGGTTATCGTACAGTTCGATCATGCAGCAGAGAATGACACCGACCTTGATGGACGGGAAATCCTTGGCGGCTTTTCTGACACCTTCCAGCACGGCTTCCACCGCATCTCTCTGGCTCAGGCCTTTTTCCTTGTGCAGCTGCGGGGCAAAGCGCATCTCCAGATAGAAGAGGTTCTGCTCAGCGGCGCGCTTGATTGTTGTATAGGTGATTTCCGTCAGATGCTCTTTGGTCTGCATCAGCTTGACGATCGGTCCGAACTTGGCCAGATATTCAAAGACATCCGTGCAAAGCGGCGGTACCGTGGTCAGTTTCATGTAGTCTTCAAAGGTTGGAATATCCAGATCCACGCCTTCTTCCTGGGCAATCTTCCAGCCCACTTCCGGCACGATGGATCCATCCAGATGGAAATGCAGGTCTACTTTCGGGAATTCGTATTTCATTCGATTTGATCTCCTTTACCACCCTATTATAACAAAATCTCCCTTTGAAATCTGTTATAATTGCAGGGTGAGGAAGTAATTATGAATATCTTGGTATCCAATGACGACGGAATCAAATCCGAAGCGATGAAAGCACTCGTAAGGGAACTCTGTAAACTCGGGAAGGTCACGGTAGTGGCTCCGAACTCCCAGCGTTCCGCCTTTTCCCATTCCATGACGATCCACGGGGATCTCAGAGCGGAGAAGGTCGACTATCCGGAAGGTGTGGAAGCCTGGGCCATCTGGGGCACCCCGGTGGACTGCGTCCATATCGCCATGAACACCATTATCAAGGAACCTTTGGATCTGGTCGTGTCTGGTATCAATCAGGGCCCGAACCTCGGTACGGATATCATCTATTCCGGCACTATCGGTGCCGCGCGCGAAGCGCTCATCTACGGCTGTCCGGCCATTGCTGTCTCTTTGGACTCCTACACGTCCAAAGACTATGAAGCCGCAGCGGTCTATGCCCGGGAAGTGGCAGCCGCGTTTGTGAAGCGCGAAGACCGCTTCCAGTATCTGCTGAATCTGAACATCCCGGTCGGAGAAGTCCGCGGTTTACTCGTCTGCGATCTGCAGGGACACCGCAGCTACGACGAAGGATATCAGTTAGTGGAGAAAGAAGACGGCCATACCTACTTCATGGTCGGGGAAGGCATCATCACCGATGAATTCGATCCGGACGATCTGCGCTACGACATCAACGCCATCGCAGCAGGATATGCCACACTGACCCCGCTGACGCTGGATCAGACATCCCACGCCCACGTGGAGGCCATTCGCGAGGCCTTTGAAAGAGTATAGAAAAAAGCACTCAAACCTGAGTGCTTTTCTTTTTTGATATGGTGCGGAAAAAGGGACTTGAACCCTCACGATATTGCTACCACTAGAACCTGAATCTAGCGCGTCTGCCATTCCGCCATTTCCGCATGTCAGAAGCCGGATTCCCAGCTTCTTTATTTTATAACTCAACTTTCTTTAAGTCAATATATGGAATTTCAGTTGGTGTTTCTCTTCCGAAGAGGATGATCAGAACAGAAGCTGTCTGTACATCATCATTCAGGGAATCGACCGTACCTTCAATTCCGGAGAACGGACCGTTTAAGATCTTGACGCGGTCACCAATCGCAAAGTTGATTTCAATATTGCGTTCGCCCTTGCCCATCCTCTGTAAGATCGGCTGGATCTCCTTTTCACTGACCGGGAACGGTTTTGCACCGCCGCCGCTGGATCCGATAAATCCCGTGACGCCCGGAGTGTTACGGACAACGTACCAGGCTTCATCCGTCATGATCATCTGAACAAACAGATAGCCCGGGAACAGGTTTTTCATCTTAACGACTTCCTTGCCGTTCTTGTATTCGATTTCTTCTTCTTCCGCTACGACGACATCAAACAGGTTGTCTTCGATTCCCATCGTTTCCATACGGCGAACGAGGTTGTCTTTGACCCGGTTTTCATGTCCGGCATACGTGTTGACCACGTACCATTCCTTTTTGTTTTCTTCCATAGGTCTTACGCTCCGATTCCGAAAATCTTAAGGAACTGTGCAACGACGAATTCACATAAGACGAAGTAGGCGGCGAATAATGCAACGAAGATCACGACCGTCTCGGTATCTTTTACCATGTCATCTTTTTTCGGCCATCTGACCTTTTTGATTTCTTCCTTGATTCCTTCCAAACTGAACCATTTCATACTAGGGTCCTCCCGTTTATTTTGTTTCCTTGTGCAGCGTATGCTGTCCGCATTTCTTGCAGAACTTCATGAGTTCCAATCGTTCCGATTTCTGTGATTTGTTACGCGTGGTAGTGTAATTTCTTGACAGACAAACCGTACAAGTCAAGATCACTTTGTTCTTTTTGTCGGCCATAAAAAAAACACCCTCCTTGTGTACTCACAAGTATAACAAAATTATTTCAGAGTTGCAATAGCTTTTTTCGTCTCCTCCAAAAGCTCCATCTT
>CADCPY010000170.1 GCA_902803495.1 uncultured Erysipelotrichaceae bacterium
AAAGATTGGAAACGGAAGACATTCCGCCGCGGATGAAGCCGTTATGGAATCCTTCTTTCCAGTTCAAACCGAGATATTTCCGGGCAAAGCGGACTTCTTTCGGATCTGCCGTCACCTTCCAGCCCATGATTGGGGAATTGTCATGCGTGGAGATATAGCAGACCGAGTTTGGCTCATGGTTATGCGGAGTATGGTTGTTGGCCTCTTTCGGACCCATGCCGAATTCCAGTACTTTCATGCCCGGGAAACCGGAAGCCTTTAAGAGTTCCGTGACATCTTCCGAGATGATACCCAGATCTTCCGCAATGAAGTCGATATTGCTGAACCAGTCACGCAGAATCTTCACAAAGTTCAGGGACGGACCGTCGATCCATTTCCCGTTTTTGGCCGTCTTGGCGCCATACGGCACCGCCCAGTACTGCTGGAAGCCGCGGAAGTGGTCGATCCGGATCACATCGTAATATCTGGCTGCCCCGCCGATACGGCGGATCCAGAACTGGTAACCGTTTTTCTTCATGGCCTCCCAGTCATAGAGCGGATTGCCCCAGAGCTGTCCGTCTTCAGAGAAATAATCCGGCGGTACACCGGCGACACATTCCGGATAGTTTTCCTTATCCAGCTGGAACTCTTTCGGATTCGCCCAGACGTCTGCGGAATCCAGAGCCACATAGATCGGGACATCCCCGATGATTTGAATGCCGTTTTTATGGGCATATTCCTTTAAGGTGGCATACTGCTCAAAGAAGAGGTACTGCAGAAATTCGTAGAATTCCACGTCTTCTTTTAATTCTTCCTGCGCTTCCATTAATGCCTGCGGCTTTCTGAGGCGGATCGCTTCGTCCGGCCATTCCAGCCAGGATTTCATTTCGTATTTTTCTTTTAATGCCATAAACAGGGCATAGTCTTTGACCCATTCGGCATTCTCTTCCACAAAGGAGTCCAGATCCTTCCGTAAAGATACCTTTCCTTTCAGATAAGCCTTGCGCAGGATGTCAAATCTGGTCTCATAGATGTAACCGTAATCCACATAGGACGGGTTCTCCACCTTAAGATCTGCCACATCTTCCTCTTCCAGCAATCCCTCTTCGATCAGTTTGTCCAGATCGATGAAATACGGGTTTCCGGCAAAGGTGGAAAAGCTCTGATACGGGGAATCCCCGTAGCTGGTCGGTCCGATCGGCAATATCTGCCAGTAGGACTGTTTTGCTTCCTTTAAAAAATCAATGAAACGGAAGGCCTCTTTGCCGAGAGTTCCGATCCCGTAATTTGACGGAAGGGAGAAAATCGGTAAGAGGATTCCGGCTCTTCTTTCATTTTTCATGATAATGTCTCCTGCATCTGTATTTAATCTAATTCTATCACGTTTATTATAAAAACCTACAGTTCCTTTATGGTATCCAGGATTGGCAGCGCTTCGCCATGATAGTCAAAGACCGCCTGGTTGGCCCATTCGTTTCCGCCCGGGCCCTTTTCCTCCATATAGGCAATGCCTGCTTCGCTCCCCCATGTGCTTCCTTTGCGCGGAATCAGTTCTCCGCCCCAGTAGATAAAGCCGAGGCCTTTTTCATTCGGTACGGAAAAAACGGTATCCCGGAGGGCACGCAGAAAGTCGCTTTGCCCTTTCGGGGAGATTTCAAACGGCAGATCGCGTACCAGCTCTTCCTTTAAGACCATACCTTTGGTTTCTTCTTTCGCAAAGCCTTCGTAGGAGCGGTAATCCTCCATACTGAACGGATAGGAGGTTTCCGCCACGATCATATCCTTGTGATATGTCTTCTCCAGATATTCCATCGTCCGCCTGAGATCGGATAAGGAACCGTGCCAGGCCGGATAGTAGCTAAGCCCGATTACATCAAAGTCCGCCCCATTCTTTTCAAAGTAGGACGCAAACCAGTTCCGGTACATCTCCGTATTGCCGCCGTTGTCCAAGTGCAGCATGACTCTGCTTTCCGGAGCGGCTTCCCGGCAGGCTGCAATTCCGCAGCTGACGAGCTGTGCAATCGCATCAAAATGCGGCACTTTCCCGATAGGCCACAGGAATCCGTTGGTGATCTCGTTTCCCACAGAGATCATCTTCGGGGTAAGTCCCTTCTCTTTTATGGTCAGTAAGACCTCTTTGGTGTACTCATAGACTGCCGCCTTCAGCTCTTCCAGATCCTTATTGCGCCACGCTTTCGGAACTCTCTGCTTGCCCGGATCGGCCCAGCAGTCCGAATAGTGAAAATCCAGAAGCGTATCCACACCCAGCTCTTTTGCCCGCTCAAAAAGCGCAATACAGCTGTTCAGATCACACGTTCCGGCGCCGTAGGACTCTCCGTTTTCATCAAACGGATCGTTCCAGAGCCGCACGCGGAACAGGTTGATGCCCTTCTTCCGGAAAATCTTCAGCGGGTCTTCCGGCATGCCGTTTCGATAATAGACTCCGCCGTACTTCTCAATATCCCGCACGCAGGAAATATCCATCCCTTTGACGGGAAGTCTATTTGTCATTTGAAAAATCCTCAAAGTCGGTAAAGCGGCGGTACATGTCTTTGTATTTCAGACGGATGACTTCGTTCTCTTTCAGAACTTCCTCTTCCGTTCCGTGAAACTGACAGCGCAGACAGTAGTATTCCTTTTTGATCGGATCATAGAACATATCCATGTCGATATCCCGCTTGAAACAGCTTGGGCAGCGGTAATTTAAGCGGCCTTTTGTAGCTTGAGCCATACAGTTTCCTCCTCATTTTCTTTACATTCGATCTGATATCCCAATGTGAACATCGGGCTGAAGGCATAGCCTTCCTTCACGTAACCTTCCGCGTCTGCTCTGTCAGATACCATCTCCACTCTTGTTTCGATTGGCGGCAGGACACAGCAGACGCTCTTTGCGCCGTTTTTATGGATCTCACGGCACTTGTATTCGTACGGTAACATCTCCTCATCCACATGCAGTGTAAGAGACGTCATGTCCTCGGAGTATTCCGTGGTTCCGTAACAGCCGACCATGTATTCATTGATGGTGACCTTGGCATCCGGCTTGCTCATCTTTAAGATCTTTCTTGTGATCCTGATATCGCTTTCCCCTTCCGTGAAGGTAATCAATGTCTGAATCGTAACATCCAGATCAGCGAAATTGATTTCCACCGGATCCAGTGTCAGGGTCCGTTTCGTTCCGTCCTGAGAGAAATGTGCCTTGGTTCTGCAGAGGCATAAATCCACTTCCTCACCGTTGTAACAGACTTTCGCCGAGCGGATCGTTCCTTCCCCGGCGTAATGCGTGAAGTAACCGGCCCGGTACTTTTCCTGAATGAGGAACGGGTAGGAGACATCCTGCACGTGCTTCGTGCCGATGCCGTAGTCCCAGTGCAGCTTGGAGACATACGGACGCAGATCCACAATGGCTCCGCCCTGGTCCATATTCACGCAGGCTCTGAGATATGGGTCACAGTACCAGAAGAGCTGCTTCGTGCTGCCGTAAAGGATATCGCGCCACAGAGCGCATTCCGGCTCGCTGTAATGCTTCTTCTGTCGGTAGTAGTCCGCAAACTCACTCATCGTCATGTCGATGAGTTTGCCTTCCTTCTTTAATTTCCCGTAATAGGCGCATCCGTCTTCATAGGACTTTAACAGCAGTTCATACGGTGCTTCCCACCGTCCCAGCTTATTCATCCAGCCCGGTCCCACAAACATCATGTTGTAGGCGTAGCCGTTATTGAATTTCTCCAGGTAACGGTACTGGTCGATCAGGTTGTATAAATACGGCATCTCCCATGTCTTGGAGTTGTAGATCATGCCGCGCAAGACGTTCTGCGGATGCGTTCCGAAGTTGGAGCCGTTGCCGTCGTAACAGGCCAGTAAATCACGGGAGAGATGCGGAATCGCCACAATGCCGCTGTCTTCCGCTTCATTGGCCGCCGGTGCATGGGTGTTCTGCTTGGACGGGATCCACGGAGCCCACGGTCCGCCATCCATCAGGGTGTACCAGCTGTTGTTGCAGGTATGATAGGCTTTCGGTCCTTCTTCCCAGCAGGTAGCCACAGCGCACTTAACCATCGGATACTCTTCCTTGATGTAATTGATCAGAGCGGCATCCATGTAGTAGGAGCCCGTGGACTGCGGGTAGAAGCCGAAGCATTCGTAGAACTTCTCAAAGACATCCTTCACGATGGCTTTTTTGTCTTCCATCGAGAACATCCAGATACAGAAGTCCTTCGTTTTGTATTTCTCGCGGAACTGCTCGCACGGCAGTCCCAGCAGTGTCAGGGCAATCTCGTCCCCGTATTTTTCATGATGCTCTTTGGCCAGAGCGATGGCTTCCTCGTTAAACAGTGAGGCATAGGTCATCTGGATCGTTGTTTTCAATCCGTTTTTATGGGCGCATTCCTGCTGGATCTTGAAGATGTCCAGACTCTCCGTCAGAAGAGCCTTTCTTCCCAGATCCTCGCTTTTCCCGTGTCCGGTAACTTTCTCCGCATATTCCGGAACCATTTCCGGACGGTGAATGATATTGACGATAAATTCACTCATATCGATAATCTCCTTGGATTCTTTTCAACTCTATTATAATGGATTCTTCCGGAATTCCTTCTGTTCTTTTTCACTTCTCTGTCCGTTTTTCCTCCGCAGGGAGGAGAAAACCGCGCAAAAACCGCAATATCTCTCGAAAAAACTCCCGTTATTTGATACAATAATGAAATGGAAGGGGATATTTTTACCAAAATTTGATTATTTTATAACATGTTTTTCACAATTAGACTTATAATATAATCAATAGGTAGAGGGTTTTGCAAAATGGAAGAAAAAAAATTAATGACAAAAGAAGAACTGGTGGAAAAAGCCAAGGAGCTCGCAGAGAGAGAGGATCTCAAAAACGTAGCCGGTGAAGTCGCCAACTTAAGAAAACAGTGGAGACGCGGTTACGACGATGAGGAATCTCTGTATGACAGAGAAATGGCAGACGCATTCCACGGTTATTTAGATAAAATCAATGCCAAGGAATCCGAGATTCTGGCATCTGTCGAAGACACCAAGAAAGAAATCATCAATAAAGCCAAGGAAGTCCTGAATATCAAGAACTTCAAGAAAGCCACAGACTCCATGAATGCCTTAATGGATGAATGGAAAGCAGCCGGCAGAGCCAATAAAGAAGCGGATGATGCCTTATGGGCAGAATTCAAGGAAGTCCGCGATCAGTTCTTTGCCAATAAGAAAGCTTACTTCGCGGAATTAAGAGAAGGTTTCGCACAGAACAAGGCCGGCAAGGAATCCCTGATTGAACGTGCCAAAGAAGCCAACGCCAAGACAAACTTCAAGGAAATCGGCACAATCATGGACGGTTTAATGGAAGAATGGAAGAAGCTGGGCAGCGCCGGTAAGGAAAACGATGATGCCTTATGGAAAGCATTCTCCGAGGAAAGAAAGTCCTTCTTCAATAAGAGAAACGCATACTTCGATTCCTTAAAGGAAACATACAACCAGAGAGCGGAAGCCAAGAAGGAAATCATCGCTCAGGCGAAAAAGTGCCTCGCTCATTCCGAATTCACGGATGAAGAAGTCGAAACAATGAAGAAGCTCAGAAATGACTGGAAAGCCGTTGGAAACGCCGGCAGAGAAAACGAAGAAACACTCTGGAACGAATTCAACGAAGTCATGAAGATCTACTTCGAAAACATGAAATATTACCGCTAGTCGACAGAAGAAAAGACAAAACGCAGGGCTGCAGAAATGCAGCCTTTTATTTTGAATTCTTTCACACAATCCGCAAAATGCACAGGGAAATATATTATAATAATGATATATCGTTTACAGATCACTGTAAGAATAATGAAGTTAAAGGAGAGAAAGATTATGTCAAAATTCCCGAAAGGATTCTTATGGGGCGGCGCTACGGCGGCTAACCAGTACGAAGGCGGCTGGATCGAAGGCGGCAAGGGCCCGAGCGTTCCGGACCACATCCGCGGCGGTACGGTTTCCACTCCGCGCTTATGGGATAAGGAAATCGACCCGAATGTCTATTATCCGAGCCATGAAGCCGTGGACTTCTACCACCACTATGAAGAAGATATCGATTTAATGGGAGAGATGGGCTTTAAAGTCTTCCGTATGTCCATCAACTGGTCCCGTATTTTCCCGACCGGCATGGAAGAAGAACCGAATCAGGAAGGTCTGGAATTCTACCACAAGGTATTCCAGCGTTTGAAACAGAACGGCATTGAACCGTTAGTTACCCTGTCTCACTACGAACTGCCGTGGGGCTTAAGCGAGAAGTATGACGGCTGGTACGGCAGAGAAGTCATCGACCATTTCGTCCGCTATGCCACAACGTGCTTCAAGGAATATAAAGATGAAGTCAAATACTGGCTGACATTCAACGAAATCAATATTGGCATGAATCCGTTCGGCAAGATCATGGGTTTAGGCATGCAGGGAGAAGATCATCAGCCGATGTTCTCCATGGACAACTCCGCTGAAGCCAAGAGCAGATGCATGCAGGGGCTGCACCATCAGTTCGTTGCTTCCGCAAAGGCTGTTGTGATCGGACATGAGATCAATCCGGAATTCAAGATCGGTAACATGATCGCCGGTTCTCTGGCCTACGGTTACACTTGCAACCCGAACGACGTCAAAGCCAGCGACGATGCCATGAATATGGGCAACTTCTTCTGCGGCGATGTTCAGGTCAGAGGACACTATCCGTACTACGCCAAGCGCTATTTCAAAGACAACGGTATTACCTTCCATATGGAACCGGAAGATGAAGAGATCCTGGCCAAAGGCACGGTCGACTTCTATTCCTTCTCCTACTACATGTCTTCCTGCGTCTCCACGGATCCGAGCGTAACGGAAAAAGCCGCCGGCAACATGTTCAGCGGTATCAAGAATCCGTATCTGGAAAGCTCTGACTGGGGCTGGCAGATCGACCCGACCGGCTTACGCATCTATCTCAACCGCATCTATGGCCGATATGAGATTCCGCTCATGGTCGTGGAAAACGGTTTAGGTGCCAACGATGTCCGCAGCGATGACGGTAAGTTCCATGATGACTACCGGATCGACTACTTAAGAAAACACATCGCCGCAATGGGCGAAGCGGTCGAAGACGGCGTCGAGCTCATGGGCTACACGATGTGGGGCTGCGTCGACTTAGTCTCCGCGTCTACAGGTGAGATGAAGAAACGTTACGGCTTCATCTATGTTGACAGAGACAACGACGGGAACGGCGACTTCCACCGTGAGAAGAAAGATTCCTTCGAATGGTACAAGAAAGTCATCGCCACAAACGGCGAAGACCTCGACTAATCCAAAGCAAGCGCTGAATGTTAACATTCAACGCTTTTTTTTTTTCCTTCTATTGCTGTGATATACTAAAGGCAGAAATTGAAGGTGATATTATGTTCCGGGAAAGAGTTCCCTTAATGAAAATACTGAGTGTGGCGCTGCAGCTTTTGATTGCCATGTACAGCGGCTGGAATATGGGTATGGTCGTCTTTGAAGCGGAAAACGGGACGCAGGCATTATTCCGCTATGCACTGATGGTGATCTTCTTCCTTGTTTCCATGATCCTGCAGACCATCATCCACGAAGGCGGACACCTGGTGTTCGGTTTACTGTCGGGATACAAATTTGTTTCCTTCCGCGTACTGTCCTTCCTATGGATCAAAATCAATGAAAAGATTCTGCTCAGGCGCTACCACTTAGCCGGTACGCTGGGGCAGTGTTTACTGGATCCTCCGGAATACTCCGAGAAGATGCCGGTGGTTCTTTACAATCTCGGCGGTGTGATTGCCAATATCATCACTTCCGTGATTGCCTACATTCTCTATTTCTTTGCCAAGTCCTATGTGCTGCGCATCTTCCTGTTGGCTTTCGGCATGTATGGCCTGATGTTTGCGATTGCCAACGGATTGCCGCTGCGCACCAAAAACGTCTCCAATGACGGCATGAATCTGGCAGAACTCTTACGGGAAAAGGATGCCCGTAAGGCCTTATGGCAGCAGCTGAAAGCCTCTGCCCTTATGGCGCAGGGTTACCGCATTAAGGACATGCCGGAAGAGATCTTTGAAGTGGATGACATGCTGGCCAGAGTTACAACACTCGGCAGCTACATCAAGCTCATCGAGGAAAACCGCCTGGTGGATGAGCATCAGTTCTTACAGGCCAACGATGCCATTGAAGAGCTCTTAAGCGGAAAGTATATGCTGGACGGCAACAGCCGCAACTTCTTAATGATGGATCGCTACTATATTGATTCATTAAACTACCGGCAGAGTGAGATCAATGACAAAGAGTTCGATGCCTTCGTCAAGGCCATGAAGGAATTCCCGAGCGTGATGCGCTACGAATATACCAAGGCAATCAACGCCAATGACACCAAAGCCGCGGAAGAGATCCGCAAACGCTTTGAAGACAAAAAGAAAACCCACCCTTACAGTGGGGAAATCGAAAGTGAAGAAGAACTCTTCGATCTGATCGCTGCGCGCGGTTAGTGCGCAACCATAGCAATCATCAGATCATTCACATTCGTTCCGGTCGGACCGGTTACGATCAGTCCGCTGATCTGTTTTAACGCATGATAGGAATCGTTTCTTTTCAGTACAGAGGAAGGATCGATTCCTTTTTCTCTGCACTTTTTATAGCTTTCTCCGTCGACATAACCGCCGGCCGCTTCCGTCGGCCCGTCCGTTCCGTCGGAGCCAAACGCAAAGACGCAGATGTCTTTCCCCTGAATCGCTTCCGCCGCACTCAGGGCAAACTCCTGGCTTCTGCCGCCAAGACCTTCTCCTCTTACGACGACCACGCACTCGCCGCCCATCAGATAGGCATGTCCCTTTTCACCGTGATTGACTACATATTCCGCAAACGCTCTGCCTTCCTTCTCGGCAATCCCCGTCACATTTTCCTTTAAAACAACCGGGGTATAGCCCAAGTTACGGCAGGCTTCCTTTGCGGCTTTTAGTAACATTTCCAGATTCCCGCAGATCTCTACTTTGACATGATCAAAGGAACCTTTGATTTCTCTCTTCAAAAGCTCTTTTTCTTCTTCCGTCAGTTCAATATGATATTTCTCAACGATATGCAGAACGTCTTCCGATGTGGCACTGTCTTTGACGCACGGCCCGCTGCCGATCATATCCAAAGGATCGCCCAATACGTCGCTTAAGATCAGATTGTATACCTTGGCCGGGGCGCACCGGGCCGCAAACTTCCCGCCTTTCACCTTGGAGAAGCGCTTGCGGATCGGATTGATCTCCGTAATGGAGGCACCGCTTTTTAATAAAGCCTCATTGATTCTCTGCCATTCCTTTAAGGAGATCTCCGGCACTTCAAATAAGGCGCTGGCTCCCCCGGATAACAGGAAGAGCACCGTGTCGTCTTCCGTTAAGCCTTCCGTCAGTGTTAAAACTTCTTCGCTGGCTAATATGCCGTTTTCATCACTCACTGGATGCGCCGCTTCATAAATGCGGATATGATCGATCTCACCTTCCGAGTGTCCGTACTTGGTAATCACAATTCCTTCGCTCACGCTTACGCATTCACTTGCCGCCTTGGCCATGCGCCAGGCTGCCTTTCCGACGGAGATCAGAATCAGTCTTCCCTTGGGCATGACAAAAGACTCCAGTGCCCTCTTCACTGCCTTCTCCGGCAGCACTTCCGCAATGGAGGTAGCAATCACCTGATTCGCATCTTCCCTGAGTGTATTCTTTCTCATAGTGTAATATCTTTCATAACGTCAAAGCAGATCGCCATGGCTGTTTCCCAGACATCTCTGCCGAAGTTGCGGATATCGTAGTTTTCAAGATCCGCCAAGGAGTCCGCCGTAAAAAGCAGCTGTCCGAATTTCACATTGCGGAACTTCGCAATTGCCAGAAGTGCCGCACATTCCATATCCACGACGCAGCACCCTTCTTCCCTGCGCAGCTGAACCTTGTCCTGTGTTTCCCGGAAGAAGGCATCCGTCGTCCAGGTCGTTCCCTTCCGATAACGGTATCCTTTTCTCTTCAGTGCCTCTTCCAGTTTGGCGTTATACGCTTCATCTGCCGAAACAAAGCGGGAAGCCGGCAGATAATGATAGGAAGTTCCTTCCTCCCGTAACGCTTTCTCTACCAGCACAAAGGCATTTTCCTCGATCTCTTCCAAAGAACCGCAGGAGCCGCAGGCCAGAATATGTGTCACCCCGCAGCCAATCAAAAGTTCCATGACCATTCCGGCCGCCGGTGCTCCGGCCGGGGCATGACAGACGGCAATCTTTTCACTGCCCGTATCAATTGTATAGGCCGTAAATGTTTTGGTGATGGATTCAAAAGACACCACCGGTGCGGCATTCTTCTCTTTCAGAAATTCATTGATCTTATCTTCGCTTAAGAAAAGAAACAGGCATTTTTCCGGAAGGCATCCTTCCCTGGCTTCCCAATGCGTATCGATCATTTCTCTGGAGAAGGCATCAAATTCCAGAAGCGGGATTTCTCTTTTTTCCAACATGCTAACCTCTCCTCTCTTCCCGGAGCGGTTTCTCCCAGAGAACCTTGCAGTTCAATGGTGCGGAGATCCGGTCGATCACTTCGCAAAAATCCTTCAGATAGGCTTCTTCTTTCTTTTTCGAGCGTCTGCCTTTGGCATCATATAACACTTCATTTGCGACGGCGTCATAGGTGATTCCGTAATCTTCCTCATCCCTGTGCGGGAAATAGACTGCCTGCGCTTCGTAGCGGATATTGCCTTCTTCGCTTGTCGCAATCAGTTCCACCTTCACGCCTTTACGCTCGATTCCGTTATATTCCCCTTCTGCACTGAAATACTGCTCATAGACATCAATGACTTTCATAATGATACTCCTGCCTTTTTCTATATTATATACGACAACGAAAAAAAGAGCATTTCTGCTCTTTAGAGAATTTCCTTTTCAAAAGGAATATATTCCTTTCCCTGTACGGCACACAGGGCTTTAACGATCAGACGGTGGTCATTGCCTTCCTTCAAACCGCTCACGCCGATCACGGCTGCCATCTCCCCTTTGACAAAGACAGGATAGGCACCGGCTGCCTGAATCATTTCCATTCCCGGGAAGAGACGCTCAGTATGGCCGTCGACATTCTCCTTCACAAAGGCATAGAAACTGCTGTGTCCGTAAGAGAGACAGGCATTCACCTTTCCCTGCGCGAACTGGGCATTCCTTTCGTTCTTATCATCGGAAGTATATTCCACCATGGTCGCATTGTCATTCAAGCGCCGGATCTTAACATAGATCCCGCTCTGGTATTCTTCTTCGGCAATCTCAATAATCTTCTCTGTCAGCGCCAGTGCTTCTCTGGCACCGAAAGATTCATAACCAAGCCGCTGTTCCTCTTCTTTTAGAAAGCGAAGGTCTTCTGTTGTGTAATGATACTTGCTGTAATCCGTCATACTGCTTAACTCCTGTTTTTTACTATTATAACAGACCTGTACACTTTCATGACTGTGGAAACGATGACAGGATCTCCTTGCATTTCCTGTTTGTAAAGCAATGTTTGATCTTTTGCTTTACGCATAATTGAATTCCTGTTATGATGTTTCCGGGAGGTGTTTTCAAAATGGCACAGACAATGGTCAATTTCCGTATGGATGAACAGTTAAAAAAGAACATGGAAGAGACCTGCAAAAAGATGGGAATCTCCATGACAGCCGCCTTCACCATGTTTGCGGTAAAAGTAACCAGGGAGCAGCGGATTCCATTTGAGATCACTGCCGATCCTTTTTACAGCGAGGAAAACATTGCACACCTGAAACAGATGATCGCAGGAATTGAGTCCGGCAAAATTCGGCTGTCAGAGCATGAACTTTTGGAGACAGAGAAATAAGAAAAAGCCTCGGAATTCCGAGGCTTTTCTGTAAAGATTATCCTTCGATCATGATGGTGTGATTTTCCACCTTTTTCTGTTCCTCTTTCTTCGGAACATTCAAGGTCAGGACACCGTTTTCAAATTTTGCCTTGATGTCTTCGTGAGTCATTTCCTCACCGACATAGTAGCTTCTCTGCATGACGCCGGCATAACGTTCCTGACGAACGATCTTGCCCTTCTTATCTTCATCGTTTTCATCCACGCCTTTGGAAGCCGTGATGGTCAGATAACCGTCATTCAGTTCGATGTTGATTTCGTCTTTCTTGAATCCCGGCAGATCAATCAGAACTTCATAGTGATCTTCATGTTCCTTGATATCTGTCAGCATTTCTCTGCCGCTGTGTTTGCCGTACAGCTTACGGTCGACATTGTCGAGAGCACGGAATGGGAATTCATCCATCCAGTCATCAAATAAGTTTTCTGTAAAAATTCTAGGTGTTAACATAGTACATTTACCTCCTTTACTTTCTTCATTGTTCTTTCTAACGAATGAACTATGTTTCAGTAAGGGAATGGAGGGTTTGGATTCCAGTTTCTACCTTAGAATCTTCTCTGATTCTCTTTACAATTATGTTATACACCCAACTTTTAGCACTGTCAACACCTGAGTGCTATTTTTTTATAATTTTTTTGCGACCGTCAATACCGCCGTTTTTACGGCCTCCGACATCTCCGCTAACGCCATGCCGTAGACCCCTTCCTTGTCTTTTACCTGTTCCGATAAATACGGAACATGAATAAATCCGCAGGGAACTTCTCTGCCTTCTTTCGCAAAAAAGTGCAGTACGGAGTACATCAGATGGTTACAGACATAGGTGCCGGCACTGTTGGAGATTCTTGCCGGGATTCCCTTTTCCGCAATGGCTTCGGCAATCTCCCTGACAGGCAGCGTGGAGAAATAGGCAGCCGGTCCTTCCGGATCGATCGGGATGTCTTTCGGACATTTTCCCGCATTGTCCGCCATGCGCGCATCGTCCAGATTGATGCCGATGCGCTCCGGTGTCACGGCGTCTCTTCCGCCCGCCTGCCCCAAAAGGATCACGGCATCCGGGGTTTCTCTTCTTACCGCACTCATTACCGTTTCGGTACATGTATCAAATTCCACCGGGACATTCACCTTGATCAGAGTAATTCCTTCCAATGTGTCCGGAAGTTCCTGCAGGATGATCTGCGTCGGATTGACGCTTTCCCCGCCAAAGGGTTCAAAGGCACTGAGGAGTATTTTCATACGCACCCTCCTTTTTCCTTTTCATACTATCATAAAAGAGCCTGCAGTTTCCTGCAGACTCTCTTTCCTTTCTCTAATGATTGCCGGCAGCGGCTGCTCCGGCATTACTCGATGCGGACTTGTCCTTTAAGAAGATTCCCAGCATGACAAGCAGGATCAGCTCTTCGTTCTCCTCATCGTAGATATTCAGCACAAAGTGCTTGGTCAAATGCCACAGCTCCTCATCCATCTGGGCTATCAGGTTGCCTTCCGCATCGATGATGTCATAATCCCAATGCATGAAGTCCCCCTGCACCGTCCAGCCTTTTTCTTCCAGATACAGACGCGGGCGGAATAAGGTCAGCTCCTGCTGTAAGCGGTCCACATAATTTCCGTTCAGATACAGGTCGTATTTGTTCAGAAACCAGGCGAAGCGGGTCTGCACCATTCCGATTTCTCCATAGCGGCCATACAGATGAATTTCCGGGAACATGACCGTCGTTGACTGGAACGTATAGGCCGTATTGCCTGCTTCATCATACAGTTCGCCTCGATCGAAAAGAAAGGTGAATTTTTCCTTGAAATAGTATTTCATCACTGTATCCTCCTGTATCTTTACCATAGCAGATTTCCTTTCATATGACAAATTCCCCCGGATATCCTGCCTCTTTTCCGCTCTTATTTACCAAAAAAGCAGCATTTCTGCTGCTTTCCGTTAATCCCTGTTGGCAATTCTGCCGTAGGTTTCCTCCCGTCGATCACGGAAGAGTCCCCAGGCGATCCGTTCCTCTTTGAGGGCGTCCAGATCGTAGGTATAAAGTAATACTTCCTCTTTGTCCCTGGATGCGCTCGCGACGATTTCCCCCGTCGCATCCGTTAAGAAGGAGGAGCCGTAGAAACTCAGGGAGGAAGTCTGGTTATTGTTCTCCTTGCACGGGGTGACGCTTTCCAGCCCGATGCGGTTGGCGGCTGCCACCGGCATCAGGTTGCAGGCGGAGTGTCCCTGCATGGCCCGTCTCCAGTGCGGCATGGAATCGACTTCCAGAATCGGTTCGGAACCGATGGCCGTCGGATAGAGCAGGATCTCTGCGCCGTTTAAGGCCAGACAGCGGGCCGTTTCCGGGAACCACTGATCCCAGCAGAT
>CADCPY010000171.1 GCA_902803495.1 uncultured Erysipelotrichaceae bacterium
CCACGGACAGCAAACAGAAGAAGATCTTACAGGAAAGCTTTCAGCGGCAGAAGAAGCGATCCGGAAGATAATGCCCATTCCAGCTGCGGAAGACTATTTTATGGGAAGGAAGGCACAGTATGACCAATGCAGAAAAACGCTCCGGGATCTGAAGAAAGAGATCAGGCTGGTGGATGGGATTGTTGGAGAAGCTGAAGTATATCTGTCATTGCAGCAGGATATTAAGCAGGAGCAGATGCAGCCTGATGGTCCCAAGATTAAATCGGATATGGTCCATCAGCAAAAAAGAAAAGAAATAAGGAGGGGTTAAATGGCCGCGGAAGCATTAACAGACAGCATGAACAAATATCAGGAAGAACGATCCAGGAGCGCAAAAGCAGAAGCTCCGGAGGGTGGGAATGAAAAGAAGAAATCGGAACTTGAAGAGCGTTATGAACAGCTTCTGAAGAAACACAGCATTCCCGATAAGCCGGAGTATGTCCACAAACGGGAGCAGCTCTTTATGATGGTGACACACCGGAACACGGATGCATTTATCGCCAAAGTGATCGGTTACCCGTCAGAGACGATCGATCTGCTCAGGATGGCAGCTCTTGCCACTGATGAAAATATCCTGAAAAACCTCGTTCCGAAGGAAGAGCCGGATGAAGAACAGATCAGGGGATGGATCCAAAAATATATGAAACCTGCTGATCCTGCTGAAGAAGTCAGGCCGGATAATTCTTCTGTAGAGAAGAGCCTGGACGTCATGGGCCGTCATATGGTCCGCCAGCAAGAGATCACCAGTGCCCAGATCACCCGCCTGACAGAGTACATCCGGCAGTTTGGCAAAATGGAACGGGATAAAAACGAACGGCAGATGAATGAGATCCGGGAAGAACACCGCAAGGAACGGGAAGCTGCACGGAAGCAGATCGAACTGCTTTCTGATGAAAACTTCCAGTTGAACATGAAGATCGAAGAAGCTCAGAAAGCGATGAAGAGGCAGGCAGAAGAAAATGTGCAGCATGCTGCGGCTGCAGCCGTGCCTGAGATGGAACCCGTAACAGGATACCGGGACCGGGAAGAAAGCGTTTTTGCCTATCGCAGGCGGATGAAGGAAAAGAAGCGCAGGGAGGATTTCATCGCTTCTGTCCTTGGAAATGGAGATTTTTCCAAAGAGCAGCTTGACGTGATCGAGCGGGTCGTCCGGAAAAACTTCTCCCTGGCCCAGCTTCAGAAGATCTGCGATCCGAAGGTGAAAGCGGAAAATATGGAACTGCTGGAGGCATATTACGAAAGGAGGCATATGCGCGGATAAGCGATTGATACCGGAAACGCAGCTGCAAAGGAAGAAGGAGGAGCCGATGGAAGGATTATACAGACGATTATTGGCATATGCCGGATATCTGAAGAAGATCAAGAAACTCATTTAAAGAAGACCTGACCGGTCTTTTTTTATTGCCAAGGCTTATGGAGGAAATGTATGGATTATACCGAATTCTGTGAACATGTTAAAAACGAGATCAAAGACTTTCTGCCGGTCCAGTTTGCTGAGTATGGCACCGCGCTGCACCTCATTTCCAAGCCGAATATCGGAGAACAGATCGGCCTCACCTTTGTGCCGCCGACGAATGGAGTTCCCACACCGGTGATCTACCTTGAACCCTATTTTGAGGCATACATGAATAAGGGAATGAACATGGGACGCATCATGACGCAGATCGCTGCGACTGTGGCGGAAGGAATTGAGCAAGTAAAAGAGCATTTTCCGGAGATGACAAATATGATACCCGATATGACAGACTGGAACAGGGTGAAGGACCTGGTAACAGTCCGTGCGATCGGTGTGTCCCGCAACACGGAGCTGCTTCAGTCTGTTCCCTGCAGAATCCACGGGGACATTGCCCTGATCTATCAGGTGAGCGTTACCGTTCCGGATAATACCTTGATGTCCGTACGGATCACGGATGACATGATGAATCATTACGGGATCACAGAGGCGCAGCTTTATGATGCTGCAATGGAAAACTCCCAGCGCATGCAGAAGGTAACCTGCCGCCCGATGGGTGAAATGATCAGTGACATGCTGGGTATCGGGGATGAGCCGCTTCTTGAGGAATCACCGGCAAGCCTCTATGTGCTCACTACGGAACCTGTCCAGTACGGCGCAGCCGCGCTTTTTTATCCGGGTGTGATCGAAAAGATCGGAAAAAGCATTCCGGAAGGATTTTTTATCCTGCCTTCAAGCATCCATGAAGTACTGATTCTGCCGAAGAACCAGGCTGATAAGGATATGCTGGAGGCAATGGTGCAGCAGATCAATGTTACAACGGTGGCTCCCGATGAGGTCCTGTCCGACTTTGTTTCCGAATATGATCCCATGACCAGGACCATGGACTGGGGAAAGGATCCGAACCTTACCCTTCCGGAGAAGCTGCAGGAGAAAATACCCGCACCGCAGAAAGAAGCAGTCCTGTGATGAAAATGACAGCAGCAGGGAATGATGAAGGAGGGGATTATCGATGGGTCTGGAAAATGATCTTGAACTGGAACGGATCGATGAAGAACTCCGGCGCAACGATGAACGGCGGAAGAAGATCCTGGAAAGGAAGAACCGCAGGATCCGGCAGATCCGGGAGAAGCAGCTTAAGGATAAGGAGGCGTGGATGAAAAAACTCATCCCGCTTCTGGACAAAACCATGGAGGATCACCTGGGATCCCTATACTGGTATGGATGCAGTGTGGAGGACGTCTGCGCAGGTTTATCCCGGATGGAGATACCGGATGTACCTGACGGCGAAATGGCATCATCTGTAACGGAGACTGCAGAGGATAGCAGGCATAAACAGGGCAGATGTCCAATGCAGGACAACAGCCCGGGAAGCTCTCCTGCAAATGGAGGCATGGATACTTAACTTAACGGCAGGCAGGATCGATCTCCTGCCTGCCCTGCCACTTGGAAAAAGGAGGAAAAAAGAGTGAAGGTCAGAGCGGAGATGAACATTATCAGCAAGGGCAGCCTGGTCGCGGCGGGGGATGTGTTCCTGGAGGAGAAGATCGTGATCCATCAGGTAAAACTGATCGCAACGAAAAACAAAGAGACCGGCGCGGATATGTGGGTCGTGGTGATGCCCGATAAGAAGAAGGGGGATTCCTGGGATAAGGTGATCTACGTTAAGGACAAGATGGTCTATAAGGAGATCGAAGAAGCCGTGATGCAGAGCGTAGAGCACGCATTGAAAAAAGACCTGGGGGAATACCATCTGGATGTGGACATCCGGCTTTTTGATAAGGGTGACACAAAGGCATATGCGACGATCACATTCAATAATGCGGTTGAGATCCATGGAATCCGTCTTTATGAACGTGACGGGCAGCTGAAGATCGCCTATCCGTATGAAAAGAGGGATGAGACATACCAGAACCTAGCCGGTCCTGCGACACTGTTCGTAAAGAGCTTTATTGAGCAGGATATCAAAGATGCTTACGAGAAGAAGGTAA
>CADCPY010000172.1 GCA_902803495.1 uncultured Erysipelotrichaceae bacterium
AGGAGCTGGAGTGGTAATATGCGGGATCCATTGAAGAAACGGCTGCTCCGGGATCTGCGTGACGATTTCGGGAAGTACTTTGTCATCTTTTTGCTGATGGTGTTCTCCATCGGACTGACATCGGGCTTCCTGGTCGCGGACGGCTCCATGATCAAAGCCTATAACGAAAGTTTTGAAAAATATAACATCGAAGACGGAAACTTCTCCGTGAACCATAAGCTGAACAAAGCCGACATCAGCGCCATTGAAAGCAACGGGGTTACCGTATATGAAAACTTCTATTCGCTTCTGCATGAAGAGAGCGGGAAGGAAGTACGCGTTTTTAAGAACAGGAAGGACGTCAATCTGGTCTGTGTCATGAAGGGACGGCTCCCTTCGGCAACCCGTGAGATGGCAATCGACCGGATGTTTGCGGACAACAACCATATTTCTGTCGGTGATGTGATGCATTTTGAAGAAGGGAATTATGTGATTACGGGACTGGTCGCCCTCTCGGACTATTCCGCTCTGTTTTCCGATAATGACGATATTATCTTTGATGCGGTTTCCTTTGCGGTGGGGATTATCCCGGACAGCGATTTTGAAGCGCTGAAACTGAAGACCTATTCCTATTCGTTCCGGTATGAGACAGACTATGCGGACGATCTGGAAGAGAAGGGACTTTCCGATGCCTTTCTGGAGAAACTCAGGAAAGAAGTCAATCTGCGCTCCTATACACCGCGCTATCTGAATCAGTCCATTCAGTTTACCGGAACCGATATGGGCGGCGATAAGGGAATGATGGAGATCCTCTTATATATGATCATTGTCATCCTCGGTTTTATCTTTGCGGTAACGATTACTTCCACCATCCAGCAGGAGAGCAGCGTGATCGGTACGCTTCTGGCCAGCGGGTACTCCAAACGGGAGCTGATCGTGCATTATATGACGATGCCGCTGATCGTGACACTTATTTCCGCTCTGATCGGGAACATCCTCGGCTATACGGTCATGAAGGATGTCTGCGCCGATCTGTATTACGCTTCCTATTCTCTTCCGACCTATGTAACGGTCTGGAATGCGGAGGCCTTTGTGAAGACGACGTTCATTCCGGTTGCCATGATGATTGTGATCACCTTTGTGATTCTGAACAGGAAACTGGATACGCCGATCATGGACTTTTTGCGGAGACAGACCTCCAACAGCGGCGGCAGGAGAGTGCTTCCGCTTTCCAAGAAACTCCCGTTCTTTTTCCGCTGGCAGACGCGGATCTGCCTGAAAAACCTGCCGGCTTACGGGGTGCTTCTGGTCGGTATCATCTGTGCGAATCTTCTGATCTTCTTCGGACTCGGATTCCCGGATATCCTGGATATCTTTGAAGAGGAAATGAAGACAAGACCTCTGGCGCCGTATATCACCACGCTGAAACTCCCTGACAGCATGAACCGGGAGGATCATAAACTGGAGAATATGATCGACCTGCTGGGGTTTCTGAAAGACGTGGAGACGGAAAATGAGACAGCGGAGAAATTCTCCGCTTACGGACTGCGTTCCCTCCCGGACGATTCCATCGGGTATAAGGGAGAAGGGATCACACTCTACGGTGTGGACCGGAATTCCCGCTATATTCCGCTGGAGCTCTCCAATCATGAAATCTATCTCTCCTCCGCTCTGGCAGATAAGTTTGAGCTGAAAGAAGGAGACAGCATCCTTCTGAAGGAGCAGTATGAAGAGAAGACATACCGCTTTACCGTCAGCGGTGTCTACGACTATCTCGGCTCGCTCTGCATCTTTATGGAGAAGGAGGATCTGAATACATTATTCGATCTTGGAGAAGGAACCTTTGCCGGTTACTTCTCCGAGACGGCTATCACGGATATTCCGGAAGAGGATGTCGCTACCGTCATTGACCTGAAAGCTCTGACCAAACTGTCCCGGCAGATGCAGGTATCCTTCGGCGGAATGATGGATTTGGTAGTCTGGTTTGCGGTCATTGTGTATGTCACACTGATCTATGTCTTAACGAAGGTCATCGTGGATAACAGTTCCCAGTCCATCTCCATGAACAAGATCATGGGGTATACCGACAGGGAGATCTTCCTGCTGTACTTTACCACGACAGGTGTCCTCTTTACGGTCTTATTGGTCGGGACGATTCCGATGGAGGTCGTCGGACTGCAGTATATCTTCCGCTATATGATGATTGCGAAACTGTCCGGCTGGTTCCCGCTGATCGTGCGGAACGCCACAAAGCTGAAAGTCATCGTGATTGCGATCCTGTCATTCCTATCCGTGTCGGTTCTGCTGTACCGGAAGATTGTGAATGTGCCGATGGATCAGGCGCTGAAAAATGTAGAATAGGGAGGTCCTATGAAAAAAATAATAATCATTCTGAGCATTCTCATGATGTTAACGGGATGCTCCGCAAAAGAAGAGGAAAACAATACGGCGGTGGATGTGAATACCGTCATAGAGACAGAAGAAAAAGAAAAAGTGATCACTCATATCACTTCAGATAAAAAAGAAACAGTCTATGCCAAAGCCGACGCTTCCGGCAGGGTCTACCGGACGGAAGTGGAAGTGATCCTGAAGTCCGGCGGAGGTAAGGAAATTGAGGACAGAAGCAATCTGACCTCGATCCGCAACACGCATTCCGATGAATCCTTTACACAGAACGGAGAAACCCTCATCTTTGAAGATAAGGGAGAGGATATTCACTATAAGGGAGTCAGCACGGAAACGCTGCCGGTTTCCGTAGAGATCACCTATACGTTAGACGGAAAGGAAATCGCACCGAAGGATCTGGCAGGGAAAAGCGGAAAGCTGACGATGCGCTTTTCCTACACCAACAATACCTCCAAAGAAGCCAACGGCTACGAACTGATTGAGCCGTATCTCGCCATGAGCGTTGTGCTGTTTGACGGGGAAGTTTTCTCAAATGTGGAAGTGGAAAACGGAAAGGTGCTGGAAATCGGAGAACAGAATGCCGTCCTGATCGTGGCGGCGCCGGGAATTGAAGATGCACTGCAGCTGAAGGAAAATGAGCTGACCAAAGATATCTCCTTAAAGGATTACGGCGTGATCACGGCAGATGTCAGCGACTTCCGTCTGGAATATACGTCCACACTTCTCAGTAAAGGTCTCTTTGATGAGGTGAAGGAAGAAGATCTGAAGAAACTTAAGGATATGGCCAACGATACTTCCTCCTTTAAAAAAGACGCCAAGGAACTTAAGGAGAATACGGCGGCGCTCAGAAACGGGGCAGAGCAGTTAAAGAGCGGGATCGGCAGCTATCTGTCCGCCGTGACACAGCTCAGCGATGCGGCAAAACAGCTGAAGGATGCATCCGGAAAACTCTCTGACGGTGTCAGCTCTCTGATGAATGCCGTCAATGGCGGAAGCAGTTCCCTGGAAACGGATCTGAGCACCTTTACGGAGCAGCTGATCACACTGGAAACACAGGCCAAGACCTATGAAGGCAGCATGCAGGCGATGAAGAAATCGCTTCCGGCGTTAAAGGAACTCGTCACGGCTTCTTCGGCAAGCGAAGAGGAAAAAGCAGCCATTCTGCAGATCCTTTCCTCTTATGAGAAAGCGGCGAACGGACTGCCGGCAGTCGATCTGGATCCGCTGAGTACCGCGCTTTCCGGCGTACAGAGCGATCTGAATACACTCTCGGAAGGAATGGCGGCACTGAAGTCCAACGGGCAGGCCCTTCTGGAAGGAACGGAAGGCCTCCATCAGGGCACTGTTGCACTTTCAGACGGACTTTCTGCTCTTTCTTCCAAAAACGGAGAGGTGGATGCCGGAACCGCCGCCCTGCTGAATGCGGCAGTGCAGTTTGATGACGGGATACGCTCGTTTGTGGACAAAGATCTGAATGACCTGCTGAAGTTCGGAGGCTCCTCTTTGAAGGAACTGGCCGGAAGGATTGAAGGTCTGCAGGAGATTGAACGTAGCACCGGCTGCTTCTCAGGCTTGCTGGAAGGCAGGAAGGGCGAGAGCGTCTTCATCATTGAAACGGACGGAATCAAATAATAGAAAAGCACCGGAAGCGTCTTCCCGATACAGGGAGAACCTTCCGGTTTTTATATAAGATTTGGCAGAAAACCCATTGATCTTTAGTCGGTGGGATGAATGCCATCAACCTTGGCTCTCAATCTATTTTCTAATAGTATCAGGGTTTGCTTCTTCAATAGAACACACAAAATAGCCGTCACTCCAAAATGTATGTTCTTTCCAGAAATGTTTAGTAAGAAAACCTGAATAGTTATTCCATTATTCATGAGTAGATTTCTGTTTTAATCTTCTTACTATTGAAGTTATCGAAATATCTGGAGAATAAGAAATTAAAAGATGAATGTGATCCTTATCAGATTCCATGATATCAATGTCGAATTTACTTTGTTTGGCCAATTCTGAAAAGCAGGTTTTGACAGCGCTATCCAAATCACCTTTAAGTAACTGCTTTCTGTATTTGCACACAAAAATAAGGTGTGCTTTTAGATAATACTTGTGTCTGTTTTTTGAGGTGTAATTACTCATGTTTTCTTATAACTACATACATAAGATTATTAAAATCAGGAAGAGAAGATGTGATGCCTTGTTCTACGATTGAAAAATGTGTAGACTTAATTTCTTTTTCCAAAGTATCAAAGTTGACTATTCTTAAGGAAGTTGAAGGGACCATTACGAAGCCAGAATCATGATGTCTTTCAAACCATATTAAAAGCACTTGATATATCAGTTTCTGATTCGGTTAAACCATCTCCCATAGAACAGATAAGAGCCAATCCGCCATCAAGTAAATGGTCATATATAAAATGGTAAAAGCGAATCCTATCTTCATTGCTTACCAACATATTAATAACAGCGACAGAATATATAAAGTCATAATGTTGTCCATGATGATCATTGACACAGTCCAATATAGAAAAATGAATAGAGTAGTCTGGTCTTAAACTTTAACAATAATTAATAGCTTCAGAAGAAATATCAGTAGCCAAGACATCATATCCATTTTCCAATAGAGGAAAGGCATCTCTTCCTTCACCACAACCAATTTCAAGGATTGAGACATTTTTAGATATATAGTGTTTTTGAATTACATCTGAGACGATGGGTGTAGGGACGTCACTGGACCAGGAATGCCCTTTCTCATGAATGATCCGATATCTTTGGTTATAGGCTTCATAATATTTTTTCATAAAAGAATTCTAACATAAAAAGCATGTTATACGAGATCTTTACTAGAATATAAATCAAGTATGTGGTATAATATTCTTGGGTGAGGGGTAGTGTATCTGACTGTAAAACATCAGCCAAAGCTGAATAAATATCAATATGATACTTTTCTGGAATTGTGCAGATACGCCAAGGATCTTTACAATGAAGGACTGTATAACTGCAGGC
>CADCPY010000173.1 GCA_902803495.1 uncultured Erysipelotrichaceae bacterium
GTCTTTCTTACCATAATAAAATCCCACCTTTCATAGATTGGCGAGATTTAATTTTTTCTCGTGTCTACTTTAGTGGGATTGTATCAGTACATGATTCTCTTTTCTTTCCGCTGTTTTCTGCTTTCTACTCGCCGTTCATGAGGCGGAAGCCTTCCGCAAAGTAGCCTTTGAGTTCTTCGATTTCCGCGTCCGTCATCGGTGCTTCGTACGGGTCGTGGGTATCGACCGTACCGCAGTGCTCGTAGACGATCTTGCCGTCTTTCACAAAGACGAATTCCGGAACGAACAGGGTGTTCTCCTGCCATTCCTCATCCCAGCGCAGCACCTCTTCAATGATTTTAAAGAGGATGTCCTTATCGGCGGAATAGTATTCGGCTTCGTTCTTGTAGGCTTCGGTGAAGTTCAGCTCATAGGCGTGATAGCCGTTGGAAATCACAAAGTCCTTAAACACCGGCTCGGCTTCCCGGCAGTACGGGCAGGCTGTCTGGTGCAGGAAGATCGCAAAGGTTTTGTTGTCGTTGAATAGGCCGATGGTATCGCGCAGTCCGATGGACTCGTAGGTACCTTCGACAGGGACTTCTTCCTCTTTTTTGGCGCATCCGCTGACACCCAGAATCAGAATCAGGGTGAAAAACAGAACAAGTATTTTCTTCATGCACCTATTACACCCCAATTCACCAAAATTGTCAAATGGGATATAATGAAGAAGGGAAGGTGATCGTAATGAAAATTGCAGTAGTAACAGACTCCGGTTCCAATTACCGCGAAGAAGGATACAACGTGGAAGGTGTTTACTGCGTCCCACTAACCATTTCCGATGAAAACAGAACCTATCTGATGGGGGAAGAATTAAGCGTAGAAGAATGTTACCGCATGGTACAGGCAGGGAAGATGCTGAAGACATCCCAGCCGCCGTACGGAAGAATCGTTGCCCTCTTTGAACAGCTGAAGGCAGAAGGGTATGAGCGGATCTTTGCCGTACCGATCTGCAGCGGACTCTCCGGGTGCATCAGCGCCATGGTGACGGCTGCCGAGCAGGTGGGGATCCCTTTGGACTATGTGGACTGCTATACGACGGCATATGTGGAACTCTATCTGGCATTAACGGCACGGAAGATGCTCAACAAAGGTATGGATCCGTCTGAAGTGAAGGAGATCCTGCAGAAAGCGGCACTGGATGCCGTGACATTTGTGTTGCCGGTGGATATGAAACATCTGGTCCGGGGCGGAAGAATCACCAAGGCCGCAGGTTTCTTAGCCGGCTTGTTGAAGATCTCCCCGGTTCTGATTGTGAATAAAGAAAGCGGCGGAAAAAACGATACCTATGCCAAACCGCGGACGCTGAAGAAAGCGGAAGACGTGGTCATTGACTACTTCCGGGAACACGGAGTCGGCAAAGGCTACGGTATCTGCATGGCCCACGTCTTCAACGAAGAGGAAGGCCGCAATTTCTACAACAAGATGCATGAGGAATTCCCGGAAGCGGACATCTATCTGACCCCGTTGGTCAGTGCGGTCGGCGTCCATACCGGAATCGGCTGTGTTGCCTGCCAGTTTGTGAAGAAGCTGGAATATAACATGGATTCTCCGGGGGAGTATACGGAAGGGTAAATTCCGGAAGTATGGTATAATAGGAACAGAGGTATTATGTTATGAGTGAATTACAGGAATCCGGACAGATGTATCTGGAAACCATTCTGGTACTATCCGGAAAGATGGAACACGTCCGTTCCATTGACGTATGTAAATATATGGGCTTTTCCAAGCCGAGCGTATCCCGGGCGATGAATCTTTTAAAGCGGGACGAATACGTGGAGATTGACGAATCCGGTTATATTACCCTGACGCAGAAGGGGCGCGATGTCGCCGATTCGATCTATGAAAGACATACCTTATTTACAAAGGTGCTGGAAATGATTGGGGTTCCGGAAGACATTGCCGAACAGGACGCCTGCAAGATCGAACACTATGTGTCCCAGGAAACCGTGGAAGCAGTGAAGCGGGCTGTCGAAAAGAAATAAGCAACAAAGCCGTCAAAGGACGGCTTTTTTCATGCTTGAAATGAACAGGGAATGGGTATACAATAGATTTAGCACTTGAGATATAAGAGTGCTAAAAGGAGGATGTTATGAAGAAGCAGTTTAAGGCAGAATCCAAACGGTTACTGGATTTAATGATCAATTCGATCTATACCCATAAAGAAATTTTCTTAAGAGAACTGGTGTCCAATGCCAGCGACGCCATCGATAAATTACATTTTATTTCTCTGACGGATCCGAGCGTGAAAGTCAACAGCGATACCTTCCAGATCCGCATCGATACGGATAAGGAAGCACGTACGATCACCATCAGCGATAACGGTGTCGGTATGACGCAGGAAGAACTGCAGAACAATCTGGGCGTCATTGCCCACAGCGGTTCCTTTGAGTTCAAGCAGAATAATGAGAACGAGAACATCAACGACATCATCGGTCAGTTCGGTGTCGGCTTCTACAGCGCCTTTATGGTTGCGAAAAAGGTGACGGTACTGACGAAAGCCTACAACTCCGATACGGCTTACAAGTGGGAAAGCACCGGGGAAGAAAGCTACACCATCAATGAGTGTGAAAAGGAAGATGTCGGTACAACGATCATCTTGGAGTTAAAGGACGATACGGAAGAGGAAAAGTATTCCGACTTTTTGGAAGAATACAAGATCCGCTCTTTAATTACCAAATATTCCGACTATATCCGCTATCCGATCCGGATGGAAGTCACCAAATCCCGCAAGAAGGAAAACAGCGAGGAATATGAAGACTATACGGAAGTGGAAACACTGAACTCCATGATCCCGCTCTGGAAACGGAATAAGAATGAGATCAAGCCGGAGGAATACAATGAGTTCTACAAGTCCAAATTCAACGACTACGAGGATCCGCTTGATGTGATTCATTTCAATGTGGAAGGAAACGTCTCCTTTGACGCACTGTTATACATTCCGTCCCGTACGCCGTATAACTATTACACCAAGGAATACGAGAAGGGACTGCAGCTGTACTCCAAGAATGTCTTCATCATGGACAAATGCCCGGAACTCTTACCGGAGCACTTCCGCTTTGTGAAGGGCCTGGTGGATTCCCAGGATTTCTCTCTGAATATCTCCAGAGAAGTTCTGCAGCATGACCGCCAGATGAAAGTGGTAGCCGGCCGGATCGAGAAGAAGATCAAGGACGAGCTTGCCAAGATGATGAAGGATGACCGGGAGAAATACGAAAAGTTCTGGAAGGCCTTCGGTCTGCAGCTGAAATACGGAATCTACAACGATTTCGGTATCCATAAGGAACTCTTACAGGACCTGCTCTTATTCACTTCCAGCAAGGAAAAGAAACTGGTCAGCTTAAAGGAATATACGGAGCGGATGAAGGAAGGACAGAAAGAGATCTACTATGTCAGCGGTGAGAGCGTCGAGAAAATTGACAAGCTGCCGCAGACGGAAAAGGTCAAGGATAAAGGATATGAGATCCTCTATCTGACCGATGAAGTAGATGAATTTGCCCTGCAGGTCATGCGTGACTATAATGAAAAACCGTTCAAGTCCATCTCTCAGGGCGATCTGGATCTGGATTCCGAAGAAGAGAAGAAAGAGCGTGAGAAAGCGCAGGAAGAGAAGAAAGACCTCTTAACTTCCTTAAAGGACAGCTTAAGCGGCAAGGTGGCCGATGTCCGCATCTCTTCCCGTTTAAAGAGCCATCCGGTCTGCCTGGTAGCCCAAGACGGTGTCTCCTTAGAGATGGAAAAGGTCTTTGACCAGATGCCGGAAAGCCCGGGCTTAAAGGCCAATAAGGTACTGGAGATCAACAGCGACCATCCGATCTTTGAAGCCTTGAAGAATGTCTATCAGAACCATAAGGAAGATCTCGCTTCCTACGGATCCCTGTTATACGATCAGGCACTGCTGATTGAAGGCTTCCCGATTGAAGATCCGCTGGAATTCTCCAACAAGCTTTGCGAACTGATGATTCAGGCCAACAAGTAATCTTACAGGCTGTAACTGCGGTTACGGCCTTTTTCATTTCCGTTGTTTCCAAAGGGAAAACAAGGTAAGATATAAGGGATGTGAGGTAATTATTATGGCAGAAATCAAAGAAAGAAAAGAGATTGCCGATCAGTTTCACTGGGATCTGACGGTATTATTTAAAAACGATGCCGAATGGGAAAACGCCTTTGCGGCAGTGGATGAAAAATGTGCGAAAGCATCTTCTTTCTCCGGAACACTGAATTCCGTGGAAGGAATTCTGGCCTTTTTGGAATATGAAAATGCCATGGGCAGAGAGTTAAGCAACCTGTACGAATATGCGTCGCTGCGTCACTCGGAAGATACGAGAGACTCCAAGGCAACCGCCATGTATCAGAGAGCTTACGGCAAGTATGCGCAGTTTGAAGCTTCCATGGCCTATGCCGAACCGGAACTGCTCGCGCTTCCGGAAGACAGGCTGCAGGAAATCGTTCAGGATGAGCGCTTAAGTTCCTACCGCTTCCTGCTCGACAATATCGTCCGTCAGAAAGCCCATACGCTTTCCGCCAAAGAAGAGATCCTCTTAGGTTCTCTCTCGGAAGTCATGGACGCTTCCGGTCAGACTGCTTCCACTTTAATGGATGCGGATCTGGTCTTTGACGACATTCAGGACAAAGACGGCAACGTCCTGCCGCTCTCGGAAGCCAACTACATTCCGTATCAGATGTCCTTGGACAGAGTCCTGCGTAAAAATGCCTTCAAGGCCTTTTATAAGACGTATCAGCAGCATATTCATACCTTTGCGTCCACTTACAGCGGAAACGTCAAAGCGGCTACACAGATGGCAAAAATCCGCGGATACGCCTCTTCCCGTCAGATGTCCTTAGACCGCAACAATATCGATCTGGCTGTTTATGACAATCTGATTGAAACAGTGCATAACCATATGGATCTGATGTACCGCTATCTGCGCTTACGGAAGAAACTCCTGAAGATTGACGATCTGCACTACTACGATGTCTACGCTCCGCTCTCCTCCGGCAGCCATAAGCAGTACAGCTATGACGAAGCCAAGGAAATGGTCGTGGAAGCCGTGAAGCCATTGGGCGAGGAATATGTCAAACGCGTGAAGCAGGCCTACGAAGAACGCTGGATCGACGTCTATCCGAACAAGGGCAAAAGCGGCGGTGCCTACTCCGCCGGAACATACGATTCCAATCCGTATATCATGATGAACTTTAACGGTTCTTTGGATTCCGTATCCACACTGGCCCATGAGATGGGACACTCGCAGCATACATGGCTGACCAATCATAACCAGCCGTATCATTACAGCAATTACTCCCTCTTTGTGGCGGAAGTTGCCAGCACGGTCAACGAGAACCTCCTGATCGACCAGCTGATTGAAAAATGCGACGATCCGGAAGAAAAACTGGCGCTTCTGAATGAATATCTGGAAGGCTTCAAGGGTACGGTCTACCGTCAGACGATGTTTGCGGAATTTGAAAAACTGGCGCATGAGCTGCAGGAGAAGGGCGAATCTTTAACTTCCGATGCGCTTTGCGAACTCTATGAAGGACTCATCAAACTCTACTTCGGAGAAGATCTGATCATGGATGAGGAAGTGAAATACGAATGGGCCAGAATTCCGCACTTCTACTCTCCGTTCTATGTCTATGTCTACGCCACAGGCTACACCTCCGCGGTGGCCTTAAAGGAAGGTATCTTAAAGGAAGGGGAAGCGGCCGTCAAACGCTATCTGGAATTCCTCTCCATGGGCTCTTCCGCAACACCGCTTGAGGAACTGCGTCACGCCGGCGTGGATCTGAGAACACCGGAGCCGATCGAAAAGGCCTTAACAAAATTCGAAAGCATTCTGAGCGAAGCGGAAGCGATCGCCGAAAAACTCTGAGTAAAGAAAACAGTCCACCAGGCGGTGGACTTTTCTATGCACTCAGAGCAGCTTTCTTCTTCCGGTTATGGTAAACAAGAAGGAAGGTAAGGAAGTGAATGAAAGCCGTCAGGATCCAGGTGATCGGATAGGACGCATATAATACCTGGATCGTATGGTGACTCCGGAAGTAGGTGGCAATCCAGACCAGACGGAAGATGCACACCCCGACCAGGGAAACGATCATCGGACCGAAGGAAGCTCCCATGCCGCGCAGGGAACCGACAAAGACATCCATGATGCCGCAGAGGAAGTAGATCTGACAGACCAGCGACATGCGGATGAGGCCGGCCTGAATGACTTCGGGATCGCTGTTGTAGATGCCCAGCAGGAAGTTCCCCGCCCTGTAGGCACCAACCCCGGTAATCACACCGGAGAGGATCACAAAGAATTCGCAGGCAATCAGGATCTTCGGAACCCGTTTGATCTGACCGGCACCCACGTTCTGGGAGGTGAAGGTCAGACAGCACTGGTAGAAGGAGTTCATGATATTGTAGACAAATCCTTCAATGGAACTGGCAGCGCCGTTGCCGGCCATGACGATCGTTCCGAAGGAGTTGATGGAAGACTGAATGACGACATTGCTGATGGAGAAGACCGTTCCCTGAATCCCGGCCGGAATGCCGACCGTGGCAATTTCTTTCAGAACTTCCCCGTCGATCTTCAGATTGCGGAAATCCAGATGGATGGCGGAATCGTCAGCGACCAGCACATAGAGGATGATGATGGCGGAGACGTAGGACGAGATGGAACTCGCCAGGCCGACGCCGGCCACATCCATATGCAGGCTGATGACAAAGAACAGATTCAGTAATGCATTTAATACACCGGCAATGATCAGGGCATACAGCGGGCGCTTGGTGTCGCCTTTGGCTCTGAGAATCGCAGAGCCGAAGTTGTAGACCATCGTTGCCAGCATGCCGGTGAAATAGACACGCAGATACAGGGCCGAAAGATCCAGCACGTCTTCCGGGGATTCCATCATCTGTAAGAGCGGTTTGGCCAACAGCACGCCAACTATTGTCAGGATCAGACCCGAGACAAAGGAGACGGCAATGGAAGTATGCACCGCCTTGGAGACTTCCGTGTAGTCGTTCTTCCCGAGCCGGCGGGCAACACAGACGCTGCTGCCGATGGAAAGGCCGATGAAGAGGTTGGTGATCAGATTCACCAGAGCTCCCGTGGAACTGACGGCAGCCATGGAGGCATTGCCGGAGAACTTCCCGACCACGATCATATCGATGGCGTTGAACAGTAACTGCATGATTCCGGAGGCAATCACGGGAAGAGAAAACCAGAAGACATTGGAGTAAAGGTTTCCGCCTAACATATCGATCTTTCTGCGTTTCATACCGTGTCCTCCCTGAATACTTACGAAGGGTATTATAGCACTCCCTTTTTCATTTTTGATACAATTGACTGCTTTTTCTCATGTAAGCCCTATCACTTGACACTTTTTGTATAATGAAAGAGAACATGCACAGTATCTGGAATCCGTGGCACGGATGCACGAAGAAAAGCGAAGGGTGCCGACACTGTTACATGTACTATCTGGATCAGGTCCATCAGAACAAGGATCCGTCCGTGGTATATAAGACAAGTTCCTTCCGCTATCCCTTAAGCAAGCACCGCAACGGGCGCTACCAGATCCAAAGCGGCGAGAAGATCCACGTCTGTCTGAATTCCGATTTCTTTTTAAAGGAGGCAGACGCGTGGCGAGAGGAAGCCTGGAGAATCATGAAGGAGCGCAGCGATGTTCTTTTTCTGCTTCTTACCAAGCGTCCCGAACGGGTCAGAGAATGTCTTCCGCCGGACTGGGAAGACGGATATGAGAATGTGAGCCTGAGCGTGAGCTGCGAGAGTCAGCTCCGCACGGATGAGCGCATGCCGATCCTTCTCTCGCTGCCGTTTCAGCATAAAGGCGTGATGTGTGCTCCTCTGATCGGGGAGATCGACTTCCGGGATTATCTTTCTGACGGTCAGATCGAACAGGTGACCTGCGGCGGGGAGAACTATGATGGGAAGCGGCCCTGCAACTACGACTGGGTGAAGAAGATTGCCGAAGCCTGCAAAAAGAATAATGTCACCTTTACCTTTGTGGAGACGGGGACCGTCTTTATTAAGGACGGCAGAACCTATCATTTAAAGGATAAGAACCTGCAGAAGGAAATGGCCTTTAAGAGCGGCATCAGCTTCAAGGGGAAAGAACCTGTCTACCGTTTTCTGGACCGGATGGGGCTCGAGATTCCCAAGAGTGAACTGTATGTTCCGCACTTTCGCGAGCACTGCAAGCGGTGTCCGAATCAGGCCATCTGCAACGGCTGCACGGACTGCGGAAGATGCGAAAAGTAAAAGAAATACAAAAAACGTGTTCCTTCGGTTTTGAAAGAACACGTTTTTATTTGGTGCTGTTTGTTATTTTAGTTCAGATTGACCCAGATGGCCGGACGGATGCCGACATTCTCATTGCTCTTATACGTCCAGGAAGGAAAGCCGTACATATCGACCGTAACGGCTTTGTCTCCGTATCCGGTCAGTGTGCGCGTCCAGTAGGTTTCACCGCACATGCGCGCATCATCATCCGCAAAGAGATCCTCGTTCATGATTTCCTCCTTGCAGAGAAGGAACACTTCATCTTCACAGCCTTCTTCCGGCTCTGCATAATCGATCATATCGCGCTCGTCCTGCGTAAAGGCGTTAATGACAAAAACCGTATTCAACCATTCCCTGACATCCGAGTCTTTATACTTGTAGCGCACGTCATCATATCGATGGTATTGTCCGTAGGTAATCACATACTTGCTGAAGAGCAGAACATGTCCGTCATAGACTTCAAGGACTGTCCAATCCAGCGGCTCGCCGTCATATTTGCCGAAGGTTACCGTATTATCTTTGTAATTGTAAACGCCTCTTTTCAGCTGATCACTCATGATTCAATTTTTTCCCCCCTGATATTTTCATATCTGTTGATTCTATTTTACACCAGAAACGGATTGCCTGCCGCTTCTCTTATACATCAAAAAGTGACAATGAATAATCTGAATTAATTCATTCAAGGGACGCATGTCCTCTTTTTGAATGTTTGTGCTACTTTTATAATAAAGATAAGAGGAAAAACAATATGATAATTAAAAATGCAAATGTCTTTATCGACGGGAAGTTTCAGAAGACGGATGTCCGCTTTGATGAAAGCGGCATTCTGGAGATCGGAACCGGTCTGAAAGGAGAAGAAGTCATTGACGCCAAAGGCCATGACCTCTATGCGGGAATCATTGACTGCCATATTCACGGCGGTTTCCTGCGCAGCTTCTCGGCTAATGTGAAAGAGGATACCTGGGAGGATTACGGCGATCCGGAAACGCAGGCCCGTTTCATCTGTCAGAAAGTGACGGAAAACGGCGTAACGACCGTACTGCCGACGATCGGGGACTTAAGTGAAGAGGACTATGTCAAATGTGTCCGGCTGATCCGGAAGATCCGTAAGGATATCAAAGGTGCGGATCCGGCATTCTTCCATCTGGAAGGGGCTTACATGAATCCGGAACATCATTCTTCCTTTAACCATGACCATGACCGCCTGCCGAAAAAGGAACATACCCTGGAAATTATGGATAACGATCTGAGCGATCTGAAGCTGATCTCTCTGGCGCCGGAACTGCCGGGGTCCATGGAGTGGCTCGACTGGATCACACAGTATCCGCAGATCCATGTGGAGGCCGGCTATACCAAAGCCAGTGCCCAGTGCATGATTGAAGCGGCCGATCACGGACTTGACCATACAACGCATATGTTTAACGGCTTTGAATACATGCATCACAGAATTGACGGACCGGATGTCGGCATTATGTACGATGACCGCATTCAGTGCCAATTGACGCTGGATGGCTATCATGTCTCTCCGATGTGGGCGAAGTTCCTGATTAAGGTCAAAGGCATTGAGAATATCTACGGCTTAACGGATCTGAGTTCGCACAGCGGACTGCCGGAAGGGGAATATCACTTTAAAAACGGACGGGTCATTATTGCGAAGGACGGTTTTATCCGCGATGAGAAAGGCACGATCCAGTCCGGCAACAATACCATGGATCAGATCATGCGCCTGGCGCGGAACCGCGTCGGTTTAAGTAAGGAAGAAGTAGCGCAGATCTTCTGCGAGAATCCGGCCAGCTGTCTTGGAATCCGTGACAGAGGAAAGATCGAAGTCGGCAGAAGAAGCGACTTTGTGATCATGGATGATAACTATCATGTATTGCGTACCATTATTAAAGGAGAAACGGTATATGAAAATAGTGAACGGTAGATTCTTTCTGGACGGAAAATTCTGGACCGGAATGGAAGTGCGCTTTGATACAAGCAGAATATTGGAGATCGGGAAAAACCTGGACGATCCGGAAGTAATCGATGCCAAAGGGCAGGACGTCTATGCGGGTATTATTGATGCCCATGTACATGGCGGCTGGGGCAGAAGCTTAGTGGCCATTGAAAATACGGACAGATTCGGGGATATGGAAGAGCAGGTCCGCTATTTGATCAAGCGCTTCCCGTCCACCGGTGTCACCACCTTCTATCCGACCATTAATGCCGACTGGTCAAGCTATGAGACACTGGGCAGAATCGCCCGGGCGATCCGCAATGTCCGCAAGGAGAAGGTGTTCGGAGCGGACCCGCTAAAACTGCATTATGAATGTGCGTTCTTAACACTGGACCGCTACGTGGATCAGTGCAGGGAATGGATGGCTCCGGCCAATCAGAAGGACAGCGACATCATGGTCGACTATGACTATTCCGATGTCGGTATTATTTCTTTAGCACCGGAAACGGAAGGGGCACTGGACTATATTGACTATATCGTCTCCAAAGGTGTCATGCCGGAGATCGGTTACGATAAAGCGACGGCTGAGCAGGTGATCGAAGCAGCGGATCACGGCTTATGCCAGGCCACCCATTTATTTAACGGCTATCAGCCGATGCATCACCGTGAGAGCAATGCCAATGCGGCCGTACTTTATGATGACCGCATCAAGGCGCAGCTGACCATGGACGGGGTTCACGTCTCGCCGATCTGGGTGAAACTGACCATCAAGATCAAAGGCATCGACAATGTTTACGGCATGACGGACTTTTCTGCCAATGCCGGCCTGCCGGAAGGCTGGCACGACTTCGGCAACGGCATGCGCTTTGAGACAAGAGACGGCTTTAACTACCATGAGAACGGGCATCTGGCCGGCGGTTCCAATGCCATGAACGACATGATGCGCCGGGCCAGAAACATCATCGGTCTGAGCCGGGAGGAAGTCGGATCGCTCTTTACGGAAAGTCCGGCAAAGTGCCTGAATCTTTATGACCGCGGTAAGATCGAGATCGGACGCAAGAGCGACTTTGTGATCATGGATGAGAACTATAACGTCAAATGCACCATCATTGACGGCAAGATCTGTTACAAAGAGGGGGATACCTATGCTGATTAAAAACGCCAAGGTATTTATTGACGGAGCATTCCGCGACGTGGATGTCCGCTTTAACGAAAAAGAGATTCTGGAGATCGGAACAAACTTAACTGATTCGGAAGTGATCGATGCCAAGGGACTGGACTTATATGCCGGTATCATTGATGCGCACTGCCACGGCGGTTTTCTGCGCTCCTTCGGCAGGGAAAGCCGGACGGATGCGTACGGCTCGCGTTATGAACAGGTACAGTTCTTAGCGGAGAAACTGCCGTCCACCGGCGTCACCACGGTCTTCCCGACGTTGGCCATGGACTTAAGCAGCTTTGCGGAAGAGAAGGAAGCGGTGCAGTTCATCCGCTCCATCCGCAAGGATCTCAAAGGGGCGGACTTAATGAAGTTCCACTTTGAAGGAACGTATCTGACACTGGACCGCTATATTGAAGAAGGCGGGGAATATCCGCTTCCGACCAAAGAGCACAGTGACTATCTGGTCTCCAATGACTACAGCGATGTGGCCTTTATCTGCGTGGCTCCGGAAATGCCGGGCGCACTGGAGTGGATCGACTATGTGGTATCCAAAGGCGTGATTCCGGAAGCCGGTTATACCAAGTGCACAGCGGAAGAGATGATTGCGGCAGCGGACCACGGACTGGCGACATGTTCGCATATCTTTAACGGCTATCAGCCGATGCACCACCGGGAATCCTCTCCGGTCGTGGGAATTATGCTGGATGATCGGATCAAGGCACAGATCACCATGGACGGCTTCCATGTCAATCCGGCCTGGGTCAAACTGGTCATTAAGGCCAAGGGCATTGAGAACTGCTACGGCATCACGGACCTCTCCAGCGTGAGCGGATTGCCAAACGGGGAGAATGTTCTGCCGGACGGCACGGTCGTTGTGACAAAAGACGGCTTCAACTGGCGAACGGACGGTCATATTCTGAGCGGGAACATGACAATGAATCAGATCATGAACCGCGCAAGATTCACCTGCGGCTTAACCAAGGAGCAGGTCGGTCTGCTGTTTGCGGAAAATCCGGCCAGCTGTCTGCGCATTACGGATAGGGGTAAGATCGAAGCGGGACGCAAGAGTGACTTTGTTTTGATGGATGATAACTATGACGTTAAGATGACCATCATTAACGGAGAAATCTTTTATCAGAAAGAAGAATAAAAAAAGAAGAAGCGGCTGCTTCTCTTACCTCATGGAGTAATGAGAACGGAGCAGATCCGCTTCTTTTTTTCGGTTGGTGTGATCCAATAAATCCAGATAGTCCGGAAGGAAGGAGAGCAGATACTCTCTGGGATAGTGTTTCCTGAGCCGCTCGTAACACTCTTCCATCGTCTTACTGTATTCTCTGTCTTTTAAATAGTCCGGATCGTCATAGCGGAACCTGAGACAGGCGGTTAACAGCTTCTGGGTCGGGGAGAGATGTGCGGTATTCTCCAGATGTTCCAGTGCTTCTTTCCAGTCTTCTTTCCGGTTCATCTTTTCCGCAAGGACGGCCATTTTATAGATTTCCGTGACAGACGGGTTATTCAAGTTGCGGAAATAGCGGTAGGCTTCTGCATAATATCCGAGTTCGATCTGCACGGAAGCTTCATGGTAACTGATCCATCCGGCGGTCTTCTCGTCCTTCAGGGCTCCGGCGATCCGTTTTGCGACGTCGTAGCTGGCTTTCATCTTCTCTGCGTCCAGAAGCCGGGCGTATGTTTTGCCCAAAGCAGTTTTTGCGCGCAGCATCAGTACAATACTGCCTTCCAGTGAAGCGACGGAATAGGTCTCCGCAAAGTGCTTTTCAGCCTTTTCGTAATGATGCGCACGGTAGGCGTTCTGTGCAGAGAAGTAATGGTAAAGGGCGGCAGGGTATTCCTGCGCAGCTGCTTCCGGATTGTTTTTTAAGAGGAACTGAGCGGACAGCTGGCGCTTGTCCATAAAGGATTCCATTTCCTCCGGGAGCGGTTTCCCCTGGTGCAGAACATTCCATAAGAGTTCATAGTCCATCGCAAAGACGCTGTCTTTGATCTGCGGGTGTTCGCTGAGATAACCGGACAGTTCCGGGAAACTGTAGATGAAAAAGAGAGAGTAGGCGTATTCCGTCATGTGAAAGAGTTCACTGTCTTCTTCTGCACCCGGAATTTCCAGCCGGTTGAGCAGGCGGAAGACGATACTTTCATCTCCCTGAAACTTTCCTGTTTCCACCTTTTTCAATATGGAAAAATCGCAGATGCCCTCGCAGAGATGTTTTCTCTGCAGGCGTTTCTGCTGCCTGCCTTTTTGAATCAAGTATCCGAGATATCGATTATTCATGTGGTTTTCTCTCCGTTCACCTATATTATATCTTATAAAAGTCTTTTCTATGAAGATAGAAAAGGGAAATTGAACAATGATTGATAAATGTATAAAGCGGTTTCCCTATCAGGAAACCGGGATGCATTGATTTTACGGGTAATAACTAAAAAACAGGTCTCCGTTCTGATGCCTGATCCATCCGTATGGCATTTCGTAAACCTCTCAGCTGAATAGCCCTGAAGATAACGCTTCCTGTTCCGATACTTTTTAACGATCGGAGAGATTCTTTTTTACGATGTCCGCTTGAATATGGCATAACAGAGCATATTTGATATTGCAAAGTGAAGAAAAGGGGAGAGACATATCTGTCTTTCCCCTGTTGTACTAACGGTTTTCGCCGAAATACAGACGCAGTTTCTTTTCGGAAACCTTCACCGTGATGGAATCTTCCACCTTACCAATCATTATGCCGTCCACATACACTTTCGCATAGCGGTGGTTGACGCTGATCTGCACCGGTTTGTCTTCTGCGACCACCTGGGAGTATGCCTCCTTCATGTGGGTGCAGATCGGTGTGATCACATAGACCGGAGCATCCAGATCCACGACCGGACCGCCTGCCGACAGATTGTAGGCAGTGGAGCCGGTTGGAGTTGCCACGATAATGCCGTCTCCGCGCAGCTTGCTGGAATTGGCGTAGTTGACCGAAAGGGTCAGATCCACTGTCTCTCCGAAGTTGATTTTCGCTACAACGACATCATTCAGTGCGTAGTAGGTCGTTCCTTCGTGCGTAAACTGCAAAACGGATAGTTCTTTCGGTGTGTTCCGTGCGGTGAATTCCGCTGTTTTCAGGATGTCCTCAATCTCCAGTGCACATAGGTAACCGAGTCTTCCGCTGTTGATGCCAATCAGCGGCTTGTCGGCTTTCAGGGCAGTTTTGGCCGCCCGTAAGAGGGCACCGTCTCCGCCCAACGACAGGATGACATCGCATTCCTCTGCCGGGAAATTTGCCAGCCTCTGATCGGAGTAGATCGCCTCGGATGCCTCCGCAGATAAGCTCAGCTCATAGTTTTCCGCATTGCTGAGAACCTCAATGGTGTCCTTTGCCTGTTGCAGCTGTTCTTCTGTATAGCCGTTCGGGCAGATAAAGAGTCTGATGGTTGGATCCTCCCTTAGTTTTTGGAACTTAAATATTCATCAATGGATTTGGCTGCCAGTTTTCCTGCACCCATGGCAGAAATAACGGTTGCGGCACCTGTGACGGCGTCACCGCCGGCATAAACGGCATTTCTGGATGTTAAGCCGTCTTCATTGATAATGATACCGCCTTTGCGGTTGACTTCCAGACCGGCTGTTGTGTTTTTGATTAACGGGTTCGGGGAAGTTCCGATTGCCATGATGACCGTATCGACATCAATGACAAATTCACTGCCTTCCACCGGAACAGGTCTTCTTCTGCCGCTGGCATCCGGTTCACCGAGTTCCATACGGATGACTTTCATGCCCGTGACGAAACCGTTCTTCGGATCGCGCGGATCATCCGGATTGTGATAGCCGAGGATCTCGACCGGGTTATGCAGAAGCTTGAATTCGATGCCTTCTTCCATGGCATGTTCGACTTCTTCTTTTCTGGCCGGCAGTTCCTCTAAGGAACGGCGGTAGACGATATAGACTTTTTCCGCACCTAAACGCAGGGCTGTTCTGGCAGCGTCCATGGCAACGTTACCGCCGCCGACGACTGCGACTTTTCCGCCTTTCATGATCGGTGTGACCGGATCACTCAGGTAGGCTTTCATCAGGTTGCTGCGAGTGAGGAATTCGTTGGCGGAGTAAACGCCTTTGTATGCTTCGCCCGGAATGTTCATGAAGTTCGGCAGACCGGCACCGGAGCCGACGAATACCGCTTCATATCCCATTTCGAATAATTCGTCAATGGTTAATGTCTTGCCGATGACAACATTGGTTTCCACGTCGACACCTAAGGCTTTCAGTGTTTCCACTTCCTTGGCAACGATCTTCTTCGGTAAACGGAATTCCGGAATACCGTAGACTAAGACGCCGCCTGCTGTGTGCAGTGCTTCATAGACCGTGACTTTATAGCCTTTCTTGGCTAAGTCGCCGGCGCATGTCAGTCCGCTTGGGCCGCTGCCGACAACGGCAACCTTATGGCCGTTTGGCGCAGGAACTTCCGGTAAAGCCGTGACTTCATTATTATGATAGTCGGCAACGAAACGTTCCAGTCTGCCGATTCCGACCGGTTCAAAACGGATGCCCAGAGTACACTTGGATTCACACTGGGATTCCTGCGGGCAGACACGTCCGCAGACTGCCGGTAAGGAGGAAGTCTTGGAGATGATCTGATAGGCTTCTTCAAAGTTGCCTTCCTTGATCTGGGCAATGAATTCCGGGATGTTGATATTGACCGGGCAGCCGGAAACGCACGGTCTGTTCTTGCAGTTCAGACATCTCTGCGCTTCTTCGACAGCGATATCTGCCGTATATCCTAAGGCTACTTCATTAAAGTTATGGGCACGAACCAGCGGTTCCTGGGTCGGCATTTCATGTTTTTTCGGATTGATCGCCATGATTAGTTTTCTCCTTTCTTAAAGAGGTTACATGCTTCGGTATAGGCATGACGTTCGAAGTCGAAATACATTCTTCCTCTGCTCATGGCCTCATCGAAGTCCACTTCGTAACCGTTAAAGTCCGGACCGTCAACACAGGCGAACTTGGTCACTTTCTGACCGTCCCGGTTTAATGTCAGACGGCAGCCGCCGCACATTCCCGTTCCGTCGATCATGATCGGGTTCATGGAAACCGTGACCGGAATGTTGTACGGTTTTGCGGTCGCAACAACGAATTTCATCATGATCAGCGGTCCGATCGTGATGATCATATCAAATGTTTCTCCGGCTTCCAGCATTTCCTTGAGCGGGACAGTAACATTCCCCTGTCTCGCATAGGAACCGTCATCCGTCATAACAACCAGCTTATCGGAGCAGGCTTTGAACTCGTCTTCCAGGATGACAATATCTTTGTTACGGAAACCGATGATGCTCGTGACTTCCGCACCGAGTTTGTGGAATTCCTGAGCAACCGGCATGGCGATGGCACATCCGACGCCACCGCCGACGATACATACTTTCTTAATGCCGTCCGTATGGGTGGCAACACCTAACGGACCGACAAAGTCCTGAATGTATTCTCCCTGTTCTTTGTGGTTTAAGATCTCCGTGGTGGCACCGACGATCTGGAAAATGATTTTGACCGTGCCTTCTTCCGGATTGGTTCCGGCCACTGTAAGAGGAATACGTTCACCGTTTTCATCCACACGTAAGATGATAAACTGACCCGGTTTCGCCTTGCGGGCGACTAACGGTGCGTCAATTTCCATCTGGGTTACGGTTGGATTTAAGACTTTTCTTCTGACAATCTTGTACATAATCTATCCTTCCTTTTATTTGGTGTAGGGATCTTTCCCTGCAAGTGACATCTATATTTTATCAGCACTTGGTATGGATGGTATCCATAAAATGCTCAAAAATATATAACTTTAACATTTTTATCCATTTTGCGAAGCTGCTCGGCAAGAGATTCCATCAGCTTCATTTTCCGCTCCACGCCCAGTCCTTCATTCTCGCTGTAGCCGGCATTCATGGCGCTGCCGATGAAGATGTTGATATCCGTGGCCTCTTCAAAGAGCAGCTGGGCAATCTGGGAAGCCCCGTCCCACTGGTAGCACCAGCGGAAGTATTCCTGGTTTGCATGCAGATAGTCATTGGCATATTCGGATACTTTGCGGAGCGTCAGCTGGCCTTCCGTGACCAGATCGATTCCTTCGATCCGGGAGGTCGGCGGGAGCTCCTTGTTGACATCGTCCTCGCCGGCCAGCACTTCCCGCTTTAAATGACGGGCAACAATTTTGGCCGTGGTTCCGCCGCAGACGATATGCTTGCCTTCCTTGCTTAAGAAGAGGGAAACCATACGGTCATCGTCGTATTCATGGGCCGGAGGACCGACCATGACGGAGATTTGAGAGCGCAGGCGGATCTTCGTGACCGCGCAGCTCGTATCGTCTCCCGGTTCATAGTTGTACATGACGTTGCAGCGGTCCACCAGTGTAGTAGCCAGTGCTTTGGCAGACATGTCTTTCTGATAGAGGTTCTCCATAAAACTCATGATCTGCGGCAGTTCCCAGTTGTAGTTTAAAGTTGGTCCCGTTCCGGCATGGAGTGTGCCGTCACTCATCATGAAGATACAGTCATCCAGTTTTGCGTCAAAGGAGGCGATGTCGATCTTCTTATCGGCAATAATGAGGGATGTGTAGTCCGGCAGAAAGCTCTTGCCGGCGCGCATGAGGAAGGGGAGCGGGTTATCGTAGTTGTAAAGGGTGACGTGGCGGTTTTCACGCACGCAGCAGACAGAGAAGGTGCAGTAGGCAACCTGACGGTCCTGACAGACCGGCAGAGTGCTGATGACAGTACGGACGCAGTCTTCAATGTCCAGATTGTTGGCAATCATGGTAGACATAATGCGGGCAGTTAATGTGGAGAGGATATTGGCTTTGACGCCGCTTCCCATTCCGTCTGCCAGTACCATGACCTTGGTGCTTTCATCTGGTTCCACGATGGCGATGTTATCTCCGCACAGCATTTCCCCGACATGATTGACGGCCTGATAGGCGCATTCGGTCTTCAGTCTAATCATGGTTCTTGATCGTATCCTTTAACGTCGTCAGAGCAACTTTGGTCTGGGCGGCCGTCTCCCCCAATAGCGAAGCAATCTCATGGACTGTCATCATGTTCTTGCTTAAGACGTCATCGGTAATGGACAGCGTCTTTTCCATTAATTCCTGCTGCTTCTGCTTGGCAACTTCTTCTTTGGTGATATCGCGCATGATGCAGATCAGTACGTTGAACTTGTCATCGTGTACGATGGTGTTTTCCACGTAGCGGTCATATTCACTGAGGTATTTCTTCTTGGCAAAGACGCTCTTTCCGTCCAAAGCATCCAGATAGTCAAACGGATCCAGGATGGAAACGACCTGGGTCTTGATGACATCCTGGGCCTTGATGTTGCCGACAATGCGGCACATTGTATCGTTGATCAGCTGAATGTTGAGATCCTCATCCAGCACCATGACACCGTTCGGGGTGTTGGAAACAATATTGTCGGAAAGGGAAGTGGCCTTTTCCATGAGGAACGGCAGACACATCTCTTCCTTGGCTTTGCCGCGGATGATCGCAATGGCTTTCTCACGGCAGGAGTCATAACCGCAGCTGCCGCAGTTCAGACGTTTGCGCGGATCTTTTTTGCCCATGCGGATGAGTGTTTCCTCAATCTGGCTCTCTTCCGGCATCGGAAGGTGCACGCTGTCGTCCACATAGACGTGCTTGATCTCCTTGGTGGTGGCTGTGAAGTCGAAGTCTTCCTTGCCGGCAAAGCGGTTGACGCTTAAGGTACCGGTGACGATGCTCTGCTGCTTCTTGACGATGATCGGTCCGTTGACGCAGCTGCCGTGGCAGGTGCTCATCTCAATGAAACACTTATGGATCTTGCCTTCCCGGATATCCTCCAGGGTGCGGATGACTTCTTCCGTGCCGTCAATGGCCATGTAGCTGAAGTCCGGATTGGCTTTCTTCATGGTGCGTAAGACGCCTCCGGTCGTCGGGAACAGGCGGGCTTTGGATTTTTCGATGGCTTCCTTGGAAGTCACTTCTTCAATGGCTTCGTTTTTCTCGCTCAGCCAGCGGTCAAGCTCTTCAAAGGTCAATACGGCATCGATATATTCCGGGTGACGGTCGGCTTCA
>CADCPY010000174.1 GCA_902803495.1 uncultured Erysipelotrichaceae bacterium
ACACCCGTATCGTTTTCCATGGCCTTTAAGACGTCATGTGTCTGATAGGCTAAGGATTCGAGCGTAGCCCGGATGATATGATTGTCGCTTGTGCCTCTGGTTAAGCCGAAAATGGCACCCTTGACATCGGAATCCCAATACGGAGCACCCAAGCCGACAAAGGCCGGTACGACATAGACGCCGTCCGTGCTGGAAACACTTTCCGCTCTCTCTTCGCTTTCCGGTGCGCTCTTGATGAGTTTCACGCCGTCTCTTAACCACTGAATGGCCGCTCCCGCGACGAAGACGGAACCCTCTAAAGCATAGTCGACTTCATCTTTCACTTTCCACGCGACCGTTGTAACTAAGCCGTTAGAGGAGCGCTGGATCTCCTTACCGATATTCATTAACAGGAAGCATCCTGTGCCGTACGTATTCTTGACATCGCCCTTATGGAAGCAGGCCTGTCCGAACAGGGATGCCTGCTGGTCACCGACCAGTGCCGCAATCGGAACTTCCGCACCGAAGGATTCGAGTGCCGTCATTCCGTAGATTTCGGAATTGCTCTTGATCGTCGGTAACATATTCATCGGGATATCCCATAAAGCACAGAGTTCTTTATCCCAGTTAAGTGTCTTTAAGTTCATTAACTGGGTACGGGAGGCATTGGAGACGTCCGTGACATGGACCCTGCCGTTGGTCATGCGGTAGACCAGCCAGCTGTCGACCGTGCCGCATAAGAGTTCCCCTCTCTCCGCACGTTCCTGTCCGTTCGGAATCTTGTCTAAGATCCAGCGGATCTTACTGGAGGAGAAGTAGGAGTCTATTATGAGACCTGTTCTTTCCTGAATGAATTCTTCCTTGCCTCTTTCCTTCATGGCATCGCAAAGTGCCGAGGTCTGACGGGACTGCCATACCAATGCGAAGTAGACCGGTTTGCCTGTCGCCTTATCCCAGACGATGGTCGTTTCTCTCTGATTGGAGATGCCGATGGCACTGATGTCTTTCATATTCAGATTGCCTTTTGCCAATGCTTCATAGATGACGGAGACCACACTGCTGTAGATCTCATCGGCATTCTGTTCCACCCAGCCCGGCTGCGGGTAATAGGACGGGAATTCTTTCTGCGCAATGGAAATGATATTGATTTCCTCGTCAAAAATGATCACGCGGGAGCTGGTTGTTCCCTGGTCAATGGATAAAATATACTTTTTCATAAATGATAACTCCTCAGTCCCATAAAAAAGAAGATAAGGGACGATTGTTCAACTTATCTTCATTATAGCATTTATTTCTTCTTTACGAACACCCAAGGTAAATACACCAGGAAGCACACCAGCGACAGGAGTACCGCTAAGCCGACCAGGTAGAATTTACCGAAAATGGACGCTACGAGATTCAGGATCGGGTTATTGTCCGTCCGCATCAGGAACAGGAAGTTGGTCTTCAGCAGCATGTTAATTCCGTACACCGGAATGCCTACCGCAAACAGGAAGGCCAGCACTTTCCAGAGATTTTTGATATTCGGCTTGAAACCGTCCGCCAGGATCATAAACGGATAGATCAGTAACATGACATGGACCGTAGCGGAATGCAGATGCATGAAGTTTGCAAGCGGAAGCGGCATCCAGGACGGAGACACAAGTGCCAGTACGGCGCCCGGAATGCACAGGGCATAAAGGATCTCCTTATTGAGCGTGCACGGCCGGACCGTATGCCATAAGCAGACAAAGATCTGAATGGAACAGAGATGCAGCGGCAAGAACTGCCAGAGCCACTGATTGGTCGCAACCGTCATGATGTACTTGGCCACTTCATCGATCAGCAGCAGAGCAGTAAGAATGATATAGGCTTTTTTCTTTTTTTCCGGAGTGTATTTTCTATATACGGCAAAGACCCAGATCAGTCCGACTGCCAGTACGGCAAACCAGAACAGATGGGTTAATGAAAACATTTCAAAGGAACGGTGGGTTTCCCCCTTCAGCGCCCGCATCGTCTGCGGCGTATACCAGAATTCCGACATATTATGATCCTCCCCTTTTTGAAGGTATTGTTATATTTATTATACACTTATCGCAACTGACTGTAAAAAAAGAAAAGAGAGCCTTGCCGCTCTCTTTTCTTTACAAGATTTAGGAGAATTATTTAAATGAAAAAATTTAACTTTACGATAGAAATACTCTATACATTTCTTTCTACGACTATAATATAAAATACTTTTGTGAAAATACTGTGAAATAAATCACATTTTAATAAAATATTTTTAGACAGAATCTTTCTTTTATCCGAATTCCTCTTTTCAGTGCTTTCAAGTATAATAGAACCATGGAAAAAATTGCAGGACTCTTCTTCGACGTGGACCAGACCCTGTACGACGGCAGCATTCACCGCATTCCGGAAAGTGCCATCAAAGGGATCAATCTCGCCCGGAAGAAAGGAATCAAAGTCTTTATCGCCACCGGGCGTCCCTACTGTAACCTCCTCAGCAGCCCGCTGTTTGGAGAGATTCAATGGGACGGTTTTCTCTGCTCCAACGGTGCCACTTTCTATGACGGAAACGGGAAGCTTCTGCACTCGATTGCCATGAGCAAAGAACAGGTGGACGGTCTTTTCGCATTCGCCAACAAATACCATGCCGCCCTCTCGCTGCAGAGTCCGGACGACATGTTCTCCGTCATCAAGTATGAAACCTACATGGAGGATGCCTTCGGCTTTTTCACCAATCCCGTTCCGCACTTCCACCCATACAACAATGAAGAAATCAACATGGCCATGATCTTCCAAAAAGATGATTTCGATTACACCAGCGTGAATGAAATTGCCGGACTGGAAGGCGTCAAAGGCAAGTCTAACTATGCCGATGTCATCATGAAAGGTGTCAGCAAAGGCAGCGGTTTAAGCGTCATGAAAGAGCTCTTCCACTTAGGCGGAAAGCTGATGGCATTTGGCGACGCGGATAACGACATTGAGATGATCCGCATGGCCGATATCGGTGTTGCCATGGGAAATGCCACCGAACTCATTAAAAAAAATGCCGACTATATTACCAGCAGTATTCTGGAAGACGGCATTTATAATGCATTAGCGTGTTTTGATCTTATTTAAACGGCGGCACTTCATGCGTGATGCGGATCAGACGGAAGGTCCGTTTGTACAGCCAAATCAGGTAGACCACAAAGACGATCAGAGCCCAGTTGGCATTGATGGTGAGAATGTAGTCATAAAAGCCGTGCAGAATGGTCGGAATCACAATACTTAAAATCTTATAGAGCGTTCTCTGTCTGGGGAACGCTTTTCCGTATCCCATGTGATAACCCATGGTCGCCGCAAAGATGGCATGTGCCGGGACCGCCGTGATCATACGGGTGATCGCTACCGATGTTCCGTACTGCATGACATAAAGAATGTTCTCAACCGTCGCAAAGCCTAACGATACCATGACGCAGTAAATGATACCGTCATAGATTTCATCAAAGGCGTTGGAGCGGTAAGCCAAAAGCTTGGTAAAGAAGTACTTGCAGCCCTCTTCGACAAGCCCGATGCCTAAGCAGCAGTAAACAAAGTAATTGAAATACGTCGGGTAGGCCGGCTCATCGATCATCATCTCAATGATGACTGCCGGAATCACGCTGATACATCCGCCTAAAAACAAGCGGAACAGAAGTCTTGGCGGTTCCGGATTGTACCGGTCAAACTTTAAGAAATAGGTCACGATAATTATCGTTGGCAATATGGCAAGGAATAAGTTCAGTATCATAACGCTTACCTCCGTATTTTCCTGTAATAATCAAATTTTATCACATCCTGAGCCATTCTCAGGCATTTTTCATTTTTGCGATCTCTTCCAGGAGTACTTCCCGCTTGTTCGGGAGTTCTTCTAAGATCACGCGGTCCAAGAGATTCTCCAGAATTCCCGCGCGTTTTGCAGGCGGAATCTCCGTGAGATCCGCTCCGCTCACTGCCAACTGGCCAAGGGAGTAGATGCCGTTTTCGAAGCGTTCTTTCAGTTTTGAAAGAACCTCTTCCGCCTCTTTGCAGTACCCGAACCGCTTCTGGAATTCCACCAGTTCTGCCGCCCCTTCCAGACCGTGCTTTCTGAGATGCTCCGCCTGAATCAGCGGATCGGACAGATCTGCGCGGATCTCCTCAAGAAGATAGAGAATGTGGGTGATCTCCGCTTTGGAGAGCTTCATCCGCTTCAGCTCCTCTTTCACGCCCTCTGCCTTTAAGTCATAAAGCGCTGCCGCAAAGCGGAACGCGAAACTGTCTTCTCTCTCAAAGAAGTCATCGGACAGCGACAGATTCTCAAACGGGAAGTCTGATGCATACTTTAAGATTTCCGCATATTTCTTCACGACCGCAATCCCCGCCTTCTCTTTGAGCAGCATCGTGAATTCCGTACTCATGCGCTCTTGGGCAATATGTTTTAAGAGCTCCCTCTCGCTGAAGAGCGCCGCTTCCGTCTTCTCTTCAATCACAAAGTTCAGACGCGCGGAGAAACGCAGAGCCCGCAAGATGCGCAAGGCATCTTCCTCAAAGCGCTTCTTCGGCTCCCCGATGGCTCTTACGATTCCGTGTTTCAAATCTTCCTGCCCGCCGACATAGTCAATGATGCCAATGTTTGGATGATAGGCCATGGCATTGATCGTAAAGTCGCGCCGGAAGATGTCCTCCCTTAAGGAGCGCACAAAGGTCACATGGTCCGGATGGCGGTTGTCCAAATATTCCGCATCCGTGCGGAAGGTGGTGATTTCCACCGCCTGATGGTCCACGATGACCCCTACCGTTCCGTGCTTCATGCCGTTGGTATACATGTTAAAGCCCGCAAAGACTTCCATGGTCTTCTCAGGCAAGGCACTTGTGGCCACGTCAAAATCGTGCGGCTGCTTTCCCAGAAGATGATCCCGCACGGCGCCTCCCACAATATAAGCTTCCTCCCCGGCTTCATTCAGTTTCCGTAAGACCAGAGAGATATAGGACGGTAGTTCAAAGGTATTCATGACTTCATTGTACCATAAAAGAAAAACTGCCGTATTCGGCAGTTAGATGATCTCCAGTAAACGGTCCACATCTTCTTCCCTGGTCGCCCAGCTGGTCACAAAGCGGATGACTGTGTGATCCTTGTCATAGGTTTCCCAGAAGGAGAAGCTGACCTTCTTCTTCAGTTCCTCCATCTTCGTATTTTCGATGAGGATGAATTTCTGGTTGGTCGGCGATTCATAGGCGATCTGATAGTTCTTGGCCCTGAATCCCGCTTCCAGCTTGTCGGCTAAGGCGATGGCGTGTCTCGCATATTTCATGTAGTTGTCATCGCTGAAAAGCGTATCAAACTGAATGCCCGGAATTCTTCCCTTAGCTAAAAGTGCACCGTGACGTTTCATCAGTGTGAAGAACTTCGGACAGATCTTCCTGTTCTTAAAGACGACCGCTTCTCCGAAGAGCGCGCCGACCTTGGTGCCTCCGATATAGAAGACATCGGTATATTTGGCCACATCCTGCAGTGTCACATCCGTCTTGGCGGCTAAGCCGTAGCCGAGTCTGGCACCGTCGAGGAATAAGTAGGCATTGTTTTTCTGACAGATCTCATAGAGGTCTTTGAGTTCCTGTTTGGTATAGAGTGTTCCGAGTTCCGTCGGATGGGAGATATAGACCGCTCCGACCGGTACTTCATGGTCGTGGTTGGCGTCCGCTTCAAACAGTTCAAAATACTGCTTCAGATCCGCCGGATCCACTTTTCCGCTCCTGTTCGGAATGGTGATGACCTTATGGGAACTCTGTTCCACGGCTCCGGCCTCATGCACGGCGATATGTCCGCTGTCGCAGGCCAGAACACCTTCGTAGCTTTTTAATAAGCTGTCGATGACCGTGGCATTGCTCTGAGTGCCGCCGACTAACAGATATACGTCCGCGTCCGGATTTGCGATTGCTTCGCGGATCTTCCGCTTGGCGCTTTCGCTGTATTCATCCAGCCCGTAGCCTGCAGTCTTTTCAAAATTAGTCACAATCAACTTCTTTAAAATCTCCGGTATTGCCCCTTCCATATAGTCGGAGTCAAAGAACAGTTTTTCCATTAATCAAGGTCCTTTCTGTACGGCATGGCAGTCTGCGCTCCCATCTTGCCGATGGCCAGTGCACTGGCTTTCTGGCCGAGCGTGATTGCCTCGCTCAGGGTCATGCCTTCGCAGAGTCCGACCGCCATTCCACCGTTAAAGGTGTCTCCGGCGCCCGTCGTATCCACCACTTCCACCTTGAAGGCCGGAACGTGAACGAGCTTCTCGCCGTCGTGATAGTAGACCCCTTCGGATCCGTGCGTCATGACCATTTTATTTGGATAACATTTTAGCGCTTCTTCCTTATCAAGAGAAGTCATTTGCTTCGCTTCGGTCTCGTTTGGCGTAATATAGTAACATAATTCAAGCCATTCCTTCGGGAAGGCGCTGAACGGTGCCGGATTTAAAAGCGTCTTCACGCCGTATTTACGGCAGACTTCCAGTACATATTCCACTGTTTCCAGAGGAATCTCAAGCTGCAGGATAACCATATCGCTTTCCCTGATGACATTCAGCGCATTGTTTACGTCTTCTTTGCTGACGCAGCTGTTGGCTCCTTTGATGACGATGATCTCATTGTCGTTTTCACTGACCGTAATGAGTGCCACGCCGGTTGGTTCCTTCACCTTGCGGATATAAGAGGTATCGATTCCTTCCTCTTTGAAATGCTTCAGACACATCTCGCCGTTGGCGTCGTCGCCCACGCATCCGACCAGCGTTACATCCGCGCCGAGCCGCTTGGCTGCCACGGCCTGGTTGGCTCCCTTGCCGCCGAAATAGGTACCGAAACCCGTACCGAAAATGGTTTCCCCGACCTTCGGGAAGCGGTCACTTGTGACCGTTAAATCCACATTGATGCTGCCGATAACCGTAATCTTACTCATGTGTCACCTCATTGCAGGCTTCTTTCAGCCGCTCTAATCCTTCTTTTAATACTTCCAGCGGACAGGCCAGATTGATCCGCTCAAAGCCGATTCCGTCCTCTCCGAATACATAGCCTTCCGAGAAGAAAAGGCTGTGCTTTTCCATCAGTTTCTTCTGCTCTTCTTTTTCAAGATGCAGATATCTTAAATCCACCCAGGCCAAATACGTTCCTTCCGCTTTGCTTAAGGTTGCCTGAGGCAGTTCCTTTGTTAAGAATTCACGCAGATACTTCCGGTTTTCCGTCACCTGTGCATTGCACTGCTTCAGCCACTCACCGCACTGCGTATACGCAATCTCGGAAGACTTGTATGCCAGCATGTTCAGTCCGTGAATGCCGCTTTCGCCCAGCGCATCCTCAAACTGCTTCCGCAGCGTTTCGTTTTTGATAATGATGCTGCTGGCCTGCATGCCTGCCAGATTGAACGATTTCGAAACGGAGGTGCAGGTAATGATTTCTTCCGCATATTTCTCACTGAGCGACGCCAGCACGTAATGCGTTACGCCCGGCTCCAGCAAATCATGATGGATCTCATCCACCACTAAGCGGACATTGTATTTAAGGCAGAGATCTGCCATGCGAATCAGTTCTTCCTTACTGAAGACGCGTCCTGTCGGATTGTGCGGCGAGCAGAGGATCATCATTGTCGTATCTTCCGCGCTCAGCTTCTTTTCCAGATCCGCAAAGTCTATGGTATAGTATTCATTCTCATACACCATCCGGCTTTCCACGATGTGACAGTGATTCGCTTCGATCACCGTGCGGAACGGGGCATAGGACGGGGTCAGAATCACAATTCCCTCTCCCGGATTGCTGTAGGCTTTCACAAGATAACGCAAGGCAAAGACGACGCCCGGCGTATTGACGATCCATTCCTTCCGGATATCCCAGTTGTGCTGTGTTTTCATCCAATCAACAACCGATTCATAAAAGGCATCCGTCGGTCCGCAATAGCCTAAAATAGCGGTGTCCAGGTATTCCTTTAAGCCGTTGACGATTTCCGGTGCCATGAGAAATTCCATATCCGCAACGGAATAAGGAACCACGCTGTCAGCGACCGGAAAGTCCATTTTCTCCTTGACGTTCCACTTGTAGGAACCCGTACGGTTCCGGTTGGTCCGAGTTGTAAAATCGTATTTCATATGATGTCTCTCCGTTTTTATCATTATAACAAACTATTTCAGCATCTTCTCGATCTGCCTGTATTCCGGCATGTAATGTTTCAGAAGCGCATGGAAGCTTTTGGAATGGTTGGGCTGCAGAAAGTGCATGTATTCATGCAACATGACATACTCCAGGCAGACCTTCGGATAGTGGATGAGTCTTGTATTCAGAGTGACCCTGCTCACCTTCGGCCGGCAGTTTCCCCATTGCGAGCTCATTTCGCGGTAGCGGATCTCCGGTGCCTTGATATGATACTCCGCAATGATGGCATCGTATTTTCCGCGGATGCGCTCCACTTCCTTACTTAAGATCTTTTTCAGTTCCTTGCCAAGCCACGCCTCATACTCCTCTTCGGGATAGTAGACAGTGATAGCATCCTCCGCAAAGATGAGGCGCTTTGTGCCTTTACGGTAAATGATCGGGTACGTCTTTCCCCATAGAGTGACTTCCCCTTTCATTGTATTCACGCTGTTGCGCTTCTCCACTTTTTCCTTGGCCCGAATAATCAGTGCCGCATTCTTTTCAATAAAAGACTGCACCAAAGCAGCCGGCGTCAGATACGGCACGCTGACCAATACCTTGCCTTCCTTGCTTAAATGCACACTGAGATTTTTGACACCCTTGACGGTCACCGTATATTCAATGACTCCGTAAGGGGTTGCTACCTGATCGTTATATTTCCGCATGCGTTACAATCTCTTCCACTTCTTCAAAATTATGCACGATGGCTCTTGCCGCGTCTTTCACTTCTTTTTCCGCTCCGGCAATGGCCAGACCGTAGTGCTCCTTGATCATGCGCAGATCGTTATGCGAGTCCCCAATCGCAAAGACTTCCTCTGCGCCGAGATATTCTTTCAGCCAGAACAGCGCTGCACTCTTATCCGTGCCGCTGCTTTGAATATCCACTAATGTCCCGACATTTTTCACCGGAGCGAGCCCCTTTTCCTGTAATAACAACTGATACAGCTCTTCCGTTTCCTCTTCGCTGCCCTGCACAAAGAACGTTGCGATCTTATCGCTTTTCAGCTGTTCTAATGGTGTTTTGCGGATGGAGAGAACAAGATAGCGCAAGAGCGCATACAGGCTTTTCCCGTGCTTTAAAACCCCGTAGCGCAGCCCGTCGGAAAGGCCCGCCACCACGGCGTTTCTTTTTTCAATGATATCGAGCACTTTCTCCGTGCTTTCCCTGTCAATGTAGCGCAAGTGCAGTACGTTTAAATCCTTATCCAGAATAATGGCACCGTTGGCCAATATGAGATAGTCATAAGGCACGCGAAAAACACGCAAGGCGTCCTTGATTAAGTCATAGTTGCGGCCGGAGACGATCAGAAAGGGATTGCCCGCTTTCCGCATCCGCTCAATGGCCCGCTTGTCTTTCAAAGATACCTTGCCGCCTCTTTTGAGCGTCTCATCAAAATCACTTGCGATCAGTTTCATTGAATATATTATAATCCATTTTGAAAGAGGAAAACATGGCCACCGCTTTAAGACAGCGGTAAGATAATCTTTCTGGTTCAGATACCGCGACGGCATTCCGTTTGACAGAAAGATAAAAATGATATAAGAAAAATAACCGGATCCGCGTGACGGAGGTTTTCTCCCTCAACCAACAGATCCGGTTCTTTTATATTTATTCAAAACGGATTTTATCCTCATCAAAGCGCTTCTTCCAGCTCTCGCTGAATTCCTCTACGGCAATGGCCGTTCCCGGATGCAGCACCATATTGGAAAGCACATCGACCGGTACCGTCACCGCCGCAATGCCTCCGGCAATCAGCTGCTTGACCTGATTGACATTTTTAAAGGAGGCCGCAATGATCTTTGTGTCCATATTCGCATTGCCCAGCATCGCCTGCAGTGTCAATACTTCCTCAATGCCGTCTCCGTAGTTTTCCATGCGGTTGACGTACGGTGCCAGGTAGTCCGCACCGTTTTTGGCAGCCAAAAAGGCCTGCGGAGCGGAATAGATGGCCGTAGCCAGAATGCCGATGCCCTCCTCATGGAGCACCTTGATGGCTTTTAAGCCGTCCGGTGTCACCGGGATCTTGACGTACATATTCTTCTTGCGCAATTTGGCGATCTGTCTTGCTTCTTTTAAGATATCTTCATAGGAAGTTGCGACTACCTGCATGAAAAGGATCTGATTGTCACTAAGAATCTCACTGATCTCCGCGATCACCTTCAGATAATCCTCTTTCTCTTTGGCGAGAATGCTCGGATTGGTCGTTACTCCGTCAATCCTCAGTATGTCATTCCATTTGCGGATGCTGCTGACATCCGCCGTATCCAGATAAAGTTCCATAATTCTATCCTCCTACGGTTGTTCGGATTCCCTTTTTCTGCGCATACAACTGCGCAAATTCCAATATACTCTCATCAAGTGAACCGATGTCCTTTAATTCATATTCCATGCCCAGCTTTTCATACTTGCCGACACCCAGAATATGATATTTCAGAAAATCGATCTGTTTCACCTTGCAGTCAGACACCAAATCGATCCGCTGCATGATGTCTTCCTTAGTATCATTATACCCCGGAATCAATATCATTCTTACAATGACGTCTTTTCCCGCTTCCGTGATCATTTTGAAATTATTCAGAATCAACTCATTTCCGACGCCGGTCCCCTGTCTATGAAGCTCTGAATCAAACGCCTTGATATCATAGAGAATCAGATCCGCTTCCTGGATCGCCGGTTCCATTGTCTCCCACGGCACATTTCCGGCCGTATCCAGCGTGACATGGATTCCCTCTTTATGTAACAGTTCCATGCACTCTCTTACAAACTCCGCCTGCAATAAGCATTCCCCTCCGGAGAAAGTCACTCCTCCGTGACTGGTTTCATAGAATTCTTTGTCTTTTAAAAGTCTTTGAACGAGCTCTTCCGCACTGAGATCAAACCCCTGCACTTCATAGCTGTCGTAAGGACAAAGATCCGCTAACGCACTCGCGTCTGCCTTCTTACGGTCGATTTGACATCCCTCAGCACTTATAGTAATCGCGTCCGGATATGTTTTTGCGCATAAGCCGCACCTCTGACAGCGGTCCTTAGAATACATGAGCGTCGGTTCCGGATTTAAGAATTCCGGGTTGGCGCACCACCTGCACCGTAACGAGCAGCCCAAAAGGAAGACCGTCGTCCGGATGCCCGGTCCGTCTTTGGTGGAGTAGTGCTGCAGCTTTCCGATATGCCCGATCATTACAGCGCAAACTCCGTCCGCTCAATAATGGCATCCTGCGCTTCCGGCATTAATGTGGAGAACAGTGCGCAGTATCCCGCCACCCGTACCATTAGATCCGGATAGTCTTCCGGATGGGCCTTGGCCTTTTTCAGTGTTTCGGAATCCACAACATTGAACTGGTCATGGAAGATGTTTTTCTTACGTAATGTTTCCAGAAAGGCCGTGAATTTTTCCAGATTGTCTTCCCCTGCCAAAGAGCCCGGGGAGAAGCGCATGTTCAACAGCTGTCCGCCCGCCATTTTGCGGTTCGGCAGTTTGGATACGGAGTTGATGACGGCAATCGGGCCGTTCTTATCCGCACCGAGACACGGCGAAGCACCTTCATTCAGCGGTTTGCCTGCCA
>CADCPY010000175.1 GCA_902803495.1 uncultured Erysipelotrichaceae bacterium
GAGCTGAATATCGATGACGAATACTTTGAGGTCATGGCCCGACGGGTCACACAGAACGGTCCGATCAAGGGCTTTGTGGATCTGAACTACGAGGACTGTCTCGCCATTTATAAGGAAAGTCTTTAAGAGAAACGCTGGTTTCTCTTTTTTTACGCGCTTTTTCAGCAAATCTTAAAGAATGAAAAGATACACTGTGAAAAAAATATGATATATTAATGTAGAATCTTTATGGGGTAGGTAAGTAAGATTTCAGTCAGGAGAGTATCGTGAGCAAGGAAGAAAAAGCAAAAAAGGAAAAGAAAACAAAGAAAAAGGGAAAAGCCAAAAAGGTATTACTGATCCTGCTTGGCGTTTTCATGGTACTCATGATCGGTGCCGGTATCTTTGCCTGGTCCTATTGGAACAAGCTGTTGGAAGGATGTCCGGAGCTGGACCTTTCCAAGCGTTATAACTACTCCATCGCCTCTACGGTGTACGATGTCAATGAAGAGGAAATTGCCGCCTATGTCGGCAACGAGAATATCGAATGGGTCACGATCGATGAGATTCCGGATCAGCTGAAGGAAGCCTTCATCGCCATTGAAGACAAGCGCTTCTACACGCACCCGGGAATCGATATCCGCCGGCTGATCTCAGCCGTGATCGGACAGATCACCCACTCCAGCAACCACGGCGGATCGACGATCACCCAGCAGCTCATCAAGAACATGTATCTGACGCGGGCCAAGACCTATGAGCGGAAAGCTCAGGAGATCCATCTGGCACTGCAGCTGGAGAAACAGATGAGCAAGGATGAGATCCTGGAATGGTATCTCAATATCCTCTATCTCGGAGAGACCAACTACGGCGTCAAGATCGCCGCTCAGGACTACTTCGGAAAGGATTTAAACGAATTAAGTCTGCGCGAATGTGCCGCTCTGGCGGGACTGGTGCAGAGCCCGAACGTCTACAACCCGCGGGTTGCCGTCAGGGAAAACAACTTTGAACCGATGAACTACCGTATCAATACGGTACTCTATACCATGCATGAGCAGGGCAAGATCACGGATGAAGAATACGAATATGCCCTGAACGATACGTTTGATATCAAGGAAAGCACGGAGCGCTTCCTCTTATATGACTATCCGACCTATGTGGAATATGCCATTGAGGATGTCGCCAAGGAACTCTTGGAGAAAGACGGGCAACCGGTCACTTCCGAAACGCTGCAGGAAATGCGCATCAAGATCCGGAACGAAGGCTATCAGATCTATACGGCCTTTGACCGCAATATCCAGGATATTGCCCAGCAGGAGATTCACGACTTTGACAACTATCCGCGTACGGAAAACGGCGAGGATGCCGAAGTCAGTGCAGTCATCATGGACCATCACAACGGACGTGTTGTGGCCATGATCGGCGGAAGATCCGAAACCCAGAGCGCCGAAGGCTTCAACCGGGCCACCGACTCCCTGCAGGCCGTCGGCTCCTCCATCAAACCGTTATCGGTGTATGCACCGGCGCTGGACTGCGGCTGCAATCCGGGTACCACGGTATTGGATATCAAGGAAAAGATTGAAGGTTACAACACGGATGAGGGCTATCCTGGGGGCTTAACGGATGAAGATGTCATCACGATGCGTAGAGCTCTGGAGCAGTCCCATAACATTCCGGCGGTCCGTTTCTTACTGGAAAAAGTAGGAATCGACAAGGCGCTGGAATATATGGAAGCGGAAGGATTCGATCTGAATCATATCTCTCCGTCTCCGGCCGGCATGGCATTGGGTGCCAGCGACGTTTCCACACTGGAAATGACGGCAGCCTATGCGACACTGGCAAATCTCGGCGAATATATTGAACCGCATGCCTATATCAAGGTTTTGGACCGTGACGGAAATGTCATTCTCGATGAAACCACGGTGGAACGTCATCAGGTCTATAAGGAATCCACTTCCTGGCTGGTGACGAACATGATGGAAACCAATATGGTCAACGGACTGGGCGTAAGAGGCAGACTGAAGCACATGCACTGTGCCGGCAAGACCGGAACGCATGAGCAGAAGGTCATCTCCTTCGGAGGATATACCCCGTACTACACCAGCTTTGTACGTGTTTCTTCCGATGACTATGTCAATCTGATCAAGCCGTCTTCCTACTATATGACTTCCGCGTTATGGAAGGCTTACATGCAGCCGATCCATGAAGGTTTGGAAGACAAGGAGATCCTGCCGAAGAGCGCGGAAGAGCTCGGCATCTACAAGACGCGTTTATGCACCAACTCCGGCTTGCTGCCGAAGGATGACTGTCCGACGCAGTATGAATACGTTACGGATGAGAGCAAGCCGAAAGAACGCTGTTCACAGCACTACTATCCGAACAAGGAAGATCTCTACGAGTGCTGGTGGGATGAAAACGGCGTGTTCCACGATAACGGATGGTGGGACGAAAACGGTGTCTTCCATCTGTACACTGACGGTTATTAAGAAGAATCAAGATGTCTGTGAGGGAAATCACGGACATCTTTTTTCATGTTCGGCAGGGGGATTTGTTATACTAATAGAGTAAAGAAGTACGGAGGAATTCCATGAAACTCATCCATATGTCCGATTTGCATCTCGGAAAACGCTACATTGAGCATTCCTTTCTGGAGGACCAGAAAGATATTTTAGAAAAGATCCTGAGGGAAATTGAAATGAATCAGCCGGAAGGCATCATCATCGCCGGCGATATTTACGACAAGTCCGTGCCGAGCGCGGAAGCGGTGGAGGTCTTCGACAGTTTCCTGACGAAGCTGGCGGCTCTCAAAACCCCGGTCTTTCTGATCAGCGGCAACCATGACTCCGCAGAGCGGATCGCCTTTGCCTCGCATATCATGAAAGAGAGCGGCATCTATATCTCGCCGATCTATGCGGGCAAAATCGAACCGGTTACCCTGCAGGATGCCTACGGTCCGGTGAACTTCTACCTGGTTCCGTTTTTAAAGCCGGCCAATGTGCGCCGCTACTATCCGGAGAAAGAGATCAATAACTACAGTGACGCGTTCCGGGTATTGGTGGAAGAGATGCATTTAAATAAGGAAGAGCGCAACGTGCTGATTGCCCATCAGATGATCAGCGGCAGCGAGGTGTCGGGCTCCGAAGAGATGAGTGTGGGCGGCGTGGAAAGTATTGAGGCCTCCGTCTTTGAAGACTTTGACTATGTGGCTTTGGGTCATATCCATAAGCGTCAGACCATGAAGGGGAAGATCCACTATTGCGGAACCCCATTGAAATACCATTTCAGCGAGATTAAGAATAAAAACGGCATCACCCTGGCGGAGCTCAAAGAGAAAGGGAATCTTTCCTTAACAACGCTCTACTTAACACCGCAGCGGGAACTGCGGGAGCTCAAGGGCAAGTTTGATGATCTCATGAAAGAGGAATTCTACCTGAAGCAGAACCGGGAGGATTACTACCACGTGATTCTGACGGATGAAGAGGATATCCTGGACGGCGCCAAGAAACTGCGCAACATTTATCCTCATATTTTGAAAATGGACTATGACAATACCCGGACCCGTACGCGCAGCTCGCTGCAGGCGATTGAAGAGCTGGAGGAGAAGAGCGTAACGGAGCTGTTTGAAGAATTCTACGAGCGGCAGAACGGGCTCGGACTGAATGAATTTCAGAAAGACTACTTTGATCAACTGATCAGAGATATGAAAGGAGAGGAGTAAGATGCGGCCATTGTTACTGACCATGCAGGCTTTCGGGCCGTATGCCAACCGGGTGGAAGTGGACTTCACGAAACTCAGGGAAAGCGGGATCTATCTGATCAGCGGCGATACCGGAGCGGGAAAGACCACCATCTTTGACGGAATCTGCTACGCCTTATTTGATAAGACCAGCGGTTCGCAGCGGACCGCCGAGCAGCTGCGCAGCATGTATGCGGAAACCGGCGTGAATACCGAAGTGGAACTGACCTTCCTTTATGACGGCAAAGAATACCGTGTCAAGCGCTCTCCGAAATATGAATATGTGAACCGCAACGGCAATACCTCCAGCAAAGCTGCCGTGGCGGAACTGGTGTACCCGGACGGAAAAGTGCTTACCATGAAGTCGCAGGTCGATAAAGCCATTGAGGAAATCTTACACCTGGACTATGAGCAGTTCCGCCGCATCGTCATGCTGGCGCAGGGCGACTTTACGCGGATGCTGTTTGATAAGGACGGCAGAGGCGCTATCCTGCGGGAGATTTTCGGAACCTCCTTCTATCAGGATATCCGCTACCGGATCTATGAAGACTATAAAAAAGCCATCGAGGAGCTGAAAAGTTCCAAAGACCGGATCCGTCAGTATCTGAAGATGACATCCTACGAAGAGAATACGGCCGAGAACGAGCAGCTGAAACTCTTAAAGGAAAATGAAGATGCCTTAACAAAGGACATCTGCCGTTTACTGGAAAGCATCAATGCGAAAGATGAAGAATCCTTAGGCAGAATCAAGGAAGAAATCGGAAAGCAGGACGACATCCTTTCCTCGCTCAGCAGCAAAATCGCCTTAGCGCAGAAAGCGCAGAACGAGGCGGAAGAATATGAAAAGGGCAAGGCGGATTTGCCGAAGGCGACAGAAGCCTTGAAAGCCGCCACGGAAGAAGCGGAAGCAATGCAGAAGCGCCAGCCGGAAGTGGAAGGTTACGTGGCAGAGATCACCAAGCTGCAGGCGGAAGAGCCGAAATATCAGCAGGCGGAAGAAGCGGAAAAGGAACTGAATTCTCTTAAGAGCAGCTTATCCTCCTCGAAACAGCAGCTGGAAAGCCAGACGGGACGCTTACGTGCGATTCATGATGAGATCTTAAGCCTGAAAGAAAAACAGGAGACCTATAAGGATCTGAGCGAAAAGGAGAAGGACGCTTCGGTGTCCTATCAGATCGCGCAGGGCGAAGTAAAAGCGCTCGAGCAGCTGTTAGGCGACTGGAAACAGAGAAAGGCCGATCTGATTGCTTTCGACAATGCGAAGAATGCCTATCTTACGGTACGGCAGTCAGCCGAAGGCAAACAGAGAGAATATAACGAAGACTATCAGAACTTCCTGGATTCCCAGGCAGGGATTCTGGCGGAAGACCTGAAGGACGGCGAACCGTGTCCGGTCTGCGGATCCTTACAGCATCCTTCCTTGGCTAAGCGGAAGGAAGGCGTGAAGAGCGAAGCGGAACTGAAAGCGGAAAAGGCGAATCTGGACCGGGTCCTCGAAGATCTGCAGAGTAAGAGCGCTCTGGCTTCCGGAAAGAAAGCCGCCTATGAGAATTCGAATCAGCGCTTTGAACGTAACTATGTCACGGTGATGAAAGCGGAAGTAAGTGAAGATGCGGAAGAAAAGATCGCCAATGCACTGAGAGAAAAGATGAAAGAGCAGAAGGAGCTGGAAGAAGCCCTGCGTCTGATCTTAACAAAGAAAAAGGAAAAGGAAGAAGTGGAAAAGCTTCTGCCGCAGAAGGAAAGCTTGGAAAAACAGCTGGAGGAAAGCACGGGGAAACTGCGCGAGGCCATTGCTTCAGCGGATGCGTCGATTCAGGCGAAAGAAGCGCAGTGGAAACAGTTGAAAGAGCAGCTGCATTTCTACTCGGTGACGGATCTGAAAATCGATATCCGCCGGGTGAGTATGTTGCGGGATCAGCTGCGCAATGCCATTGAAGCTTCCGTGGTAAAAAAGAATCAGACCGCATTGGCACTGCGTGAACTTCAAAGCAAGCTCTCCACCCTGGAAGCATCTTTAGAAAAAGCCCCGAAGCTGAATCTTGCCAATCTTGTAAAGGAAAAAGAGGAGGGAGATGCGGCGCGCGAGTCCAGCAGGAAGATGCAGATGCGCATTTTGTCGCGTCACTCCACCAATACCGATGCCTTAAAGGGCATTCAGAAAATCGATGCGGATGTGGCAGAGCTCGAAGAAAAGGGACGCTATCTGAAAGCCTTAAGCGACACGTGCAGCGGAAAGCTGAGCGGCAAGGACAAGATCGACTTTGAGACGTACGTTCAGATGACTTACTTTGACCGCATTCTGATCTATGCCAACCGGAGACTGGAGATCATGAGCGATAACCAGTACAGTTTTGAGCGGGCGGAAGGCGGACTGGAACTGAACGTCATCGACCACTATAACGGTTCGTTGCGTTCTGTCAAAACACTGAGCGGCGGGGAAAGCTTTAAGGCATCCTTATCGCTGGCATTGGGCTTAAGCGATGAAGTGATGAGCCGGACCTCTTCGGTGCATATCGATACGATGTTTGTGGATGAGGGCTTCGGTTCGCTGGATGAGGAATCCTTAAGCAAGGCCATGGAGGCGCTCTCCATGCTGTCGGACGGCAGCCGTCAGGTGGGAATCATCTCTCATGTGAAGGAGCTGCAGGAGCGGATCGACCAGCAGATCCTCGTCAAGAAGGATGCGGACGGACTGTCGCACATCGAGTGGGTTTTATAGAAGACAAGGCAGGGGAAACCCTGCTTTTTTCTGTTATATCAGTGGAAAAGTGCCTCGAAAAGGCATAAAATGGTTGCGTGTGTGATTGAGGTAGTGCAGTTATGAAGAAACAGAACAACATAGTACTGATCGTGGCCTTATGCGGAATGATGGGTGCTTCCATCGGCATCGCCATGAATTCGCTGGGTGTCTTTTATCAGCCGGTCAGCGAAGCTTTGAATGTCGGCCGGGGGACCTTTGCCCTCTATACGACCTTCTCTTCCTTGTCGATTGCCATTGCCCAGCTCTTTCTTCCGAATCTGTACAACGGGAAAAACTTCAAGAAGATCCTCTTAGGCTCCACAATTGTGGCCGCAGGTTCCTTAATGGCCATGTCGATTGCCAATGCCCTCTGGCAGTTTTATCTCTTGGCCGTTCTGATGGGTGTTGCCAACAGCTTATTCAATATCGTGGTGATCACGACCATTCTCAATACCTCCGTCACGGAAAATGTCGGGACCTATACCGGCATCGTCCTCTCCTTCAGCGGACTGGTCGGTGCGGTACTGTCTCCGCTCATTTCCAACATCATTCAGAAATTCAGCTGGCAGGCCGGGTATCTCGCCGTCGGGGCCAGCATGATCCTCTTCAATCTTCCGGCGCTGCTCTCACCGATTACCTACAAAAAAGTGGAAAGCAAAAACAGCAGTTCCAGGGGAAACGGCTTAAGCGGCAATGCCATGCCGTTTGTTCTGGTCTGCGTCATGGTGGCTTTGCTGAACCTTTGCGTCGGCATGAGCCAGCATCTTTCCGGCTTTGCGTTAACGCGCGGGGTGGCGGCGGAAAGTGCATCGCTTCTGGTCAGCGGCATGATGATCGGCAATATCGTCTTCAAGGTGGCCGGCGGAACGCTCTCCGATAAGATCGGAACCGCCAAAACGGCATATCTGTTAGCGGGCATTGCTTTGGTAGGTATCCTGCTGCTCATCACGCAGAAGTCGGTGGTTTTGCTGATTGCGGGCTCCTTCCTTTTCGGTGCGCTGTACTCCATCAATACGGTTTTGCAGGCGTCCTATATCCGGAGCTTCTACGGCATGGAACACTATACGAGCCTGTATGCCATCGGGAATTTCATTGCCTCCGGGGTTTTTGCCCTGGCACTGAGCGGGATCGGATACGTTTATGACTTTGCGGGATCGTATCAGCCGTACCTGGTGGCAATCCTGTTAATGATCGTAATTATCATCGGC
>CADCPY010000176.1 GCA_902803495.1 uncultured Erysipelotrichaceae bacterium
CTTAAATTCCGATGCGAAGCTTTCCTCCTATATGGGAAAGATCATCGATGTGAAAATGCCGCATCTGGCCGCCATTCCGACAACAGCTGGAACCGGTTCGGAAGCAACCAAGTTCACGATTATCAACGATACGGAAACAACCACCAAAATGTTACTGACCGGACCGTGCCTCATTCCGGAACTGGCCATTATTGACCCGGTATTCACAATGAGCGCACCGAAGAGCGTCACTTCCCACACGGGAATCGATGCCTTATGCCATGCGGTGGAATCCTATACTTCCAGAAAGCGTCAGCCGTTAAGCGACACCTTTGCCTTAAGCGCCATCAAGCGGATCTTCAACAATCTTGTGACCTGTTACAATGAACCGCAGAATACACAGGCCCGCATTCAGATGAGTCTGGCAGCACTGGAAGCAGGTATTTCCTTCAATAACTCCAGCGTGACGATCGTACACGGCATGTCCCGTCCGCTCGGTGCCCTCTTCCATGTCCCGCACGGCTTAAGCAATGCCATGTTACTGGAAGGATGCATGAACTTTGCGGTAGACGGCGCCTACGACCGCTTTGCGGACATTGCCCGCTACCTTGGTCTTACAACATCCGCCAATGATAAAGAAGCCGCAGAAGTCTTCTTAAGTGCCTTAAAAGATCTGCTCTCTCAGCTGCATGTCTGCACGATGAGCGAGTTCGGCATTGACCGGGATACTTACTTTGCCAATATCGACAAGATGGCCTCCGATGCCTTTGCTTCCGGCTCCCCTTCCAATACGATCAAGGAAGTCAGCGTGGAGGACATGAAGAAACTGTATCGTGAAATCTATCGTTAAGATTCAAATTGTATTACAATATTACGTAGAAACTAACGAAAGGATTCATCCGTACAGGATGAGAAACAGATATTATGAACACAACCGATAATAATTCTCTTGCTTCCGTGAACAACTTCGTACTGATCGTTGTTCTGGTGGCACTGGCAGTCTTCCTGGTCCGGGCCTTTCTGGGATACCGGAACTTCAAGTATTCGATCTTCCGCCAGTTATATAACGACTATCTGATTGACTACTTCTATCACCTGAACGTCTTCCGTGATGTCTCGCGCAGCGGAAAGCTCAAAAAAGAGCTCGGCGTTCACCGTATTGTCTACTCCAATATGGCAAACAAGGAAGGACGGGTCGTCACTCAGTTTGTGAACATTATCCACTCCAAGGGAATCACATCCATTGCCTATCTGAATCCTTACGGCAAGCTGACCGGCAAGGATAACGGCAGCTGGGTCATTCACCGCACAGAGGAAGGCGAAGAGAAGAAATACAAGATCGACAATCCTGTCCAGCATTTAAGAGAATACGAGCAGCGCATCCGCTCCTTAACGGAGAGAAGCGTTGACAAATATGTTGCAGTGGAAGACGGCTCGGATATTACGGGCGTTGTCTCCTCCATCCCATGCATCCCCTATTCCAAGGTGATCGATGTCTTGAAACAGAGTGACTGCGGATACGGATTGAATGATGCGGAAATCGACAAAATTTACGAAAAACTCGGCGGTAAAATTGATAAAAAGTAGGAACTGATACTTCAGTTCCTTTTTTTGTACCACACAAAAAGACGTCCATCTTGTATTGGAACGTCTTTTATTTCCGTGCTTTATTGCGTTTTTCTTTCTGATAGTTGAGATTGCCGCGCTTGAATTTATACTTTTGCAGCATGTTCGGTATGATCTGCCAGTCGCAGTAGGCAATCACACCCGGTAAGACCAGGATCAGCCCCTTTAAGAGGAAAATGACCGCAATGGAAATTGCCACAAATAATCCCAGCAGCATCAATGTCTCAAGCGGACAGATCATGCCGATATCCACGGCTTTCGCAAACGCGCTTTTCACGCTGTCTGCCATATCCAGAGCGATGACCGTAAAGACCATGGTCATTTCCAGTAAGATCACGCTTAACAGCATGAATGCCGTAAACTGTCCCAGGAAATCAATGGCGCTGTCTCCGGTCGTGTAATAAACATAATCCCATACCAGAACGGCAATCACGATGAGATGGAGCAGAAATACTTTGGTGGATAACGGGAAGTATTCCTTAAAGGCAGAGAAGAAGACCGGAAGCGGTTTGTCATTTCCTTTCACCACATAGGCATGCATCGCCTTCTGCAGCGCCGTAAAGGAAGCCCCGATCGTTATCACCGGCAAGGAGAAAAGAAGGCTGAAAAAGCCAAGCAGGACGATAGTGGTTAACCGTCCTGCAAACTTCTCCATTTTGTTTTCGAATGAATCAGGATTCATCTTATACGATCTTCAAAGAGCCGAGAGCGATTCTCTCTTCGGTTTCCTTGTCAAACAATACGTATCTGTCTCCCTCAAAGTTGAAGTATTCCTTGGATTCCATCGCAAAGTCAACACTGCCGAAGGCCACGGCGGAAAGGACGATGTCATCCACACCTAAGGACAGTGTGGTTTCCATACCGGACGGTAAGGAGGAAATGACACGGCTTTCGATACCGCTGTCGGTGATTTTGACGAATTCCGGACGGATGCCCAGGACATATTCATGATCGTCTTCGAATGCGACCGGATTGCGCGGTGTAAAGAGCAACTTGAAGGAGTCGTGGGAAAGAAGCAGATCGTTCCCCTTCTTTGTACCGTGCATCTGGACAAAGTTCATGGACGGATTGCCCATGAAGTCCGCACAGAAGATGTTATTCGGTTCGCCGTACAGTTCAAGCGGCGGGCAGTACTGCTGTAAAAGACCCAGCTTGATCAAAGCGACCTTGGTGCTCAGCGTCATGGCTTCAGACTGGTCATGCGTAACATAGACGAATGTGGAGCCGGTTGTCATATGCAGACGTTTCAGCTCGGCACGCATGTCGTTTCTTAATTTCGCATCCAGGTTACTTAACGGTTCGTCCATCAGCAACACCTTTGGATTCGGTGCCAGTGTACGGGCGATGGCCACACGCTGCTGCTGACCGCCGGACAGTTCTGCCGGATACCGGTTGACGTATTCGTCGATCCGCATCGTCTGACAGATTTCGCGGACTCTGGCGTCGATTTTATCTTTCGGCCACTTCATATTTTCAAGACCGAAGGAAATGTTCTTATAGACCGTCATATGCGGCCACAGTGCATAGTTCTGGAACAGGAAGCCGACGTTCCGCTTATCCGGGGAAAGGTTGATACCCTTCTCATCGGAGAAGACACATTCGTCGTCGAAATAGATTTCGCCTTCCGTCGGTGTTTCCAGACCGGCAATCATACGTAAGGTAGTCGTCTTGCCGCAGCCGGACGGGCCTAACAGGGAAACGAATTCTCCGTCTTTGATCTCCATATTCAGATGATCGACAGCCAGAGAGCCTTTCCCGAATTGTTTTGTAATATTCACTAATCGAATGGTTGGCATAATTCTATCCTCCTACACCCTTTTCAATAGAAGCTCCGGTGATCTTTTCAACCGTGAAGTTGATTACCAGAACGATAAAGATGATCAGTAAGTTAACGGCGTTACTGAACTGCGTGAAGCCTTTTTCATCATAGAAGAAGAGCAATGTCGTTAAGACACGGTTATTGGCCGTGACCAGGATAACGAATAAGCTCAGCTCACGCATGGCCGAAATAAACGGCAGCAGATAGCCGGAAACGATCGTCGATTTTTCAATCGGGATAATGATCCGGGTCATACGTTTCACCCAAGGAACACCCATGATGATACCGGCTTCCTCAATTTCCGGAGAAAGCTGCAGCATGGAGTTGACACCGCTCCGGGATGCCATCGGCAGATACTTGACCGTGCCGATCAAAGCCAATAAAGCGAATGTTCCGTACAGAGACGGGATAATTCCTCTTCTGGTGGAGAACATGGACAGATAGATCGCCGCAAAGGCCATGGAAGGAATCAGATACGGAATAAATGTCAGATCTTCCACGAGCTTGCTTAAGAAGGAACCTCTTCTGCGGACAATACAGTAACCGGCTAAGAAACCCAGAGTTCCCGCACCGATCGCACACATGAAGGACAGACGCAGCGAGTTCCACAATGTCTTCCAGACATCCGGGTTCAGTAAAATACCCGGCTGGTCCTGTATCGAGTTGTGTCCCAGGGACTGTCCGATCCAGAAGCCCAGTGTCATGTTCGGGAATGTGTAGTCGCCCGGCATCATCATCACGGATTCCAGAGCGAATGTCACAAGCGGAATCACCGACATGCACAGCACCACGAAGGTTACTATAACAGTGACCGGCCATTTCCATCCTCTTAAGTGGAAGATGGAAATATTCGCGCTCTTGCCTGTAACCGTCGCATAGGATTTTCTGGTACCGATGAGACGCTGGTTGACAGCCATGATGATAACGCTCAGAAGGATCATCACCAGAGCCAGGATATAGCCGACGCCCGGATTGGTTCCGTTAATGGATGCATACAGTTCCGTTGTTAAGACGAAGTAGCGGACCGGCAGACCTAAGAACTGCGGTGTGGCGAAGGAAGCCATGGCACCGGAGAATACCAGGATAATGGTACTCAGTACAGCCGGCATAACGATAGGAATCGTGATCTTCCAGAACATTCTGAGACGTTTGGTCTTCAGGATGATGGCCGCCTCTTCCAGGTTGGCATCCATGTTGTGCAGGATGCCGCCGATCAGAATATAGGCAAACGGTGCGTAGTGCATGCCCGTTACCACGATGATCGGCAACTCACCGTACCCGAACCAGGTCGGGACGACCAAGCCCGTAAGAGCCGTAAAGATTCCTTTCGTTCCGCTGATTTCCACGTTTTTGAAAAAGTTTTTCCATGCCAGACCCAGCGTCCAGGACGGCATGATATATGGGAAAATAAATAGTTTCGTTAAAACTTTTTTCCATCCCAGATCGCTTCTGGAAACCAGCCAGGCAAATGTTCCGCCGATGAGAATGGCAACAACGCAGGACCATACCGAAGTCACAATGCTGTTGCGGATCGGATGCCATAACAGCATTTTGGAGTGCTGCGAGGCAAAGGCTCGGATCCAGTGATATGTCGTAAAGGTACCAACCGCCTGTCCGACACGGGTCTTTTCCGACGGATGGACGATGAAGGTATCCCGGACGATGGAGATCAGCGGTAATACTACCAGATACCCCAGAATCACTAAGAACATGACCAGAAGAACATTATATGGTTTGGAAAAGAAGGTTTTAATATGATTCCACTTTTTCTTCATACAATCTTTCCTCTCTAAAAAAGAAAGGAAGGCCATAAAGCTAGAATGTTACAGCCTTCCCTTTCAATGAAATTCGGTTCGAATTATTTGATTGTTAAGATGAAGTCTTCAACATCTGCTCTGTTCTGAGCTGCCTGAACTGCATCTTCCTGAACAAGGATCTTCTTCCATTCAGCAACCGGTAAGTCACCTTCAACAACAGGCAGAGCCTGGTTGCCGCTGTAGTCGCCGAATCTTCCCTGCATTCCCTTGTAAACGGAGCCGTCAGCGATAGTTAATTCACCGTTGCCTGCCCAGCCTTCTTCGGTATATAACCAGATCAAGAATGCTTTCGCTAATTCCGGGTTGTCTGCATTTGCGACCTGTAAGCCGTAGATCGGATAAATGAATCCGGCAACAGGATTGACGTTCTGTGCATAGTCTAAGTTGTAACCGGCTTTCTGGTTTTTCTTGAATTTGTTCAGAGTCAGTAAGCCGCTCATCTTAGTTTCAGCAGCAGGATCGCCGATTTCTTTTGCGATATCACCGTCAGAGCTGCCTAATAATAAGTTGTTCTTGTACATCATCTTGATGAACTGATAGCCGGCATTCGGGCAGTCAGCATCCAGAACGATGTCAGATCCGTAGTAAGCTTTGTAAGCGTCTGCCAATAATGCAGCGTTTTCATCGGATGTCAGGTTGACTAAGAAGTTCATGTTGACGCCTTCGTTGGAAGGATCTTTCATCTTCACAGTTCCTGCATACTGAGGATCAGTGACATACCAGATATTTGTGATTTCATCTGCAGTCATTAAGACGTTGTTGTAAATGAAAACCTTATTGCAGTAATCCCAGACAAGTAACGGTTCGCAGTCAGCGCCGACTTTGTCAAGAATTTCCTGGTTGTACCAGTTGTAAACATAACCTTCGTCAACTAAGTCTGTTAAGACACGGCCGCCGTCCTGAATGAAGATCAGGTCAGCACCGGCTGCGCCTTCTTTCACTTCCGTTGCAACCTGAGTGATCTGTTTTGTATCACCGATCTGCGTGGATTCATATTCAACTTTGTGTTCCGGGTCATATTTGCCCATGAAAGCCTGAATCGCGTCGTTGATGACGGAATGAGTTGTATAGATAGTTAATTTTGTGCCGTTTTCCAGACCTTTGGCTAATAATTCGTCAAATGTAGCTGTGTCGACTGTTGTGGCCGGAGTTTCTTCTCCGCCGCCCTGTTCGCCTTCGTTACCCTTTTCCTGGGAGCAACCGAACATGGTTACGCACAGTAAGAGAACAACAAGGACCGAAAAGACTTTTTTCATATTTTGTTTGTCTCCTTTTTGCGATTGTAATCGCTTTCTTATAAGTCTATCTTATTCCAATCGCTCTTTCTTTTCAATAAAAACGGCCGGTTTCTGTGAACAAAACAGATGAAATCTTTCACAATTGGTCATTTTGATAAAGTGTTTGATTCTGTTGTGAAAATGTTTTGAATTATTTTCCTCAAGAAAAGAATTTCGAAACAAAACAGATGAATCGACTTTGCTCAAAATATGTCCTTTTGCCTGAAAATCGCTCTTCTGCTGATACCGAAGTACCCCTCTTGTGGTAGAATGATAGCGTGTAAAGGAGATAACAGAATGAAAAGTTTAAAAATGAGTGATTTCTCATTAGAAGGAAAAGTTGCTCTGGTAACAGGCGCTTCCTACGGTATCGGTATGGCAATCGCAACTGCTTTCGCGGAAGCAGGCGCAACGATCTGCTTCAATGATATCGACCAGGCTCATGTCGATATGGGCTTAAAAACATACGAAGAACGTGGAATCAAGGCACACGGTTATGTCTGTGACGTCACAGATGAAGAAGCCGTTCAGAATCTTGTCAAACAGATCAAGGAAGAAGTCGGAGTCATCGACATCTTAGTCAACAACGCCGGCATCATCAAACGTATCCCGATGACGGAAATGAGCGCAGCTGACTTCCGTAAGGTCATCGACGTTGACTTAAACGCTCCGTTCATCTGTGCCAAGGCAGTCATTCCGGGAATGATTGAAAAAGGACACGGCAAGATCATTAACATCTGCTCCATGATGAGCGAACTCGGAAGAGAAACAGTCTCCGCTTATGCAGCTGCTAAGGGCGGACTTAAGATGCTCACAAGAAACATCTGCGCCGAATACGGGGATAAGAACATCCAGTGTAACGGCATCGGACCTGGCTACATTGCCACTCCGCAGACTGCTCCATTAAGAGAAAGACAGCCGGACGGATCCCGTCATCCGTTTGACCAGTTCATCATCGCCAAGACACCGGCAGGACGCTGGGGCGATGCCGAAGACCTGCAGGGTCCGGCAGTATTCCTTGCATCTCCTGCATCAGACTTTATCAACGGCCAGGTTGTTTATATCGACGGCGGTA
>CADCPY010000177.1 GCA_902803495.1 uncultured Erysipelotrichaceae bacterium
AAGCCGCGTTCCTTGCAGAAAGACACCCATTTTTTAAAATGCTTCGGTTCCAGTTTGTCTCTGTCTGCCCATTCTCCGTCTTCAAAGATGGCATAGGAGGCATGCAGATTCATTTTCGGCTTGCCCGGAATCAGTTTTAAGACTTCGTCCAGATCCTGCATGAGTTCTTCCAGATTGGAGGCTCTGCCCGGATAGTTGCCCGTCGTCTGAATACCGCCTGTCAATGGTTTGTTCGGGTCCGTGTCAAAGCCGCGGACGTCGTCTCCCTGCCAGCAGTGTAGAGACACGGAGATGTTCTTTAAAGTCTCAATGGCTTTCTGCGTATCCACGCCATAAGCGCCATAGCGTTCTTTTGCGTCAAGATATCTGTTCATGATGATATTCCTCATAACTTTCTACACTATTATTCTACAAAAGAAACACCGGGATTTTCATATCCTTGTTTAATAAAAAAACTGTCCTTTCTTGCAAGGCATGCTACAATGGAATCATGAATGAAATGTTATTATCCAAACTGAGTCAGATCACGGAAGAGGAAGCGGAGATCTTAAAGGGCAACACTTCGCTGAACCGTGCTCTTTACTATTCGGATGAGAAGAACAATGAGGTCGATTCCGCCCGCGTTTTAAAAAACGGCAAGCTGATCGACCTGCGTCCGCATACCCGCTTTATCCACTTCCCGAAACATACCCATAACTATGTGGAATTCATCTATATGGTCCAGGGGGAAACCAGACATATCGTCGACGGAGAGGAGATCATTCTCAAGGAAGGCGATCTGCTCTTTTTGAATCAGCACGCCACCCAGGAAATCTATCCGGCAAAAGAGACGGACATAGCGGTCAACTTCATGATTCTGCCGCAGTTTTTCGACGAAGCCTTCCGCATGATCTCCGCGGAAGAGAGTTCCCTGCGCAACTTCATCGTCAGCTGTCTGACCTTAAAGAATCAGCAGTCCAACTATCTTTACTTCCACGCCAAAAATCTCATTCCCGTGCAGAACTTATTGGAGAATCTGATTTGGAATCTTCTGGAGGATGAGCCGAACAAGCGCTCCATGAACCAGATCACAATGGGATTATTATTCCTTTCCATGATCAACCACTCCTCCAACATCGAAGTCTCGAGCCGCTCCTTTGACCAGCAGGTCACAATGGACCTTTTGCGCTACATCCAGACCGATTACAGGAGTGCGACCCTGACCGCGTTTTGCGCACAGCACAAAATGGATCTTTATACCGTCAGCCGCATCGTCAAAAAACAGACCGGCAGCACCTTCAAGCAGCTGGTGGAAGCGCGGCGGATGGATCAGGCCGGCTTCCTTTTGAAAAACACGTCCTTAACCGTGGAAGAGATCGCCATCAATACCGGTTATGAAAACCTCAGTTTCTTCTACCGCCTCTTCCAGAAAAAATACGGCATGACCCCGCGTCAGTACCGTATCAGAGAAAACCATATTGTTACTTAGCGGCTCTTTTTCAGAAAGAGCCGTTCTGTTTATTCTAGATCAGTAAATTTGCCAAAGAGACAATGAGCGGAAGCGTGAGGATGCTTAGAAGCGTGGAAATGCAGACATACTCCACTCCGCTTTTATAGTCTTTGTCATACTGTTGGGCGAAGATGGCCACATTGCTGCCGACCGGACAGGCTGCCGCGCAGAGAATCGCAAGTTTCAGCTCTTCTGAGCCGAATGGTAAAAGGCGGAAGGCCAGAATGATTGCCAGCGGAATCAGCAGCAGGCGGATCAGGGAAACATAATAGACCCGCTTCCGCCGGACCATGTCCAGCAGGTTGCTCTGGGCAAGATAGACACCGGAGGAAAACATTGCCAGCGGCGTGTTGATACTGCTGATGCTGCTGAACAGACTGGAAACGATGGATGGCAGTTTGATGTTACCGAAGTACAGAATTAGACCGATCAGGACAGAGATTACGATCGGGTTGGCTGCCACTTTCCGGATATCCATGACGGATCTGTCGTCGGTAATGGTAAAGACACCATACGTCCACTGCAGAAGATTGATCAGGACGATCATGATGGAAATATAGAATACCGCCCCGCTGCCGAAGGTTGCCTGCACCAGCGGGATACCGATGAAGCCGGCATTGGAAAAGGCTGCCGAAAACTCCGCAATGCGGTCGTTCTTATGAAAGAGAAGAACGCTCAGCACAATGGAGATCAGCATGCAAAGAATAGAGATAACACCGGAAGAAAGCAGATCCTGCGTTTTTTCCGCTGTTCTTTCCACACAGAAATTTGAAATCACAATAACAGGAATCGCCACGTTCAAAAGCAGCTTTCCGATATCCTTGGTTCCCTGATCACTCACCCATTTCTTACGGTAAGCAACATACCCGATTCCCATCAGAACAAACATGATCAATACCTGCCGGAACAGCAATCCTACGATTTCCATACGCATATCCTCCCCGATTGTGTAACAAGTTTACCACATCTGTTGTTTCCGTATTGCAACAAGTTTCCGTTTTGTTATGGAATCTTCCATATAAAAAGGCTCTAGTCAAAGAAGAGCCATCCGCAGAATACATAGATCATGTAGTAGATCACCCCGTCCAGCGCCCCGTAGTAGAGCAAATCGGAGACGATCTCCACTTTCAGATATCCGAGATCCAAAAGCAGGAAAAACAGCAGGATAAAGGAAACGAGCAGTTTCTTTACCCAGGTCTTGTTGTTTCTTCTCGGCTGTAAGGAAATCCCGAAGCCGAAGAGGGTTAAAGCCAGCGTTACCGTCACAAAGAGATGGTTGGCGCTGCCCTTGATCAGCAGATTTTCCAGGCGGATCAGCCATCCGCCTCCCATTAAAATCAATATCGGTGTCAGATATTTCATTGTTATCTTCCTTTCTGAAAGAGAATGCTCTCATAGCGGTAGCGCATGAGGGAACCGATATAGAATCCCAGCGGTCCCGGTACCACCGTTAATAAAAACCAGAGGTTCAAAGCATCCGCATTCAAACTGATGGTATTGAACATTACCCCTGTCGGGTAATTGAAGATGACATAATACATCCATGCCCCGCGCACGACATAGTACTTGGTCAGAAAATAACAGGTGAAGTAGCCGGCGGTCAATACGAGCAGGAAAATGAAGGAACAGATGGCCGAGACCTTATCCATGGAGTTCAGATATTCCTTCCCCAGAATAAAGAAGTAGCCCAGCAACATGTAGACCGGCACTGCCAGCAGGCATCCTGCCACAATATAGGGAATCGGACGGCCGGCAATATACATGTTGGCAAACGGATGCGATGTGCCGAAGGCCAATGCCATAAAGACACTGATAATAAAGTGTCCCACAAATATGACAAACAATGTATAACCGAAATCTACTTTTCTCATAGTTCTATTATATCAGTCCTGACGATTCCTTTCTCGCCAAATATTCCCGGAGGGAATTTGCGCATCCGCAATACGGCTGCTTATAGAGTTCCAGCTCCTTCGCCAGGGCATTGCTGCGCTGCTCTCCCTGATCCTTCTTAAAGTCCGTGATCAGATATTTCACGTTCGGATAATCCTTCTGCAGTTTTTCCCCGATCTCATTGATCCTTGCGGCATTTTTATAGCGCGATACGCTCATGACCGTCGCCACGTAGTCAAAGGAGTGTTCATTCGCATACTGAAACGTACGTACCAGGCGGTACTCGTAGCAGTTCCAGCAGCGCGCGGAAAATTCCGGAAGATCCAGATAGTCCTGCATCTCTTCCGTATAGCCCGCATTGTCGTAGTTCGCTTCCACCAGATGGATCGGATTGGCATAGTTCTTATGGTACCACTCCAGATAGCGTTTCAGTTCACTCAGGCGGTGATCGTACTCCTCTTTCGGGTAGATGTTATCGTTCATGTAATAAACGGTAATGTCAAATATCTCACTTAAATAGGTCAGAATATCACAGGCACACACCGCACAACAGACATGCAGCAGTAAAGAGGGACGCTGTCCCTTTTCTTTGATGGCCGCAATTTCCGCCTGATAGGCGTCGTAATATTCCCTGTTTTTCATCGTTTCTAGTAAATAAACATCGCATCGCCAAAGGAGAAGAAACGGTATTTTTCTTCAATGGCTAATTGATACGCATGCAGGATGTTCTCTCTGCCTGCCAATGCTGAGACCAGCAGGATCAGTGTGCTTTCCGGCAGATGGAAGTTGGTAATTAAGGCATCGATGGCTAAAAACTTATAGCCCGGATAGATATAGATGCCGGTGTTGCCGCTGCAGCCGCAGAATCTGCCGTATTTCTGCATGACACTCTCCAGCGTCCGGCAGCTCGTTGTCCCGATGGCAATGATCCTTCGGCCTTCCGCTTTCGCCAGATTGAGGCGCTCTGCCACTTCTTCCGTCATGGAGTAGTATTCCTCATGCATGATGTGATCCGTGACTTCTTCCTCTTTTAACGGCTTGAAAGTTCCAAGTCCCACGTGCAGCGTGACATCCAGTACCTCCACACCTTTCGCCTTGATTTTTTCAAATAAGTCTTCCGTAAAATGCAGGCCGGCCGTCGGTGCCGCGGCACTTCCGTCCACTTTGGCATAGACCGTCTGATAGCGGTTTTTATCCTGCAGTTTTTCATGGATATACGGCGGTA
>CADCPY010000178.1 GCA_902803495.1 uncultured Erysipelotrichaceae bacterium
AAAAAGCCACACCCTTATCTTACACAAAACAGTGTTATCCTATAACTCAAATGAGAAGTTATAGGGTATAATTAAATCGTACTAATAGAGTTAAGATAACAAATACATATCATTCAGGAGGCAATATGAAAATTTTGAAGAAATCTCTTCTTCTCTTACTTTGCCTGATGCAGCTCGTATCGTTTTCCGCCTGCGCCAAAAAGCAGGAGGAAGCGCTCACCCCGCCAAAAGAGGAAACTTCCTATGCGGATCGGGATGTCAGCTATCCGAGCGAGATTCCGGCCTTTGAAGAAGACGCCATCTATATTCACTATCAGCGTACCGATAACAAGTACGAACCGTGGGCCCTGTGGCTTTGGGATCCGGACGGAACGGATGACAACGTGGAAGATACCTTCGCCTATCAGGACGACTACGGTGTCATTGCGGCCTTCCCGCTTTCCTACTTCGGAAATGCGAATCTTGCCCGCTTAGGCATCATCGTCAAGAGCAAGGGTTCCTGGAGTGCCAAGGACGGTTCGGAATCCGACCGCTTCATTGTCTTCTCCACCCTCAAAAAGGATGAGAACAATATCTACCATGTCTATTTGGCCCAGGAAGATCCGCACATCTATGCGACCGCCGATAAGGTCATCACCGATGACATCAACTCCCTTCTGTTAACGGGAGAAAAGAGTCTCTTTATCGACTGTTCCAATGCCGTGGAATCCTTCAAGGTCTATCAGAACGGCAATCTGATTGAAGAAGCCAGCGGTGCGGGACGCTCCAAGTTCACCCATACTCTGAAAGAACCGGCCGACTTCTCTTCCAAATATGAAGTGGAAGTGCTCTTCCGTGCCAGCGGGACAACCATCAGGAAAGAAGTCAGCCCGGCCGGCTTATACAATTCCGACTCCTTCAATGAGCTTTACTACTATGACGGAGATCTCGGTGCCCTCTACAGTGCGAAGGAAACCACCTTCCGCGTCTGGTCCCCGGCTTCTTCCAAGATTCTCTTAAGAATTTACGAGAATGGAACTCCGACTTCCGTCTCCAAGGAAAAAGGATCCGATGCCTATGAAGAAGTGGAAATGACCAAAGGCGAAAAGGGAACCTATGAAACCACGGTCAGCGGAAATTTAGAAGGCAAGTATTACACTTACGTCGCCTTCAACAACAAGTATCCGGACGGCATGGAGATCGTCGACCCGTATGCCAAGGCAGCCGGTGTCAACGGCCTGCGCGGCATGATCGTTGACTTCTCCAAAACCAACCCAACCGGATGGGAGAAAGTCGAGCCAAGCGATGAGGATCGGAAGGAGCTGACAGTCTATGAAATGCATGTGGCTGACCTCACTTCCTCCAAGACTTGGGGCGGCAGCGAAGCCAACGTCAAAAAGTATCTCGGTTTAATTGAACAGGGAACCCTGTATGAAGAAAACGGCACTTCCGTCTCCACGGGCTTTGACCATATCAGGGAGCTCGGCGTCAATGCCGTACAGCTGCTCCCGATTTTTGATCAGGCCAATGATGAAACCAAGGAAGTCTTCAACTGGGGCTATAACCCGCTCAACTACAACGTGCTCGAAGGACAGTATTCCTCCGATCCGTATGACGGCTACGCACGTATTAAGGAATTCAAGGAAGTCGTCAAAGCCTACAGCAATGCCGGTATCGGCATCATCATGGATGTGGTCTATAACCACGTCAACGGCGCGGAGCGCTCCAATTTCGATGTCCTGATGCCGAACTACTACTTCCGCTATAAGAACGACGGCAGCCTCTCCAACGGCTCCGGATGCGGCAATGAAGTGGCCAGCGAGAATAAGATGGTCCGCAAGTTCATCATCGATTCCGTCTGCTTCTGGCTCAGGGAATACAAGCTTTCCGGCTTCCGTTTCGACTTAATGGGACTGCATGATATTGAAACAATGAATGCCGTCGTCAAAGCCGCCAAAGCAATCAATCCGGATGTTGTCATCTACGGCGAACCGTGGACCGGAGGCACAACTACTTTAGATGCTTCCGTTCAGGCCATTCAGAAGAATGCCAACAAGTTTGAAGGCTACGGCCAGTTCAACGACCAGATGCGTGACGCGCTGATCCGCGGCGGTCTGCACGGCCCGACGGAACTCGGATGGGTCAACGGCACCAAGATCGGCGGCGAGGACCTCTCAGCCATCAAGAACGGCATCAACGGCATTACCTACAACTTAGCCTATACCATTGAAGATGAAGACAAAACGGTCAACTATGTGACCTGCCACGATAACTTCACACTCTATGACCGCATGAAAGCGGCCGGTGTCACGGATGAGGAAACCATTAAGAAGATGTGTGTATTGGCCAACAGCGTCGTCTTCACTTCCAAGGGCACAACATTTATGTTATCCGGGGAAGAGTTCCTGCGCTCCAAGCAGGGCAACTCCAACTCCTACAACGCTTCCTATGAAGTGAACGAGCTGGACTACTCCCTCAAGATCAAAAACCTCGATGTCTTTGACAACTACCGCAAACTGATCGAATTCAAGCAGGAACTCGACCAGCTCGAATCCAAGGATCCGATCAATGTGGAGGAAATGCAGAGCGGCGCGGTGCTCATCTACGATGTCAATGACGATGAGCAGAGCTACAAAGTCATCCACGCCAACAATCTGGCCCAGGAAACGACCATTGAAGCGGAAGGATATGAAGTGTATCTTGATACACTGAACTATTACGAAAACAGCGTGAACAAATTCGCCCTGCATCCGTATCAGACGTTAATTCTCCGCAAGCGCTAAACCATACGAAAACGGATGGGATCAAATCCCATCCGTTCTTTTTATATTGATTCAGATAATTGAGATATTCCTCATACGTCATCTTCGGCGTGAAATTCTTTTTGATCTTCTCCACCTTTTCCGGATGACTCAGTAAATCGACAACGATATCCGCCACCAGTTCGCTCTGCACCAG
>CADCPY010000179.1 GCA_902803495.1 uncultured Erysipelotrichaceae bacterium
CAACAATATCATGGAGATCAATGTCCACCCGCAGGGGAGAATCAACGACACCAAAGGGCACTGCTTCTCGGTATGGCTCTGGGACAGTGTCTTCCAAATTGCCAAAGAGAAACACCCCGATGCGCAGTTTGTCGGCATCTGGGGTTCCTTTGACGGAGAGAAGGTCATCGCCCAGCGTATCAGCTTTGTGACGCGCGAAGAGATCCACTGAATCAAACAGTACCTGCGATTCATTGAGCGCGTTTCCTCTCTGTGTTACGATAAAGAAAAGAACAAGGGGAAAAACAATGATCATAAAAAATGCGAAAGTCTTTCTGGACGGGAAGTTTCAGAATATCGATGTCCGCTATGATACCTCCGGCATCACGGAGATCGGAGAGAATCTTTTCAATGATGAAATCATGGACGCGCACGGTGCCTGCCTTTACGCCGGAATGGTGGATGCCCACTGTCACGGCGGTTTTCTGCGCGGCTTTAACTATTCCACCAGCTTTGAAAAGCAGGGGACCCACGAAGAGCAGGTGCGCGATTTACTGAAACGTCTGCCGTCCACCGGGGTGACCACGGTCTATCCGACGCTGGCCATCATCTATCCGCCGCGCAAAGACATGTATGAAGACATGCGGGAATCCGTTTTAACCATACGGAAAGTGCATAAAGACTACGAAGGCGCCGAACCGCTCAAGTTCCATTTTGAGCATCCGTTCCCGACGCTGGACCGTTATCTTGTTCCGGGACTTTTACCGGCAACCAGGGAACTGGCGGATCGCATTACGGATAACGACTATTCCGATGTCGGCATCTTCGGCATTGCGCCGGACTATGAAAATGCCATGGAATTCATGGACTATCTGGTATCGAAAGGCGTCGAGCCGGAAGACGGCTATACCAAAGCCACAGCGGAACAGACAAAGATGGCGGCCGATCACGGCATGACGCAGGCATCGCATCTTTTTAACGGCTATCAGCCGATGCACCACCGCACCAGCGGGCCTAGCGAAGGCGTATTACTGGAAGACAGAATCAAGGCGCAGCTGACGCTGGACGGATATCATGTGAATCCGGCCTGGGTAAGACTTACCCTGAAAGTCAAAGGCATTGAAAACTGCTACGGCATTACGGACCTTTCGGGCTACAGCGGTTTGCCGGAAGGCCGAAACATCATGGATGACGGCAGTGTTGTCATTACCCATGACGGTTATAACTGGCGGGAAGACGGACACTTGAAATCCGGCAACATGGTGGCCAATGAGATCATGCGCGCCGCCAAAGAAAAGGTAGGTTTATCCATGGAAGAGATCGGACTTCTCTTCTTTGAAAACCCGGCCAAATGTCTGAATTTAAGCGACCGTGGTAAAATAGAAGTCGGAAGAAGAAGTGATCTGGTTTTGATGGATGAAAACTACAATGTCATCCGGACGATCATTCAGGGAGAAGTGTATTATGAAGCTGACAACAATTGAAACAAACGGCAGAAAGTATCTTGCGGAAGTAAAGGAGGACGGGGTTTATCTTTTTGAGAGTGAACTCTGTATGAACGATCTTCTCGAGAAGGACGATCTTTCCTGTTTAAATGGTATCCCGCAGAAAAAAGCGGAAGACTTTCAATATGTCAATCTGCTGGAAACGGACAAGATCATCTGTGTCGGCTACAACTATCCGAAGCATTCCAAAGGCATGAAAGTGGATCTGCCGACAACCCCGGTTCTTTTCTCCAAATACCGCGATGCCCTGGCGCCATATGGTGCCACAGTGGAAATGATTCCCCAGGAAGACACGTATGACTACGAAGGGGAACTGGTCATTGTGATCGGCAAGGCGGGATATCAGATCCCAAAAGAGGAAGTCTTAGACCATATCTTTGGCTATACGGTCGGAAACGATGTTTCCGTGCGCGGCGCCCAGTTCCGTACGTCTCAATATTTGATCGGCAAGGCATTGCCAAACGGCGGCCCTTGCGGTCCGTGCATTGTGACCAAAGATTCCTATGATTATAAAAACCAGGTCATTCAGACCTGGGTGAACGGTGAGAAACGGCAGGAAGGGAATACGAGCGAGATGATCTTCAATGTTGAAGATATCGTCTCCTTTGCGTCCACATACTTCCCGCTGAACCCGGGAGATCTCATCTTTACCGGAACCCCGAGCGGTGTGGCCAAGGAGCTGCCGGAGAAAGGGTATCTCAAGGACGGAGATGTAGTGGAGATAGAAATCAGCGGCATCGGACGCTTAAGAAATACGATGAAACAAAGATAAAAGAGAACCGGATTATTCCGGTTCTTCTTCTTCTTCTTCCTTTGTGATCTGATACATGTCGCTGCCGTAATCTAACGGTAAGCGGATCTGCTTATTATAGCCGGTTCCCAGGAACAGGGAATTCAGATAAATGCCGCTCTTTAAGGCGCTGCCGCCGGCATGGTAGACCTGCTCGGCCGCGTCCATGCCTTTGCGCTTGCTGACGGCGGTCATGATGTGACCGTTGCCGTCCACCTTGACCGGTGTGATGTAGTTGATCAAATGTCCGAAGACGCTCAAATGATGCAGGTACGGACGGCTGATAACCACATAGCGCTCTTTCTCCTCTAACCCCATGGCGTAAAGCTTGTCGAATTCCGGAGAAGCATGAACGATGCGGCGGAATTTGGAAACGATGGCTTCGCTTTCATTGACCACTTCAAACATCTCGTAGTTCGGTTCCTCATCGAAGCGGTAGAACGTTCCGTACTGGAAGGTTCTGCGGTGCTCCTTGTAGTAGGCTACCTGCTTTTTGACTTCTTCCTTTTCCATGGAAGACATATCGCCAAGATCCAGCTCATATCCGAGTGCACCGTAGGCGGAAATCGTAAAGCGGGTCTCGAGCGGTGTTTTCCGCAGAGTCATGCCGTGCGGGGTGGCTGAGACGTGGGCACCGAGCGTGGAGAGCGGATAGAGATAGGAGTAGCCTTTCTGAATGTCAATGCGCTCCAGAGCATCCGTATCGTCTGAGGCCCAGATCTGCGGCGAGAAGCACAGCATGCCCAAATCAAAGCGGTTGCCGCCGGAGGCACAGGACTCGAGCAGTACATGCGGACGCGGATAGAAGATGCGTTTTAAAACATCGTAAAGTCCCAGAATATATTCGTAGGAGTAAGCACCGCTCACACCTGTCATGTGGCGGTTCATATCCCATTTGACATAGTCGATCTTGTTTTCATCAATAATACGGCTGACATTTTCCACGATATAGTCGCGGACGTCCGGATTGCGAAGATCCAATAGCAACTGATGGCGGCTTAAGACCTCACCGCGCTCTTTTTCGACAAGTGCCCATTCCGGATGCGCTGCATACAGTTTGGAGTCCGGATTGACGGATTCCGGCTCAAACCATAAGCCGAACGACATATTCAGCTTATGAATCTCTTCCGAGAGGGCAGAGAGTCCGCCCGGCAGTTTCTTTTCGTTGCAGTCGTAATCGCCCAGGCCGTGCGCATCGTCGTTGCGGTTGGAGAACCATCCGTCATCCAGCACAAAGAGTTCAATTCCCAGCTTGGAAGCATCTTTTGCCAGCTTGACGAGCTGGTCTTTTTTGAAGTCGGCACCGAAGGCTTCCCAGTCGTTGATCAAAACCGGACGCTCTTTCTTTTTCCAGTTGGAGCGGACGATATGTTCGTTGATGAAGTCATGGAAGTGGTGCGACAGTCCGTTAAAGCCGTTATCGGAATAGGAAAGCACCGCTTCCGGGCTTTCAAAGGAGGCGTTGGCTTTTAAGCGGAAATGGAACCGTTCCGGGTTGATGCCGCTTAAGATACGGTGGATACCGTATTCATCGCGGGAGATGCTGGAGTAGTGATTCCCGCTGTAAACCAGGTTAAAGCCCCAGACTCTGCCGTGATTTTCCGTGGATCCGTCTTTATAGATGAGAAATCCCGGATTCTGCTTGGCACTCGAGAAGCCCGTGCGGGACTGGATCACCGTGGTGCCGCGCTCGATCTTGCGTCTGCTCAGATGCATTTCCTTGATCCAGGCGCCGCTGAAATCCATCATGTTGAGATCGTGTTCATACAGATCCAGGCAGAAGGACATCATCTTGTGCAATGTGCGCTCCTTGCCGCTGCGGTTACAGAGTACCGCGCGGCGTGTAATGACATCGCACTTTGGATAGACCGTGTAGTAAAGATCCAGATCCAGCTTCATCTCTTTGTCTTTTAAATGGACAATTAATGTATTTTCCGAGCCGTAGGAAGACGGCAAATGCTGCATCGGGCACTCCTCATCCCTGATTTCATAGGAGTCATAGAGGAAATTCAGACTGTTCAGGAATGTGTCCTGTACTTCCAGTGCGCTTTCCTTAAAGTCGCCCAGGCCGTAAACGCCGTATTCCAACGGAATATGATCCAAAGAATAGTCCTGAACTTCATCCTTTACCGTAATGGTGGTTCCGTAGGGGAGATGGTGTTTTATGCGGAGCGCTTCCGCATCGCGCACATCTACCTTTCTTCCGTAATGAATGTGCTCGAGATAGCCGAATTCATTGGCAGTAAAAAGGTAGGAGGTATGTTCCGTATTTAAAAGAAATACGTTTTCAAATACTTCAATTGTTTTCATAATCAGACCTTCTTTTCGACAATATTCTAACATGTAAATCGCAGTTATAGAAAAGAGGAAAAGAAGAATTTATAATAGTAGTGTATTTTATATATTTTCAGAAGGTACCATGAAACAGCCAAGTCAACGCGTGCTCGATCTTTTGGCAAAGATAACGCTGGAAGAGAAAGCCAATCAGCTCAGTTGCGTTCTTCCTGCAATGGCGACCGTAAAGGGCGTATTCAGCAGGGAAAAAGCCGAGGCAGTCATGCCGAACGGCATCGGACGCTTTACGCAGTATGCCACTCCGTTCTTAAAGGGAGCAAAGCAGGCCGCGGAAGCGCATAACGAACTTCAGAAGTATATTATCGAGAAATGCGGTGTTCCGGTCATTATCCAGAACGAAAGCTCGACGGGATTAGTCGCTGCCGGAGCCACCATTTTCCCAATCCCGCTTTCTTTAGCATCCACGATGGATCCGATCCTTGCCAACCGCATGGGTCAGGTATTAACCAAAGAGGGCAGAGCCATCGGTGCCAAGGTCATGATGAGCCCGGTTGCCGATGTCGCAAGAGACTCCCGTTGGGGCAGAGTCGGGGAAACATTCGGAAAGACCCGATGGTCTGTGCCCGTTTCTCTGCGGAAGAAGCCAAGGGAATCCAGGGAGATGACTATACAAAAAACTGCGCAGCCTTAGCAAAGCACTGGGTTGCCTACGGTGTGAGTGAGGGAGGCGTCAACTGTGCCACCATCAACATCGGCAAAAAGGAGATTTTTGAAGTCTATGCCACGCCGTTTGCGGCAGCAATCAAGGAAGCTGACATGCAGGGTGCTATGGTGACCTATTCCGATATCGACGGCAGACCGATGTCCGTCAACGATGAATGGACCCGCAAGGTACTGCGCGATGACCTCGGCTTTAACGGAGCGCTGGTCTGCGACGGCATGTCCATTCCGCGCGTCATTGAAACGCAGGGCATCTTCAAAGACAGAGAAGAACTGGCTGCGGCCGCTTTAAAAGCGGGCGTCGATGCCGATACAATGTTTACAACGGTCTATAACCATATCCCGGACGGCGTCAGAAACGGCGTCATTGACGAAAAGAATCTGGATGACTGCGTCTTACGTATTCTGCAGCAGAAAGAGGAATTCGGCATGCTGGATGATCCGTATGTCGATCCGCAAAAAGCGGAAGAAGCGTTCCATGATCCGGCTTCGGAAGAACTCTCGAAAGAAATCGCCGAAAAATCCATCACATTATTAAAGAACAGCGGCGTATTACCGCTGAAGAAAGATACCAGGAAGATCGCTCTGATCGGTCCGTTTGCCCAGCGCATGAGCTACATGTTCGGCGCTTACGCGTATCCGTGCATGATCTCCGGCTTCTTAGGATCCATCCTGGATTCTTCGAAAAACAAGATGGAAGGTTTTGCGGACATTGCTTCCAAGATGTTTGATGTGGAGTCACTGAAGAAAAAACTGTACCGTGATCCGTCTCTGGATTATCAGGACAATCTGAATCTCTGGCTGAAGGAAGACTACGGCATGAAGACGCTGGAAGAAGCCATGAGAGAGGAATTCATGCAGAGTGAAATCGTTACGCATTTCGGCCCGCACAACAATTCCGAAAACTGGAAAGAGGAAATCGAAGAAGCTGCCAAAGTGGCGAAAGATTCCGATGTCATTATCCTGACATTAGGGGAAATCACGGGCTTTGGACCGGATGCGACCAGCGGAGAAGGAACCAACAATCCGGACCTCACGCTGCCGGGCTATCAGAATGAACTGCTGCGTGCCTGCGCGAAACTCGGAAAACCGGTGGTTCTGGTGCTCTTTAACGGCCGTCCGCTGATCCTCAAGGAAGCAGACGAGCTGTGCGATGCCATCGTGGAAGCCTGGTATCCGGGCGTCTATGCCGGTGAAGCCGTCTCTAAGGTGTTAAGCGGAGTGAACAATCCGGGCGGAACGCTGCCGGTCAGCTTCCCGCAGATCTCTTCCCAGTGCCCGCTGTACTACGGTCACTTAACAGGAAGCGGATATATGAACATCAGGCAGAAACCGGACCCGACGGTCTTACAGCCGCTCTATCCGTTCGGCTACGGCTTAAGCTATACATCCTTCCGCATGGGAGGCTTAAGTGCTGACAGTGAAGTTGAAACTCTCAAGAGCTTTACGGTATCCTGCGAAGTCGAAAATACGGGAGAGCGAGAAGGGGATGTGACGGTTCAGATCTATACGCACTCCAAATGTCCGACAGTCATCCGTCCGATCAAGGAACTGCGTGCTTTCAAGCGCGTCAGCTTAAAGGCCGGCGAGAAAAAGAAAGTAACCTTCACTCTGGATACCAGAAACTTCGGTTACTTTAACTGGAAAAATGAATTTGTCATTGAAGCAAGACCTCAGGAAATCTTCCTCTGCTCCGACTCTTCCACCATCGTGGAAAAAGCGGAGATCAACTTCACGGGGAAGGACAAGGAGATCCTGCACGACAGAGTTTACGACTTCGGCTGTGAAGTGAAATAATTGAAACCATAAGAAAAAGGGAACCTTGGTTCTCTTTTGATTTGGTTTTGTATTACTGCGGCTGTTTGCCGATGTAAGCCAGAATACCGCCGTCGACATAGAGGATATGTCCGTTGACGAAGTTGGACGCGTCGGAGGCCAGGAACACGGCCGGGCCCATCAGATCCTCGGGCGTGCCCCAGCGGGCG
>CADCPY010000180.1 GCA_902803495.1 uncultured Erysipelotrichaceae bacterium
GATGAACCATGCCGGCACCCAGAATTTCGATCCAGCCGGTTCCCTTGCAGATTCTGCAGCCCTTGCCGCCGCAGTTGAAGCAGGAAACGTCCGCTTCAATGGAAGGTTCCGTGAACGGGAAGTAACTCGGACGCAGACGGATCGTTCTTTCGTTACCGAACATGGCCTTGGCCATATAGTCCAAAGTCCCCTTTAAGTCGCCCATGGTGATGTTTTCTCCGACGACCAGACCTTCGATCTGCATGAACTGATGGGAATGTGTCGCATCGTCATCGTCTCTGCGGTATGTTTTACCCGGGCAGATGACCTTGATCGGCAGATTGTCTTTTCCCGCTTCCAGAGCACGCATCTGAATGGCAGTGGTCTGGGTACGGAGCAGTGTCTCAACGTCGACATAGAAAGTATCCTGCATGTCTCTGGCCGGATGATTCTTCGGTGTGTTGGCTTTTTCAAAGTTATACAATTCGATCTCGACTTCCGGTCCTTCCATGACCTGGTAGCCTAACGAGACGAAAATATCTTCAATTTCTCTCTGTACAATGGTTAACGGGTGCAGCTGACCGATATTGGCATGGTCTGCATCCAGTGTGATGTCGATTTTCTGGCTTTTCAGCTGTTCTTCCATCTTGGCTTCCGTGAAAGCCTTGATCTTTTCGGAGATCTTGCTTTCCACAAGGCCCTTCAGTTCGTTAACGGCCTTACCGAACGCCGGACGCTCCTCATTGGAGAGGTTCTTCATTTCCTGCATCAATGCGGCGATCTGTCCTTTTTTGCCGAGCAGATCGATTCTCAGCTTTTCAATGTCTTCCAGTGTTTTTGCTTCTTCAATGGCTTTTAAGCCTTCGGCTTTGACACTTTCCCACTTACTCATACAATCTATGTCCTCCTAATAAAAAAACGCACCAGTCCAGGAACGAACTAGCGCGGTACCATCCTGATTGATCCTAACAAATAATAAGATCCAACTCTAACACTGTAACGCCGTGCCGCGGGCCGGATTGGGGCCTCTCCCAAGTGAATTCGTTATCCTGCCTGTAGGATGCTTCCAGCAAGTGCATCCCTCTCTTGACAGCCGACAGATAAGTACTACTCTTGATCCACGATATATTAGGTATTATAGCACAACCAAGGAAAAAGATATCCCTTGAAAGAAAGAAAAGAAGGAAAGATTTCCTTCTTCGGCTATTTGAAATAATACATGGCGATTCCGGCCGCCACCCCGACATTCAGGGATTCGAAGGTTTCCATCTCAATGAAGATGTTTTTCTCCGTCAGGGAGAGCACCTCATCCGAGACGCCGTTTCCCTCATTGCCGAAGACCAGTACAATTTTATCCACAGGCACAAATTCCCGCATCGGTCGTCCGTTTTGCAAAGCCGTACCGTAGACATGGTAGCCTTTTTGACGTAATTCGGGGATGATTATTGTCAGATCTGCCCGGACGGCATTGATTTCAAAGAGAGCACCCTGGGTGGAACGGACCACCTTTTCGTTGTAAATATCGACCGTGGAGGCACCCAAAATGATGTCCCGGTAGCCAAATGAGATGGCTGTACGAATAATTGTCCCGATATTTCCCGGATCCTGGACCCCGTCCAGCATAATCACCTTATTCCCGCTGACTTCTTTCGCCTTTGGAATGCGGCATACCGTGATGATATCCAAAAGAGAAACCGTATCCGAGAGCTTATGCATGACTTCATCGCTGACGTAAAGCACGCTTTCCTCTTCCACATTCAGCCCGCTGTCTGCCCGCAGGAGTACCTGCTTTACGATGCCGCAGCGCTTGGCTTCCTCATAAAGATGCTTTCCTTCCGCCAGAAAAGTCCCGGTCTTCTCCCGGTATTTTCTCTGCTTCAGCTTGGCAATCTCCTTAATCGTGCCGTTATTGAGTGACGTGATAATCTCCATAGTTCTATTAAATCATAACTTGCCTGAAACGGAAAGAGTACCCTCAGGCGATATCCGCTTCGGGATTCGGCTCAATCAGATAAGATACCCCGCTCTTCCCGTAAGCGTAGTTATCGGCATTCCGCCATACGGCGATTGCGCAGCAAAGACACCCCAGAGCTTCCGAGAGCGGGAAGCAGAACCAGATGGCATTGCCGCCGAAAAGACGCGGCAGTATCAAAGTAATGCTTAAGCGGAAGACAAAGTTGCGCAAAAGTGACAGTACGGTTGCCACCTTCTGGGCACGCAAGGCCACAAACATGCGGTTGACCATGATGTTCCCTGCCGTAAAGATCGGTGCAAAGAACTCCACCGTCAGGCCGAAGACCGTCAGATGGTAGAAGGTCTCCGTATAGGTTTCCGGGTTCATAAAGAGCATCGCCAGAGGCTCCTTGAACAGCTGCCCGAGTAACATCATGAAGCTGCAGCCGAAAAACCACACCCTGAGATTGTATCCCAGCACCCGCTTTAACATCTTCACCCTTCCGGAGCCGTAATTGTAGGCCAAAATCGGGCTTACCGTAGTCGCATAGCCGATGAAGGCCGCATTGAGGATCTGCCGTAAATCGTTGACGATCGACCGTGCCGCCAGACCTTCCGTCCCGAGATATAGCAAGATCGTGCGGTTGACGACCAGGCTTGTCAAGGACAGGGTCATGGAATTGGTGATCTGCGGAAGCGCATAGTGGAAGGATTCCCAAAATGTCTGAAAATACTTTCCCTGTGGCTTCACAAAACGGATATCGTTCTTTCCGCTGAGATAGAAGGCAAACCCGACCAGAAATGTCGCAATATGACCGGTGGCCGTGGCAATTCCGGCTCCCTTTACGCCCATGCCCATCCGTACGATCAGAATGTAATCCAGTATGACATTGATCACACCGGAAAGAATGCTGTTAAAAAGCCCCATAGAAGGCTTGCCGGCTGCGGAATAAAAGGCTCCGAAGCCCATACTTGCCAAACGGAACGGCAGTGTCAGAAACGTAATGGACATATATGTCTTTGTATAGTCAATGATGCTCTCTTCCGCTCCCAGCAAAAGCAGTATCTCATCGTCAAAGCTCAGCATGCCGATTGCCAAAGTGACGCCCATCAGTACCGCAATCGAGTGGACGCGCGTAAAGATGCGGTTGGCTTCCTGACGCTCTCCCCTGCCCATCTTTGTAGCAGCATAAGTGCTTGCGCCTAAACCGAAGATGTGCGTCAGGGCGAAGATCATGCCGTCGATTGGCATCAGAATCTTGATTCCCGCCAGCGCGTACTGACCGGTGAAGCGCGAAATAAAAAGCGCATCGTCCAGCGTTTCAAACAGACGCGTGGAAAGATTGGTCAAAAGGCCCGGCAAGGCAAAGACCAAGAGCGATCCCAACGTAAAATTCTGTCCGATTTTCGACTGTTCCGTGCGTTCCATACCATCATTTTATCCTATTCGTACAGCCCTTTTCCACTGCCATAAACACGAAACAAAGCGGAACGGTGATCCGTTCCGCCTTGTTGATTCATTTTAATATTCCGGAATGGCTTCCGCATCCAGCAGTGTGGCCGATCTCGCCTCATCCAATAGGCCCTTTAAGATCTCCAGGAAGCGGTCGACTTCCTCTTCCGTATTGTAGATACCGAAGCTGACACGGATCATGCCCGGCGTGTTGCGGTCCACGCAGTTTTCATACGTCTGGGCCTGCTCATCGCTGATTCCCATCATACGCCAGACATACGGATGCGCGCAGAAGGCACCGCGGCGCGTCGCAACGGCTTTGGTATAGGAGAGCTGCGTTGCCAGAACGTAAGAGTTGATATCCTCAAAGTTGAATGTCACAACGCCGACTCTGTCATCAATGTTTTCCGTATCGCCGTAGATGATGACCTTATCCAGCTGCTTGAGTCCGTCGATCAGACGCTTGTTCAACCGCTGTTCATGCTCGGAAATGGCATCGAAGCCGATTTCCTTTAAGACGCGCATGGCTTCCGCCATACCGACGACACCGGCATAGTTCGGAGAACCCGCTTCATAGACTTCCGGTGCACTCTTGTAGGAGACATCGTAGTCCGTGACGAGCTTGACAATACCGCCGCCGTAGAATTCCGGCATATGGGCCACCAGGTCTTCCCAGTTTCCGACCACGGCACCGCCGCCGTACGGGGAGTACATCTTATGGGAGGAGAAGACGAAGAAGTCAATGTTTTCTTCCGGTGTTTCCCCTGCCATGGAGAACTGGCGGTGGGCAACGATCTGTGCACCGTCGACGACGATTTTGGCACCGTGCTCATGCGCCATCTTGGCGACTCTGTGAACATCCGTGACATACCCCGTAACATTGGAAGCTGCCGTAACGCAGACGTATTTCACTTTGCCTTCATTTTCCTTTAACAAGCGTTCGATATCTTCATAGATGACCCGTCCGTCTTCGTCCACTTCCGCATAGATCGTCTTGCAGCGCTCACGCCACGGCAAATCGTTGGCATGGTGCTCAATACGCGTGCAGAGAACCAGATCGTCTTCACTCTCCACTAAGGCGCTGGCCAGCTTGTTTAAGCCGTCCGTTGTGGAGTTGACATAGAAGCAGGTATACTGATCCGGATCGGCATTCAGGAAATCCAGGACCGTGTAGCGGACTTCGTTGTAGATATCCGTGGAATGGTCGGATTTGAGGGAGAAGCCCCTTCCGATCGATCCGTACAGTTTCATCTCTTCATCCACCTTTTCCATCACCGGCTGAAGCGGCGGAGTTGTGGCGGCGTTATCGAAGTTGATGATCGGCGCCATGGTTCCGTCGGCCATTTCCATCGGCTCATCCACACCGATCACGTAATCGCGGATGTTATCGATGGTATAAACAATGTCTTCTTTCTTCGGGTCATCCGGTTCTTCCGGCGTATCCGGTGTATCCGGTGTTACCGGTTCGACCGGCTGCGGATCCACCGGAGTCTCATCCTCTTTTTTGGAAGAGCAGCCGGAAAGGATCTGCAGACTCAAAAGAAGTACAAGCAATGCACATAGAATGGATTTTGCTGTTCGGCTCATGAAAAATACCTCCCGTGATGTTTTTCAAAAAACGTAATTATAAATCATGCCGTAGTTTTAATCATTTTACCATATCTGCCAAATGCGAAACAGAAGTCATTCATACTTTTGTACAAAAAAAACAGGGAAGAATGTGACATTCATCCCTGTTTGATTGGTTTCTTTTATTTTGCGATTATTTCGCTAATGCCTGCTGGCAGCGTTCGCATAAGCCGTCTTCGTTGACCGTTGTGACGACATTCCAGCATCTCGGGCATGTATGTCCGAGGAATTTTTCGACCTTCACATAGCTGGCGTTGTATTCCTGATATGTTTCTTCGGTCACTTCCGCCTGGGAAGCAATGACCAGCTGGGCAATGTCATGATTGCTTAAGCCGTTCAGAACATCCTTGTACTCGTCTTTGACGTGCAGGAAGATCTTCGCTTCCAGAGCCTTCTTGATCAGTCCGGCATTCTTCGCTTCTTCCAAAGCCTTTAAGATATCGGAGCGGACAACCATGAAGCGGTCCCACTTCTCTTCGATATCCTCATCACCCTCATGTGTGACAGCTTCCGCAAAGCGGCTGAGGAAGACGGATTTTGCTTCCGGCTTAAAGACGGAGTAGACTTCTTCCATCGTGTAGGACAGGATTGGAGCATACAGGACTGCCAGTGTGTCCGTGACCTGATAGAAGACGCTCTGGATCTGTCTTCTGCGCTTGGAATCCTTCTTTTCGATGTAGAGGATATCCTTGGCGTAGTCGCAGTAGAAGGCGCTTAACGTATTGGTGATGAAGTTGAACAGTGTGGTGTTCACGTCAATGTAGTCATAGGAATTGTAGGCATCCCGGACTGTCTTGACCACTTCGTTCAGCTTGATCAGAACATATTTGTCCACTTCTTCCAGATCGTTATAAGCAACCATGTCCTTCTTCGGATCGAAGTCGGCAGGATTGATGTTGCCTAAGAGGTACTTGAAGGTGTTACGGATCTTACGGTAGGCATCGGAGTTGATCTTGAAGAGTTCGTTGGAGCACTTTAAGTCGGCCTTGAAGTCGACGCTGGAGACCCATAAACGGAGAATATCCGCACCGTACTGATTCATGATGTCGTTCGGGTCGATGGTATTACCGACGGATTTGCTCATCTTGAAGCCCTTGCCGTCAACAACGTAACCGTGGCTTAAAACGCTCTTGTACGGAGCCTGGCCCTTGGTTGCAACGCCGACGATCAGAGAGGAGTTGAACCAACCGCGGTATTGGTCGCTGCCTTCCATGTAGATATCGCACGGATACTTGCAGCCTCTTCTCTCAAAGGTGTTATGAGAGGAACCGCTGTCGAACCAGACGTCCATGATGTCTTTTTCTTTGGTAAAGATACCGTTCGGGCTCTTCGGATTCGTATAGCCTTCCGGTAAGAGGTCTTTGGCTTCGCGTTCGAACCAGACGTTGGAACCGTACTGTTCAAACAGTTCGGCAACATGTTCGAATACCGCTTCTTCAATGATTGGGGAACCGTCTTCCGCATAGAAGATTGGGATTGGGACACCCCAGACACGCTGACGGGAGATACACCAGTCACCGCGTTCCTTGATCATGTTATACATACGGACATAACCGAATTCGTTTTCCCACTTGACGCTGTCAATGGCATCCAAGAGTTCCTTGCGGATCTTTTCAATGGAAGCGAACCACTGGACCGTGGCACGGTAAATGACCGGTTTTTTCATACGTTCGTCATGCGGATAGGAGTGTGTGATCCATTCCATCTTTAATAAGGCGCCCACTTCATCCAGTTTGACGACGACTGTCTTGTTGGCATCGAAGACGAACTGACCTTCGAGGTCCGGTCCGGCTTCCGCTGTCAGGCAGCCCTTCTCATCGACCGGGCAGAACGTATCGAGACCGTATTTCTGACCGACGATAAAGTCATCCAGGCCGTGACCAGGTGCCGTATGGACACATCCGGTACCGTCTTCATCCGTAACATGGTTTCCTAAAATAACTAAGGAAGTACGGTCATATAACGGATGCTTGACCGTGATGTATTCCATTTCACGACCCTTTAAGGTACGTACGACTTCATAGTTTTCCAGACCGAATTTGGCCATCAGTGTTTCCACCATCTTGGCTAAGACGATCAGTTTTCCCTTTTCCGTTTTTACAACGGCATATTCATAATCCGGATTCAGACAGATGGCAAGGTTGGCCGGAATGGTCCACGGAGTTGTGGTCCAGATCACGAACTTCTCATCCGTTAAGACGCCTTTCCCGTCCACCACATCGAATGTGACGTAGATCGTCGGGTCCTTGTGGTCATGGTATTCAATTTCACTGTCGGCAACGGCACTTTCTCTTTCGGCAGACCAGTAGATCGGTTTTAATCCCTGATAGATCAGTCCTCTGAGGGCCATCTTTCCGAATGTACGGATCTGGTCGGCTTCGAATGTCTTCTGCAGTGTGATGTACGGATGGTCATAATCCGCAACCGCTCCCAGACGCTTTTCCGTGGCTTTCTGAATCTCAATCTGTTTCAGAGCATACTCTTCACATTTGGCGCGGAAGTCCGATGTGCTCATCTTCTTGCGGTCATAGCCCAGTTTCGGCATGGCGTTTTCGATTGGTAAGCCGTGGGTATCCCAACCCGGATAGAATACCGTGTTGTATCCCTGCATGTGCTTGCTCTTAACGATGAAGTCTTTCAGTACACGGTTCATCGCCGTTCCCATATGCAGGTTGCCGTTCGCATACGGAGGGCCGTCATGCAACATGAAATCTTCGTTTCCCTTGTTCTGTTCCAGCATCAAATTGTAGAGACCCATCTCTTCCCATTTGGCCAGAATCTTCGGTTCTTTCACTGTCAGATTGCCACGCATCTCAAATTCGGTGTTTGGCATGTTCAGTGTGTCCTTGTAATCCATATCTGTCTCCTTCTTCCTGTCAATATAAAAAAGCGTCCGCTAAGGACGCTTTATGCGCGGTACCACCTTAGTTCACGGAGAAAACCCCGTGCACTCGACACTTTAACGCAGTGATACGTCCGTAACTACTGTGAGTTCATTACGGAGCCAAGCAAGTGATATCCCGGTCTTTCCGTCTGCCCCTTTTCACCTACCGGAGCTCTCTCCTCAGATTTTTCAGATCGGTCGTGTCTTACTTATCGGTACTTTATCCTTTCAGCCACTTTTCATCCATGGCTGTCGGAATTTCAAATTCATCCAATGTTTTCTGCAGTTCGTTGATCTTCGTCTGCATATCAGCTTTCACATCGCTTGCCTCATTGGATATGCGGGCAATCTCAATGAGAATCACCCTGGCGGTAGCGATGGCTTCCTGAACGATGCTGTCGGCATTGTTCTGGGCGGAGCTGATGATCCGGTTGGCCTCTTTTAAGGCGATCCGGCTGATATCATCCGCGGCCTTTTCCCTGATTTCGATCTGGTTGGTCAGCTTCTGATATTTTTCCTTGATGAGGGTCAGCTGTTCATTGGCTGTTTCCGTCAGCCTGCGGTAGTTTTCCACCTGGCCGAGCGCTGTTTCCAGCTCTTTGCTCAAACGTTCGATTTCATCATCCACTTCATAACGGTTATAGCCGTTCTTCATGATGCTGAATTTTGCCTGTTCCGCCATTTGACCCCCTCCTTTACTCATATTTCCCGAACCGGATCACAAGACGGTTCTTTCTGGTGGTGCCAATGGTTTCCAGCACGATAAAACGTCCGTATCCTCTCACGGAAATCGTATCCTCATTATTGCATAAATAGTCTGTTTCTTCAAGTACTTCATGATTAACGGAAACCATTTTGCCCCGTATCAACTGCTGGGCTTTAGCCCGTGAGAGATTGCACATGGCACTGACGCAGCTGTCCAGCCGGTACGCCGCCACGCTTTTCTCAAACTCCCTCAGATGCACTTCATTTGCGATCGGTGTTTCACTCTCTGTAAAGGAAACGCTGACGCGGTGAATACTGACCAGGTTGTCCTTGATAAACTGGGCACTCTCTTTGGTGCAGTAGATGACGGCCAGATCGTCTTTGATAAAGACGTCACCGAACTGCTCCCGTTTCATGCCCTGATTCATCAGCGCACCGTAGACGTCCCGGTGTTCGATCTTAATGGCCTTATTGGCAATCTTCGCATACAGGCAGACGATCTCGGCATCCGCCTCGCTGTCGCCGATCACGATCCGCTGCATTTCGCTTCCTTCATATCCGCCGTCGCAGCGGTATTCCACCCGGTTTCCCAGATAGCGCTTCACGGCTTCCACTTCGTTCAAACGCAAAAAAGGCGTAATACGCGCCTTTTGATAGCGATCAGACTGTTCCACGTAGTCATCGATCCTACGCAGCAGCTCCTCATAGCCTTTAAAATGCTGATAAAGGCCGGGATTAGTCGACATCGTCGAGATTGATCTCTCCGTCTACTCCGATGGAACTCGGAGCGCACAGGATCACGTTTGCGCCGACTTTCTGGATGGAACCGTTCAGAGCAAAAATGACACCTGTTAAGAAGTCAATGGATCTCTGGGAAGATTCCGGCGGTAAGCGGTGCAGGTTGATCACAGCTGCTTTTCTTTCTTTTAAATGTTTGGCGATTTCTTCGGATTCTTCGAAGGATCTCGGCTCAAACAGAACCATTTTTGTATCGCCGCTGACACGGGAAGAAACTGCTTTGTTCTTCGGTGCTTCATATTCGCTTAATGCTTTTGCTTCGTCTTCACTTAATTCAATTGTTTCATCTTCCACTTCCGGAGCGATGAAATCTTTCATTTTATCTAAAATGTTCATGGTATCTACCTCCACTTTTTTAGTATAACATAAAATACTTTATTCTATGAGTATCTATCCTAATTTTTCATTTGTTTTGGGGAGAAAAAAAGGACCAGAGCCCCATTGCTCCGGTCCACCCTACAACACCTAAGTGGGATTATTCCGTTTCGATTAAGCCGTATCCGCCATCGTTTCTCTTATAGACGACAGCCGGGCTGTTGGTTTCATCATCCTGATAGATAAAGAAGGAGTGTCCCAGCATTTCCATCTTGATGATTGCTTCATCCAGATCCATCCGGTCGAGTTTCACCGTCTTGGTTCTGACCGGTTTGTCTTCCTCTTCAAAGTATGGATCAACGAATTCTTCTTCCTCGACAAACGCTTTTGCCAGTTTTTCTCTGTGACGTCTGGACAGTCTTGTCTTCTGTCTGCGGATCTGGTCTTCCAGTTTGTCGATTGCTAAATCCATTGCGCTGTAGAAGTCTTTATCTTTGACTTCCGCACGTAGAATGCCAACTTTGGTAGGAATGGTCACCTCGACTTTCTGATAGTAAGAATAGACTTTGACTCTTACCTGTGCGACTGTATTGTCATCGATCAGGAAGTATTTTTCCAAGAAGGAAAGCTTCTTCTCAATCTTTGCCTGCATCGCTTCTGTAATACTTACATTTTCACCATAAATATCTAACTTCATCTTTTCCTACCTCCTATGGTGTTATATCGTCAAACAGGCTATCTGCCCGTTTAAGAACCAAAAGCTGTATCGATGATAAAGAATCTATTTCTTCAATTTCATTATACATGAAATGAGCCTTATTTGAAACACAAAGGGACAATTTTATGAGAAAGTATTTTCACAAATCGGATAGTTTTTCCTCTTTATGCAAAAGTGTCCGGAAGACGGAAAATCAGGTGAATATCTGTTATAATATATTAGTTAGTGGTGGTAGAAAATGAAAAAAAACAGACTGATATTTAAAACCGGTAACCGGACTTTTTGGCTGCTGACCGGCTTATATGCAATAAGTTATTTCACTGTCTGCACTATCGGAAACAGATTTCCGATACCGGTGCGGCAGTATATTTTAGCGGCATTCTGCGTTGCCAATATCATTCTCTTCTTCATCTATAAATACCTGATGTCCAAGGATCAGGAATACGCGGATATCTATTATGCCAATATGGGCGGATTCTCCTGGTGGTATGAGCTGCCGCTGCATCTGTGCAACATCAACATGTTCACCTGCCTCATCGGCGCCTTCACCCGCATCCCGCAAATCATGGGCTTCGCCTTCTTTGTGGGACCGATCGGTGCTTTGATGGCCATCTTAATGCCGGATAAAGTCTTCAACGATTACAGCTTCACCTATCCGCGGATGTGGGGTTACTATCTGACCCACTTCTCCATTATCCATAACTGCTTCCTGTTACTGGGACTGAAGCTCTATTTTCCGGAGTATTTCCACCTGCTGCCGATCTTGGTCTTCACCATTGAACTCAGCTTCGGCGCATTTGTCTTAAATGTTATTTTACGCAAGAGCAAAATCGCTCCGTTTGCCAATTATTTCTATACCATTGACGCCGAGGAAAACAAGGTGCTGGAACTCTTCCAGAAATGGATTCCGGTCAGTTATCTCTATCTGATCCCGGCTTTTGCGGTATTACTGATTTACATGTACGCAGTGACATTTTTGCTGCATCTATAAACAATTGAGGTAGTTAGTTATGAAACACGAATTATTCCAGGGAGAAGCTTTCCTGAACGCATTAAAAGCGAAATACGAAGTCACGGAAAACGACTGCAGGGAGTTTTCCTCCTTTTCCAAAAAAGGCCTGCACTTTCAGGCAAAAAGCTATGAATTCGGCAACATCGGCCATTACTGCATTCTTACCATGAGCGGCATGCTCGGCTTAATGAAGATGGAAACGCTCGTCTTCTCCGTTTACGGAAAGGACGTTCCCCTTTTCAACATCGATTCCGTCACTGTTTTCAAGCAGCGCACCCAGCTTATGGAATTCTACGATACGCGCCTGAATGATTCCGCTGAATCTGCCATGATCCCCTACTTTAAGATCAAGGAGCGGGATAACGATTTACCGGATTACATCAGCGGTGAGCACTGGTACGATTCCATTCTGCTTCCCTGCTCTTACGGCAAGAAAGCCAAGGGAAAGGATGCGCGTCTCATTCAGAGTTCCGAAGACTACTTCGGAGCCTATCTGGACGAGTTGAAACAGGCCAAAGAATGCGATGTGAATAAGAAAAAAGAAAAGAACCGGGCGTTTGCGGAAGGCCTCTTAAATAACGGCGGACCGGCAGTCGACCAGATTACCAAACTCTTCGGTAAGGAATTTGCCGAAACGCTGATATTGGATATCATGTACGGAGTAAAATAAAAGCACTTTTCAAAAGTGCTTTTTTAATATATGGAATCAAAGTATTTCATTTTTACGGTCGTGTTTTTACCGGTATCGTAACCGCGGTTGCCCAGGTATTTGATGAAGATCGAATCCTCTTCCTCGTTTCCCAGAGCATTGGCGAAAAGATCCATGGCTTCCTTCGAGCGATGAATGGCCATCTCGATCAGTTCCGGATAGCTTTCATGATGCACTTCGCTGTTATCACACGGATGGGTCCAGATCTGATGGTTCAGATTCAGGATATCCCTGGTTTCATCTTTCTCTCCGGTAATGAAGTAACGGGAGAAATGCCAGTTGTCTTTGGCCAGGATCTCATAATAGCGGATCAGCCGGTACAAAAGTGTCTTCTTTCCGGCAAAGGACATCAGCATGCGGAAATCCTTCATGCCGTCCGTCACGTACTCTTCCTTGACGTCCAGATCCCACACCTTCTTAAAGACACTGAGATAGACGGTCTTCATGGCGGACAGGCAGAGGCTGTCCGTCGCGATGATCTTCTTGATCGGCATGTATTCCATGCCGTCCCTCTTGTAGAAATCCATCATGTAGTTGTCCAGCATGGATTCGTAGCGGGTATGCCAGTACTTGGTTTCCTTTGTCTGGCCGTTGGTACGGTAGTAGATAAACGGATGGGCAATGGAATCAAGCGCCCAGTGGGATAAATGTCCGCAGACGTAGGAGATCATGGCCAGCTGCAGTGACGGGTCATTGGTCTCCCGGATCGTGTCGAGAGCTGCCTGATAGAAATCGTTGATGCGCTCCTGATGGGCAATATGGCCAAGGTGGTTGGAAATGGAACAGAGTTCCTTATCCTCCCACGGCAAAGTGGAATGATAAAACAGGAAATCCGGCCCCTGAGCACCGACGGAGTATTCCTGCGGGAATTTCCCGATCGTATCTTTCAATGCATCGGATTCCAGAAGTTCTTTGGCTTTCTGGGCTACATAGTTATGACTCAGTATATTGGGCATACGGCTCTCCTGCTAAAATTTCTTTAAACCAATTATACACTAAATACAGACTGTACGTGTCCATGGAGCAATACTCGGACAGTTTCTTGCGGATCTCGATCTCCTCGAGTTCATCCACACCCTCTTCCAGAATACGCCACTCCTGAACGGCATTCATCGCCTTTCCGATATCCAGATTCCTATAGGACATCTTTTCTCCGAAGATCTCCACGATCTGCTTCAGGGAGTAAGCACCACGCATCTTCAGATCATAGATCAGACCCGTGGAAAACGGCTGGGAGAAGTCAACCATTCTGCGGTTGATATCCTCAATCTCTTCCGCATATTCCGGGAAGAGTTCCGCCAGCTCCCGCATCCGGATGATTTCCGCACCGAAGCCGTTGAAGGTCACAATGGAGCCTTCTTTCGGCAGTTTGTGCAGCATGTTTTCCAGAAGCTCTTTCCGACAGTCCCTCACACCGATATATTCCTCATGTCGTAATTCAGCATCCTCACTGTCCAATATATGCAGAGAATACTGGAACAGGGAAACATCAAACGGGTGCATGCCGCGGTACGGCGGTACGCTGTAGGAGTCCCACTCAAAATCGATGAAGGAGAGCGGGAAGCGGATGTTTTCCTCCATGTACTGTTTTAGCCCCAGCTTGTCGCAGAACAGCCCGCCGTTTTTATCGGCCATGATCTGCGCATACTGCAGCTGCGAGCCCTCGATGCGGTTAATGTCCGCATCCTTTAAGTAGCGGATCCCCTCCGCATACATCTCCTGCTTATGCTCGGAGTTGGAGAGATGCAGAATGCTGTTGTCTTCCACTTCTTTCTCAAGCGGCCAGCACTCATCGTAGTAGTTGCAGCGGAAACGGCGGTGGCAGCGGCTGGTTTTCACCCGGCCCTGCAGATGCGTTACGTCCAGATTCTCCATGGTATGGATGATCGGTTCCAGATCCCTGTCTTTCTGATCCACGACCAGCTTGATGTTGTGGGAAGGATGGTTGCGGCTGTTGTAGAAAATGTCGCTGACCTTTAGGAGTTTATCGTAATCGAGTTCCTCTTTCCTTTCATATTCCTGATTGAAATGAACGGAATAGAGATTCCCGATCGGAATGCCCAGTTTTCGTAATACCCAGAGGTTATCGGCCATATACTGCGCCTGATCTTCATGCGGATAGAGTTCCGTTTTGCCGAAATAAATATCCCAGTACTCCTCGTTTCTGTGCATGGCCAGAAGATTGACCCGTAAGCCGAGATATTCAAAGCGGGCATGGATCAGCCACTCTTTTGTTTCCATTGCCGTCAGTGCCTTTTCATTTCCGTCTCCGACAGAACCGTAAAAAGCGTCCGTGATCTTTAATTTCTTTTCCAGTAAGGAAACAAAGGACTCCTGTGTTCTCAAATAGGAAACGTAGTCCTTTTTCTCATGGTTCAGAGAATAAAGATATAAATACGGGCACTGTAGAAACTTCTGGATATCAGTAATATGTAACATAACAACCTCAACGACTTATTGTACCATATTTCACTCTGGAATCCTATTCACACGATCAACAGAAAAAGCATCCCGGCCGTCTGTGACCAGAATGCTTTCCACACTTGTTTCAAAGATTTCCGCCAGGAGCAGAAGATTCTCTATCTCCGGAAGCGATTCGCCCCACTGCCATTTGTAGATGGCCTGCGGCGAGGTGAATCCGAAGATCTCCTGCAGATCTCTGACGCTCAGATTGCGCTCTTTGCGCAGCTGTGCGATGCGCTGACCGGTCGCCTTCATGTCGATGACCGGGATGCGGTATTCGTTTTTCATCCTGTGACCCTCCTTTTGCCTGTACGGCAGACAACACAAAAAAACATTTCCTGTTCCGTTTCATTTCATCCGGGTCACCGGATGCATCTCATTTATATCATGTTTTTCCCATTTATTCAAGAAAACTCGATAATATAAATCAAGCCCTTTCGGTGAAAAACATGGAGAATTCTCCGTTTCGCATGGCAAGCCATGACGAAAACTGGAGAAATCCTCCATGTTTCATTTTGAATGGTGTATAATCACATTAGAAGCGGTACATTTCTCCGCTTCTGGACAACGCATAAATCAGGGTCAATAACTTATGCGCTGTGGCGATGTTGGCAGCTTTGGA
>CADCPY010000181.1 GCA_902803495.1 uncultured Erysipelotrichaceae bacterium
CAGTCAGGATCATAATGGAAAAAATACATACTTCAGGGGGAGATAGCAATGAAATATACGTTGGGAATTGATTTGGGCGGAACCAATGTCCGCGTGGCGAAAGTAAGTGAAAGCGGAAAGATTGCGGAAATCAAGGTAGCCTCTTCTCATGGGGAAGAAGACTATGAAAGCGTGATGAATCACCTCTTCCTTCTAATCGATTCCTTTGACTTAAGTGATGTGGAAAGCATCGGAATCGGAGCACCGGGCGTGATCGACTACAAAAACAGGATCCTCATCAGCAGCAATATCGTCTCCTTGAAACATGTCCCGTTTGTGGATATCCTGAAGGAGCGCTATCACAGGGAGGCCTATCTGGAAAATGATGCCAACTGCGCCGGACTGGCGGAGGCGCTGGTCGGTGCGGGAGCAGGTCATTCCATCGTCTATTATGTGACGCATTCCACCGGAATCGGCGGGGCACTGATCATTGACGGAAAACTGATCCGCGGAGCGACGGGGGATACTGGGGAGATCGGCTCTTCCATTATTTATCAGGAGCCGAAAACAAAGTTTGAGTGGATCCACGGGGGCCCGCAGATTGCCGAACTGGGGAAGGAACGGCTTGGGACCGCGACGACCAAAGAAGTGTTTGATCTGGCCAGGGAGAAGAATCCCGTTGCCATGGAGATCGTGGATAAGATGGCCAATGACATGGGACATCTGTTATCCTATCTGTATTACCTGGTGAATCCGGACTGCATCGTGTTAGGCGGCGGGGTTTCCAAGAGCCTGGACGTTTATTATGATGCTTTGCGTTCCTATTATGACTACTATGCGGGGCGAAGATCACCGGACACCTATATTCTGAAAGCCAAACTGGAAGAGCCGGGAATCATCGGGGCGGCACTATTGAAAGAGTAAAAGAAAAAGCGGAAGCTGTATTCCTGTGGAAAGGACTTGTTTCCGCTTTTTGAGTGCTTATTTTACGAGCTCGAAATAGTAGGAGCAGGTGAAGATATCTTCCGGTTCCAGTAAGTTGACAAAGGTATCCGGACGGAAGAAGTTGCATTTTCTTAAATTGCTCTTCGGGGCCCACGGCTCGATGCACATGAACGGTGCTTCTTCTCTCGGCTTCCAGAAACCGATCGTATCAAAGCCTTCCTTGCCGACGCGGATGGTATGCTCACCGTCCGTCAGTTCGGCATACGGGGATTTGATCTGGTCGTTATGATAGAAAAAGGAATTCTTCACCAGATATTTGTCGAGCGGGAAGGAGTCGCCGTCCGGAACAACAACATTGTCCCACCTCTCGGCTTTCAGGCTTTCCTTCTGCGCAAACTGGATTCTGTAATCGGAATACTTCTTGTCCGGAGTCAGCGGGCAGTTGAAGGCCGGGTGGAAGCCGATGTCAAACGGCAGATCGACATCTCCCAAGTTAATGACTTTATAGTCCAGTACGAGCTTGTAGCCGTCCAGGGAATAGCGGACTTCCAGTTTGAACTTGAACGGGTAGACCTTCAGCGTATCCTCGTTATAGGTAAGGGAAAGAACGGCACTGCTTTCATCATGTTCTTCCAGAGTGAATTTGGCACGTCTGGCAAAGCCGTGCTGACCGAGTTCATAAGTATGTTTATGATAAGTGTATTTGCCGTCAACTAACGGTCCGGTATATGGGAAGAGAATCGGGTTGCGGTTGAACCAGAATTCCGGATTGCCGCACCAGATGGCTTCGATCTGATTGTCCAGACGCATGAAGCTGATGACTTCCGCGGCCTGTTCCGAGATCACTGCTTTCACGAATTTGTTTGAAATGGTAATTTCCTGCATAGTTGCACCTCTTTTTCTTTATTTTATCATATGGGGAGAAAAAGGGTGGAAAAGTCGGGCAGATTGCGCTGAGTGATGGTTGTTTCCAACGGGGTTCTGTTTTAAGATTAATAGTGGAAAGAGGCGATAATAAATGAGGTTTTTAAAATATGTTCTGCTTCTCTTGATTGCACTTTCCGGTTTCTACGGGTATTCCACCTATCAGGAATATCAGTCGGTGACCGAAGAGAATCAGAAGATCAAAGAAGAAATCGGAGAAGTGAACAGTTCTTTGACGGCAAATAAAGCGGAGGCGGAACGTCTCCAGCAGGAATATAACAGCCTTCTGGAAGCACATCAGGGGCTTAGAGGGGAGTATGATCTATGGGCAGCACGAATCGAAGCACTCAAAGAACAGCTTCCGGATTAATCTCCCTGATTCTCTGCGTTCTGTTAGCCATCGCATGTGTCGGCTGCTATCAGCTTTACACGATGAAGGAAGCGGCAATCGTAACGCAGAATCAGCTGAAGGAGCAGCTGAATGAGGCAAGTGTGGAACTGACGGCTTCCCAAGAGACCATTGCGAAGCTGCAGGCCGACATTACGGAAGAGAAAAACCGGAATTACGACCCGGTAGCCAAGCGGATGGAATTCTATCAGGTGGCAAAGCAGCTGGAAGATGCGGTTCTGGCAGGAACGGCCAAGTGCAAGATTGCCTATCTGACATTTGATGACGGTCCGTACGAAGCAACTTCCATGCGGTTTCTGGATGTTCTGGACCAGTACGATGTGCTGGCAACCTTCTTCCTTTTAGGAAAGAACTCCGATCTGCATAAGGAGATCATCAAGCGGGAGTTCTATTCCGGGCATACGATTGCCAACCATACCTTCAGTCATCAGATCCGTAACGGGATCTACCGCAGCGTGGATGCCTTTATCGAAGATGTGGTAAAAAATAGGGACTACATTCAGGAGCTGATCGGCTATACGACCAATATCCTGCGTTTCCCGGGCGGATCCCCGACAGCAGGGAATCTGAAGGACGGCATCGTGGCCAGACTGCAGGAGCTCGGCTACGGCTATGTGGACTGGGATGCGGAAGACGGTGACGGCAAGCTGATCAATCTGAGCAAGGACGAATACGTGGAGAATCTGTTCAACACGGTCCATGATCAGAAGCTGATGGTCGTTCTGCTGCACGACTATTGCGAAGGGACACTGGAAGCTCTGCCGGAAATCATTACGGGACTCAGAGAAAGAGGCTATATCTTCCTGCCGCTCTTCTATGAGAGCAATGTGGTACGGAAATCCTAGTGAGGAGTAAAATATGAAATCGGAAAAGATTGAATTGCAGGGACTGAAAAACACCCGTGATATGGGTGGAATCATCAATAAGGAAGGAAAAAGAATCAAGGCGCATAAGCTGATCCGCTCCGGAGCGCTCTATCACGGAAGCGAAGCGGATATCGAGCGGCTCTATGACGAATACGATGTCCGTCAGGTTATTGACATGCGCAATGATACGGAAATGGCCTCGCATCCGGATCCGCTGATCAAAGATATGAAGCTTGTGCCGCTGCCGATCTTCAACTACACCAAGGAAGGCATCACCCGGGAAGATGACCAGGAAGCTTTCTTTGCGCGGATGATTGAAAGTCTGAAAGGACATAAGGAGAAGATCATTGAATTCATGATCGATCTCTACGATCAGATGTCCACGCTGGAAGAGGCAAAGGAAAACTACCATACCTTTGTGAAACTCTTGCTGGAGAATAAAGAGGGGAGCACGCTCTGGCACTGCTCCATGGGAAAAGACCGCTGCGGGATCGGAGCCATGATCGTTTTGAATCTCTTGGATGTGGATGAAGATACGATTATGGAAGACTATCTGTATACCAATGACTGTTACGACTTCCCGAAAGATTCCCCGACGTACTATTTTGATACGGTGCGCAGGGAGTATCTGGAAAAGTATCTGCAGAATGCCGGAAATCTTTCCGAATATATTGAGAAAGAAATCGGCGTAACAAAGGAAGAAAAAGAGCAGCTCAAAGCAATGTATCTGAAATAAAAAGGGCAGGAATTCGAAAGGAATTCCTGCTTTTCATTGTTTCCGGTATATAGAGAGGAGATACTGACTCTCAGACTGCTGAGAGTGTACTCCGGGATGAGAAAGGTATAATTTTATCAATCTCGTCGTTTATGGCAATTCTGGTGTTGCGCATATCAATTTCATTTTGCAGATTCAGAAAATAATCATCGGAGACGCCGAAGTACTTTGCCAGGCGCAATGAAGTATCGGCAGTTATTTTCCTTCTGTCATGAAGAATATCCTGAATTCTGGAGGTGGGAACATTGATGTCCTTTGCGAGTTTATAAGCAGAAATGCCATAGGGCTCCATGAATTCCTCATAAAGTATCTCACTCATTTTTGGCGTCTCAATTGTTCTATTCATTTTTCATTTCCCTTCCATTAATGATAATCTGTGATCTCTACATCATAGAAATCCCCTTGATCAAAGCGGAAGTATATCCGGTATTGATCGTTGATTCGAATACTATACTGCCTATTGCGGTCCCCCCACTGAGTTTTTCGAGTCTGTTTGCAGGAGGAACTCTCAAATCATTTAAATCTTTTGCGTTATTAATCATGATCAGCTTACGTAAAGCAATTCTCTGTATTGTCTCAGGTATTTTTCTTGAAAACTGCTGATGAAATATGCGCTCTGTTTCTTTATCGTAAAATGACTGTATCACTGATAACTCCTGATTCAATTATACACGAATGACGTATACATGTAAAGCGGGTATATTATGAATACCGGTAATGAGAAACAATAAAAATAGTTTATTGAAAATATAATATCTTAATTTGATGATTCAATCGCACGGCTTTACAATGAAGATAGAAGATGAATACACCGGAGGGTAGAGAAATGAAAACGAGAAAACTGCATCAGATTGAGGTATCGGAAGTCGGAATGGGGTGCATGGCATTTTCCCACGGATACGGAAAGATTCCGGAAAAGAGTTACAGTGTAGAAGCAATCCGGCAGGCCTATGCGCACGGATGCACTCTCTTTGATACGGCGGAAGTATACAGCCCGGGTCTGGCGGGAATCGGACATAATGAGCGCATCGTCGGGGAAGCTCTGAAAGATGTCAGAGAGAATGTCATCATTGCGACCAAGCTCTTTCTTGATTCTTCAGATATCAGAAGATACGGTTCCGTCTATGAAGCCGTAAAGGCGCACCTGAAGGCCTCCATGGAACGCCTGCAGACGGATTATGTGGACCTATACTATCTGCACCGGCAGAGCGCATCCGTTTCTCTGGAAAGCATTGCCGAAGCGATGGGCAATCTGATTGAAGAAGGGCTGATCCGCGGCTGGGGCTTATCCCAGGTGGATGTCAGAACGATTGAGAGAGCCCAGAAGATCACACCGCTCAGTGCCGTTCAGAACATCTACTCCATGGTGGAGCGGGATGCAGAGAGAGAAGTCATTCCGTACTGCCTGCAGCACGATATCGGTTTTGTGCCGTTTTCTCCGATCGCTTCGGGACTGTTGTCCGGCAAGATCACAACGGAAACCAGATTTGAAAGCTATGACGATGTCCGCAACTGGGTGCCGCAGCTTTCCAAGCGGAATATTGAAGGGAATCAGCCGATCGTTGATCTCTTAAAGCGGGTGGCAGAGGAAAAAGAGGCCACACCTGCCCAGATCACTTTGGCGTGGATGCTGCATAAGTATCCGAATGTTGTTCCGATTCCGGGATCGAAGAATAAGGAGAGGATCCTGGAGAATCTCGATTCTGCTCTGGTGGAGCTGAGCGATGAGGAATTTGAACAGCTGGAGAAGGAACTGAATCAGCTGAAAGTATACGGGCACAGAGGACTGTCCCGATAAGAAAGAAACTCCGAAATACAGGTACAGATAAGATAATGACATGTATCTGTCATGTAGGGTGGTTA
>CADCPY010000182.1 GCA_902803495.1 uncultured Erysipelotrichaceae bacterium
ATCACTTCTTTCTTAGTGCAGGATATCTTCGGCGGGGAAGTGTACGGCGTTCCGCTACAAGACGGAAGTGTGCACTGTTTCAATGTGGTGGAAGGAGAAATGTTTGATCTGACCAGTGAGCAGTTCGGCAACGAAGAACTTGTCTATACGCTGAACTATCCGCAGAACAGGGCAGAGCACTTCGCTTCCGAAGAAAAGTATCAGCGCTATCTGTATCTGAAACAGGAAGTGGACCGCAAGAAAAAAGCATAAAAATCTGTTGACAGAGAAGGGATTCCGTTATACACTTTAAATGTAGTTAGCAGAGACTAACTCATGAAAGCGTATGATTCAGACAACATTAAAAATTGACGGTATGATGTGCGGAATGTGCGAAGCACATATCAATGACGCCATCCGGAATCACTTTTCGGTAAAGAAGGTATCTTCCTCCCATAAGAAGGGAATCTGTGAGATCACTTCGGAAGAAGTTCTCAATGAAGAAGAACTTTCCAAAGTCATTGAAGAGACCGGGTACAGGATTATGAGTATCGAAAGCAGCGAGGCGAAACCGAAGCGTTTCCTGTTCTTCTGATATTTATGATATACTTCCTATTTCTTATTTCTTTATAAAAGAGTCCTCTATCGCAAGGGCTTCTTTTATTTTCAGGGGTATGTTACAATTGGGATAGAATAACGGAAGGAGTAAACGGATGAGAATTAACGGATAATCTTAGATATCGTCTCGATTATGTATCTGATTACCTGTTTTACTATTCTTTTTCATCATGAATTCTTATTTTCGGCACTCAGAACATAATTGGGTGTTTTTTTGTTTCTTACCGGAGGTTATTCATTATGCTGGAAATCAGTCATTTAACAATCAAAGTAAACAATAAAGACGTCATACAGGATTTTTCCGCTTACTTCAATGCCGGAGAGAAAGTTGCGGTGATTGGAGAAGAAGGAAACGGCAAATCTACCTTTCTCAAAGCAATCGCCGATGTCTGCGACTACGCGGAGATCAGTGGGAGCGTTCAGACCTTTTCCCATACGCTCGGATATCTGAAACAGAGCTTCGAAGAGGAAAGAGATATCATTGTAGAGGACTATCTATTCGACAACAGAGACAACTACTATGAGCAGGTTTCTGATCTTTACCGCTATCTCAACGAATTCTCTTTACCGGATACGATCTTAAAGCGCAAAATTGGTTCGTTATCGGGTGGGGAAAAGGTAAAAACGGGTATCATGAAGCTGCTTTTATCCGGCGCGGATATTCTTTTGCTGGATGAGCCGACCAACGACCTGGATCTGAGCACGCTTCTCTGGCTGGAAGAGTTCATTCAGGCATCGGACAAGCTGATTATTTTCGTTTCGCACGATGAGATGTTACTCTCACGCTGTGCCACCTGCATTCTGCATATGGAGCAGATCAAGAAGAAATCCGTCTGCCGCGTGAATCTGAGCTATTCCGATTATGACACTTACATAGAGAAACGTCTGAATGCCTTAAGCAAGCAGGATCAGATGGCCAAAAGCGACCGCAGGCAGTTTAAGGAAAAACAGGAAAGGCTGAATCGGATCATGCAGAAGGTGGAGCATCAGCAGAGAACGATCTCCCGCGGCGATCCGCACGGCGGGTTCCTTCTGAAAAAGCACATGCGCAATCTGAAAGCGCAGCAGAGAAAACTGGACCAGACGGAACTGACGGAGAAGGTGGATGTGGAAGAAGGAATCAAGTTCTCCTTTGAAGACCATATTCTTCCGAAAGGAAAAACGGTACTCTCGCTGCACCTGGAAGAACTGTGCGTGGAAGGGAAGAAACTCTCGTCACAGATCAATCTGGATATCTACGGGCAGGATAATATCTGCATTATCGGCAATAACGGCGTCGGGAAAAGCACCCTGATCAAAAAAATGTATGAAGAAATGAAAGATCACAGGGATATTTCCCTTGGATATATGCCGCAGAACTATGAAGATCAGATGGACTACTCCCTGCGCGTCATTGATTATCTGGCGCCGTCCGGGAAAAAGGAAGATATTACCAGAGCGCGGCTGTATCTTGGAAACATGAAGTTTACCCGCGATGAGATGCTGTACACCATCGGTGATATCTCCAACGGCTCCAAGGCGAAACTGTTCCTGTTGAAGTTTGTTCTGGACGGGGTGAATGTTCTTTTGCTGGACGAACCGACACGTAATGTGTCCCCGTTATCCAATCCGGTGATCCGGGAAGCTCTGAGCAGTTTCCGCGGCTGCATCATTGCCGCCTCTCATGACAGAAAATATATCGAAGAGGTACCGGAAAAAGTGTATCAGTTAACGCCGGACGGTCTTTTTCAGTTACAATAAAGACAGGGAGAACTGCCATGGCAAAAAACAATTACAGTGCCTATCAGATCCGCAGGTCGTTTCATAAGTTTCCGGAGAATGATCTGTTCATTACGGAAGAAGAAATCAAAGAACTGAGAAAGTATATCGATACACTGCCTTCCTTAACGGAAGAAAATCACTATACGTACCGTATCGTTTCCGCAAAGGAAAAAAGTCATCCGGTAAAAGCGGAATACTATATTTCCTTTTATGCCGATTCCAGCAAAGCTTCTATGGAAAATGTCGGCTATATCATGGAACAGATCGAACTTTATCTGATACAGAAAGAGATCGGTGTGCTCATCTACGGGATGGGCAAGGAAACGGAAAAGAAAACGGACGGCATGAACTTTGTCATCATGATGGCGATCGCCAAAGTGGCGAAAAGCGACTTCCGATATGATAGGAGTTCCGCTAAGCGCAGAAGCCTGAAAGATATCTGGAACGGCAGCCGCTATCTGGATGTGGCGCAGGAAGTGCGCTACTGCCCGAGCTCCATTAACTCCCAGCCCTGGCTGACAGAGGAAAACGGCAATGTCCTCTCTGTTTACCGCACGGATTCCCTGAGTTTTTTAAAAATCGTCACCAAGAATCTGATCCGGATGAACCGGGTGGATATGGGAATCTACCTGGCAGTTCTTGAGACC
>CADCPY010000183.1 GCA_902803495.1 uncultured Erysipelotrichaceae bacterium
AATAAAAGGAACAGAAATCTGTTCCTCTTTTTGACTATTTTATGCCGTCCGGATTCTTGCTGGCAAAGTTCCAGCTGTCGCGGCACATGTCGTCGATATCGTACTGGGCTTTGAAATGTAGGAGTTCCCTGGCTTTTGTCGTATCGGCGTAGCATTCCGCGATATCCCCGTCTCTTCTCGGGCAGATCTGATAAGGAATCTTGACGCGGCTGTTTCTCTCAAAGGCATTCTTAACTTCCAGAACGGAATAGCCGACGCCTCTGCCGAGGTTGAAGGTTTCAACGCCTTCATGCTCATCGAGATAATGCAGAGCTAAAAGATGACCGTGCGCTAAGTCCACAACGTGGATGTAGTCACGTACGCCCGTACCGTCGACCGTATTGTAGTCGTTGCCCCAGACTCTCAGATAGTCTCTCTGTCCGGTTGCGACCTGAGCAATATACGGTAAGAGGTTGTTCGGGATGCCGTTCGGTGTTTCGCCGATCAGTCCGGACGGATGAGCTCCGATCGGATTGAAGTAACGTAACAGACAGACGCGCAGTTCCGGATTGGCATGGGCTGCATCGCGCAGAATCTGCTCAATGTAGAGCTTTGTTGTGCCGTACGGGTTGGTGGTATGGAGTTCCGCCGTTTCCGGAATCGGAACTTCCTTCGGATCGCCGTAAACCGTAGCGCTGCTGGAGAAAACGATCTTGTTCACGTTGTGTGCTCTCATCTCTTCCAGCAGAACAAGCGTTCCGTAAATGTTGTTGTCATAGTATTCCAATGGCTTGCTGACGGATTCACCGACTGCTTTTAAACCGGCGAAGTGAATGACGGAATCGATGTCATTTTCTTCAAAGATGGTTTTCATGGCTTCGCGGTCACGGATATCCGCTTCATAGAATTTCGGCAGCACGCCGGTAATGGTTTCAATGCGTTTTAAGACTTCACGGGAGGAGTTGTAAAGATTGTCAACGATCACAACTTCATAACCGTTCTGAATCAGTTCCACACATGTATGGGAACCAATGTATCCTGTTCCGCCTGTAACGAGTACTTTCATAATTACCCCCTCAACTTAACTTCCTATCGAATGAGTTTCGAAATATCATTATACATGACAAATCCGAATAATAACAGAATTAATAACAAACTGCCGTACATCAGGATATTCTCCAGACGCTTGTCCACCGGATGTCCCAGAATCATCTCCGCCAGTGTCAGCACCACTCTTCCGCCGTCAAAGGCCGGAATCGGAATCAGGTTAAAGACGCCGACGTTTAAGGAAATCAGAGCCCAGATATTCACAAAGTTCATTAGGATCTCACCCAGCGATTTGGACTGAGACATCACTTCATCCGTCACCTGGTAGATTCCAATCGGTCCGGACAGGTTTTCCAGCCCCCTGCCCGCTAACAGGTTCACAAGTGACGTATAGATATCCTTCATCATTGACAATGAGTATTTCAGTCCGTAGTACGGAGCGTTATACCATTTGACTTCTTTCCGGACGATCTCACCCATGGTGACGCCCAGATAGTATCTGCCGTCTTGGGCATTGTATTCCGGCGTAATCTCCGTCTCAAAGGTGCTCTCGCCTCTTTGAACCACATAAGTGGCTTTAGAGTGATAGAGCTGCGTGTAGTTGCCGATCTCATCAAAGGTGACAGGATTGATAACCACACCGTTGTCATAGGTGATCTTGATAATCTTATCCCCGGCCTGTAATCCGGCCGCTTCCGCCGGCATTCCGGCAGTAACCGTTTTTACCGTGGTATCCGGATATTCCGGATATCCGCCGACTGCCAGAAACAGTGCGGAGAACAGAATCAGGGCTAACAGAATATTGGTGATAATACCGGCCAGCATGACGACGATGCGCTTTGCCGGCTTGATTCCGCTTAACTGACGTTCCTTCGGAATCTCGTCTCCCTCTTCCAGGGATTCTTCCCCGGCCATGCGGACGTATCCGCCCAGCGGGAAGGCTCTCAGGGAGTATTCGGTTTCCTTGCCCTGATGCGACCAGAGTTTCGGACCCATTCCGACAGAGTATTCATAGCAGTAAACACCGAACATCTTCGCTGTTAACAAGTGGCCGAGTTCATGCAGGGAGACGGTCAGTCCCATGATCAGGATAAAGTAAATGATCGACAAAACTATCCTCTCCTTCCTAATACATACTCTCTGGCTTTTCTGTCATAGTTGATCAGATCTTCCAGAGTAACTTTCTCTTTGTATTCAAAGCTCATGCAGGCATCCTTGATCAGCGTTTCAATCTCCAAAAAGGAAATCTTGTCGTTTAAGAATAAACGCACGGCTTCTTCATTTGCCGCATTCATGATGCAAGGCATGTTTCCGCCCATTCTGCCCATGTTGTAGGCAAGTTCCAAAAGCGGATAGCGGCCGAAATTCGGCTTTTCAAAATGCAGGGTTCCGATCTCCGTGATATCAAACGGTTTCTCGTTTAAGACCTCGCGTCGCGGATACATCAGAGCATACTGAATCGGCAGACGCATGTCCGGGGAGCCCAGCTGGGCAATGATCGCACCGTCATTGTATTCCACCATGGAGTGAATGACGCTTTCGCGATGCATGACAACATCAATATCATCATAGTCCATATTGAAGAGATGATGGGCTTCGATGACTTCAAAGCCTTTGTTCATCATGGTGGCGGAGTCGATGGTGATCTTTGCACCCATGGACCAGTTCGGATGGTTCAGAGCCTCTTCCTTGGTGACATTCTTCAGCTCTTCCCTTGTCTTATCGCGGAAGGAACCGCCGCTTGCCGTGATCAGCAAACGCTTGACCTGAGCCGGCTTATTGCCGCGCAGGCACTGCAGGATGGCGGAGTGTTCCGAGTCGATCGGGACAATGGATACGCCGTACTTCTTGCATTCCTCACGGATCAAGTCCCCTGCCACAACCAAAGTTTCCTTATTGGCCAGGCAGATTTCTTTCTTGGCACGGATTGCTTCAAAGGTCGGTTTCATGCCGACAAAGCCTACCAGAGCATTGACAATGACATCCGCATTTTCATATGCGGCAACCTGTAAAAGTCCCTCTTCCCCGAACACGAATTTGATATCGTTATAGTTCTGGGAAAGATGATAGGCATCCACTCCCTCGGAGACACAGACGATCTCCGGATGAATGACTTTCAGAAGGTCCATTAAAATATTGATTCGGTGACCGCAACTGACGGCAACAACCTCAAATTCGTCCGGATGCTGCAGACAGACATCCACGCTTTGCGTACCGATGGAACCGGTCACACCCAAAATAGCTACTTTTTTCATAATACTCCCAATAAAATATTCAGCATGACAAGCGCAAAGACCAGAGAATCAATACGATCCAGAACTCCGCCGTGACCCGGCAGAAGATTGGAGAAATCCTTGATTCCGTAATAGCGCTTCACGCTGGAAAACGCCAGATCTCCGATCTGCGATACGATCGGTACCGTTAAGGCAGCCACGATCACAAGCGGCTTGGAGAATCCGGTGAAGAAAAGTCCGCAGACAAGTCCACTGATCACGCCGCAGAGATAACCGCAGATGGAACCTTCAATGGTTTTCTTCGGCGAGATCCGCTCATTCAGCTTATGCTTGCCGAACTTCATTCCGCCGATCAGTGCGAAGCTGTCCGTTAAATATGTCATTAAGAGAACAAACAGGATTTCCGCAAAACCGTAGGAACGTACCGTCACAAAGCACTCCAGCCCTGTGGTTAACAGGCGGTACATCAAAAATAAGAATCCGATCTTACCGAGGTCATAGCGCTCCACCCAGACATTCAGAGTGAACAGAATGACCAGAAGCGCGGCGCTGATCTGGAAATCATACTGACGGAAGAAGACCGAACCGGCCGTTGCCACTGTCAGTAAAGCGCACAGCGGATAGATATCTTTCGTATCGCTGGAAATGCATTTGGTATATTCATAGGTTCCCAGTAAGAGAACCACACCCATTAACAGGTTTAAAAGCCATCCGCCGACGAGTAACGGCGGTACGACGATCAAGATCAATACAATTGCAGTAATTACTCTCTGCTTCATGCTTTTACCCCTCCATAGCGGCGATCTCGCTGCATAAAGTCACGGATACAGGCTTCAAACTCATCCGTGGTAAACTCCGGCCAGGCCACATCCAGAAACATCATTTCCGCATATGCCATCTCCCAAAGCAGGAAGTTGCTGATGCGCTGCTCACCGCTTGTACGGATCATCAAATCCACCGGCGGATATTCCCCGCTCATTAAATAGGTCGTGAATTCGTCTTCCGTCAGTTCTAAAGCGCGTCCGTTATCGCGAACATCCTGTGCATATTTCTGCGCAGCAAGCACAATTTCCCTCTTTCCGCCGTAATTGAAGGCGAAATTGAGGATCATGCCGGTATTCACGGAAGTTTCCCGGATAGCCCGCTCTAAGATGTCTCTTGTATCCTGCGGAACATGTTCCCACTCTCCGATCATGCGGATGCGGATGTTTTTCTCCATTAACTCCTTCATGAATTTCTTGAAGAAGATCTCCGGCAGCTTCATTAGGAAGTTCACTTCCTCGAGCGGCCGTTTCCAGTTTTCCGTAGAGAAGGCATAAAGCGTCAGCACTTCAATTCCCAGGTCATTGGCCCGGATGGCAATATTCCGGACGTTTTCCACGCCGATCGTATGACCGAACGTCCTCTCCCGGTTCTGCTTCTTTGCCCAGCGTCCGTTTCCGTCCATGATGATTGCAACATGTCTGCAGCTTTGATTCTTCTCCATTGCCTTACCTTTTTCCTTCTAATTGTCCCAAACAGGGCTGTATTGAGCCCATATAGTTATCATATCATAAATAAGGAAACATGAAAAAAGAAACGGTCTTCCGTTTCTTCTGTCTTTCTTCTTAGGAAAGATTAGATCTTCATGATCTCCTCTGCCTTTTCCTTGCACATGACTTCGAGTTTCTTGACATACTCGTCTGTCAGTTTCTGAATCTGTTCCAGTGTGTCTTTTTCCAAGTCTTCCGTTAATTCTTTATCCTTCTTGACGGAGTCGTTGATATCACGGCGGATATTACGGACCGTGACTTTGGCATCTTCGAGTGTCTTATTTAAGCCTTTGACTGTCTGCTTACGGACATCTTCCGTCATGATCGGAACATTGATACGGATGCTGGTGCCGTCGTTCTGCGGTGTCAGATTCAGATTTGCGGCATAGATGGCCTTTTCAATATTCTTTAAGGAACTCGGGTCATACGGTTTGACTAAGAGCTGCTTGCCTTCCACAACACTTAAGGATGCGATCTGGTTCAGCGGTGTTGGGGCTCCGTAGTAGTCAACTTCTACCGGGTCCAGCATGGAAACATTGGCTCTGCCCGTACGTACCTGACGTAATGTGTTATCAAAGGCATTGAGCGATTTTTCCATTTTTTCTTCACATAATTCTAAATAATATTCCTGTTCCATACTTATTTCTCCTTTACAATCTTTGTCCCGACTGCCGTTCCGAGGACAGCATCTCTGATATTATGTTCCACATTCATATCAAATACGAATGTATTCATATTTGCCTGCTCACACATGCTGATACCGGTCAGATCGATGACCTTCAGATCTTTGGCAAGGACTTCCTTATATGTTAGTATATCATATTTTACGGCTGTTTTATCAACATTCGGATCCGCGGAATAGACGCCGTCCACGCCGTTTTTGGCCATCAGGATCACTTCCGCCTTGATCTCCGCTGCACGCAATGCCGCACAGGTATCCGTGGAGAAATACGGGTTGCCGACACCGCATCCGAAGATGACGATCTCGTTGTCTTCCAGATGTTTAATTGCACGTTCGGAATCGGCCAGCTCCGCAATCTTGTTCATCTCGATCGCGCTCATGACCACGGCTTTCATGCCCTGGTTCTGTAAGGCGTTCTTTAAGGAAAGTGCGTTCATCATGGTGCCCAGCATGCCGATATTGTCGGCAATGCAGCGGTCCATGTGCATCTCTTCGGCAAACTTGCCGCGTAAGAGGTTTCCGCCTCCGACGACGATACCGATTTCGATGCCCATATCGTAGATTTCCTTGATTTCCTTTGCTGTTCTATCCAAAACATTCGGGTCGATGGATTTTCCCTTGGATCCCAATGCTTCCCCACTGAGTTTCAGTAATACTCTTTTGTACATATTCAGTCTCCTGTCATTCCCATGGAATGTCTAACTAAACTAATTATAAAGGATTCAATTTCCTTTTTAAAGAAGGCTTTTACGCAAGAAAAAAGGACACTTGCGTGTCCTTTTCCGATTAGAATGCTTTTGCGACTTCTTCTGCGAAGTTTTCTTCGCGTTTTTCCATGCCTTCACCGACCTGGTAACGGACAAAGTTTGTAACGATGGCGTTGTTCTCTTTTAAGAACTGGCCGACTTTCTTGTCCTGGTCTTTGAAGTAGACCTGGTCAACTAAGCTGATTTCCTGTAAGGATTTGCTTAAACGTCCGTTTAAGATACCCTGTAGAACTTTTTCCGGCTTGTTGGCTAAGGATTCGTCGTTCTTGATGATTTCCCACTGGATTTCTTCTTCATGTTTGATGAAGTCAGCATCCATCTGTTCACGGGAAATGTACTGTGGGTTCATACTTGCAACCTGCATTGCCATATCTTTGGCAACAGCTGCATCGCCGCCCTTGATAACAGCTAATGCACTGATGGAACCACCGTTGTGCATGTACTGTCCGAATGTTTCGTCATCGTTCTTTTCGACTAAGACGAATCTTCTTAAACTGATCTTTTCACCGATTGTGGCTGTTGCGTTGACGATTTCGGCAGCAACTGTGGATCCGTTTAATGCTAATGCATTCGCATCGTCTAATGTTTTTGCATCACTGTTTAATAATGCTTCTGTAATACCGTCTAATAATGCAACGAATTTTTCATTCTTTGCAACGAAGTCTGTTTCGGAGTTTACTTCAACTAAAACTGCTTTATTACCGTTTGTTTTGACTCTGCTTAAGCCTTCCGCAGCGATTCTGCCGGATTTCTTAGCAGCTTTGGAAATACCTTTTTCACGTAACCAGTCTGTAGCTTTTGCAATGTCGCCTTCACATTCCGTTAAGGCCTTTTTGCAATCCATCATACCGGCACCGGTCTTATCACGTAATTCTTTGACTAAACTTGCTGTAATCTGCATGATTAATTCTCCTCGTTCTTTACTTCTTCAGCTTTTTCTTCGACTTTTTCCGCTTTTTCTTCAGCCTTTACTTCTTTGTTTTCTTCCGCTTTGTTGTTGTCGCGTTTGACCCACTGACGTCTCTGGCGGTTCTGCTGCTGAGCTCTGCGGGCTTCGGCTGCTGCCTTACGACGTTTTTCGTTTTCTTCATACTGCTGTTCAACATTCACGATAACATCCTTCATAGTGATGTCTTCGCCTTCTTCCGGCTGGAATGCATATGCCAGAACGCCTTCTTTTGTATCACAGATAGCGTCTGCCATGCAGCCGACGATTAAACGAATGGATTTGACCGCGTCATCGTTTGCTGGAATCACATAGTCTAATAAGTCAGGATCACAGTTAGTGTCTGCCAGACCGAATACAGGAATTCTTAATTTCTTGGCTTCGAGAACTGCGATTTTGTCTTCTGTCGGATCAACAACAAATAAGGCATCCGGTAACTTCTTCATTTCCTTGATACCGCCTAAGTTGTTTTCCAGTTTGGCTGCTTCTTTACGTAAGATAGCCTGTTCTTTCTTCGGATAGATTTCCATGGATCCGGAAGCTTCCATCTCTTCGATTTCAACCAGTCTTCTGATACGTTTCTGAATTGTGCGGAAGTTTGTTAAGATACCGCCTAACCATCTCTGGTTCACATAGAAGGAACCGGAACGTAAAGCTTCTTCCATAACAATTTCCTGAGCCTGTTTCTTTGTGCCGACAAAGAGAACCTTGCCACCCTTTTCAGCGATAGCATGCATTGCTGCATAAGCATCGTCTAATTTTGTCTGGGTGCATTCTAAGTTGAGAATGTAGACATCGTTCTTGGCCGTATAGATATACGGTTTCATTTTTGGGTTCCAACGACGGGTCTGATGACCGAAATGTACGCCGTTTTCCAGAAGTTTTTTCATCGATACAACTGACATTATTTTTTACCTCTCTTCCGTTGTGTCCTCCACTGTTTCGAACAGCGCTAACCCTTGCGGGCACGGAGTGCTGAATTCACAGTGTGCGATGTGCATCTTCACAAGATGCCAGAATAGATTTTACCATAGGAGAAGACCCCGTTCAATATATTTTGATAAAAAATAATCGCAAAATTCCCTGATTTCTCCGCATGTTTTGCCTGTTTTGCGCTTTGCGTATGCTCAGAGGAAAAAAAGACAAAAACGGAACGATTTTTCTTGATAAATGAATACAAAAATAAGAAAATGTTCATATTAAATCAGTGAGGTATGCGAGATGGGAATTGTCGTATTCGGGGCAACCTTCGTCGATATTAAAGGTTACCCGTTAGCTCAGTATATTCCTGCAGGCAGAAATGTCGGCAGAGTGATCCAGGTCCACGGCGGAGTCAGCCGGAATGTTGCGGAGGATATCGCCAATGTGGAACTGAACCCGACGTTTGTCACGGTATTGGATGACAGCGGCATCAGCACGGATGTGCTTGAGAAGCTCCAGCGTCATAAGGTCAATACCGACTACATCGCCCGTTCCAAAGACGGACTGGGCAGCTGGCTTGCCATCTTTGACAATAACGGAGATGTCATCGCCTCAATCTCCAAGCGGCCGGACCTCTCCCCGCTTGAAGGAATCTTAGAGGAAAGCGGAGATAAGATCATTTCCGAGTGCGATTCCATCGTTGTGGAGATCGATATGGAAGTGAACCTCTTAAAGATAATCTTTGAACTGGCGGAGAAATACCACAAAGCCATCTATGCGGTTGTATCCAATATGTCCATCGCCATGGAACGCCGCGACCTCATTCAGAAAGTCGACTGCCTGGTCTGCAACGAGCAGGAAGCCGGACAGCTCTTCTCGGAAGAGTACGATGGAAAATCCCTGGAAGAATTACGCGAAGTTCTCATCCGTAAGATCACCAGCGCCAACATTCCGCGCATGGTCGTCACCTTAGGCGACCAGGGGGCCATCTATGCCGACTTAAACGGCGAAAGCGGCATCGTCCCGGCCCAGAAGACCGATGTCATCGACACGACCGGTGCCGGAGACAGTTTCTTCGCCGGTATCGCCATCGGCCTCACCTACGGCAAGACGCTCGAAGAATCCTGCGTCATCGGAACAAGGCTGGCTTCCAGCGTGATTTCCACCAAGGAAAACGTCTGCCCGCGCTTCTTACCGGAAGAATTCGATCTCAAATATCCCTTACAGTAAAAACAAAACTCTGTGATATTTACAGTCACAGAGTTTTTTTAATCTTCATTTTTTGATCTCGGATGCGCCGAACGGTAGACTTTTGTCAGTTTGTCCGCCGATACGTGGGTGTAAACCTGGGTAGTGGAAAGATTCTCGTGTCCCA
>CADCPY010000184.1 GCA_902803495.1 uncultured Erysipelotrichaceae bacterium
AGGAGGAAATCAATGGACCGACTTCAGAAAATACTGGCACAGGCAGGGATTGCCTCCAGAAGAAAGAGTGAAGAATATATTAAGGAAGGACGCGTGAAGGTCAACGGGGAAGTTGTCACCGAGATGGGTTTTCAGGTGTCCAAGAAGGATGAGATCCTGGTGGATGACAAGCCGATTCTGAAAGAGAACAAGGTTTACTACATGCTGTATAAACCGAAGAAAGTCATCTGCACCAATAACGATGACAAGGGACGTGTCACAGCCAGCAGTCTGGTGGAGTGCGAAGAGCGCATCTTCCCGATCGGACGCTTGGACTACGATACGACCGGACTGTTACTATTGACCAACGACGGGGAATTCGCCAATGAGATGGCCCATCCCCGCTACCATATCTTCAAGACCTACCAGCTGGATTTAAAGGGCATTTTAACGCCGGAACATATCCGTCAGCTGGAAAAGGGGATCATGCTTGACGGGAAGAAGACACTTCCGGCCAAGATCAAGGTAACCAACAAGGATTTTGAAAAGAAGCAGACAACGCTGGAGATCAAGATTCAGGAAGGAAGAAAGCATCAGGTCAAAAAGATGTTCCTCTATTTTGACTACAAGGTGACCCGTCTGCACCGTTCGCAGTTCGGCTTTTTGACCCTGGGTTCCTTAACGCCGGGCCAGTCCCGCCGCTTAAAACCGTTTGAAGTCAAGAAGCTGAGAGCGCTGGCCAACGGGGAAGTACTGGAGGACTAAGGAAACCATGCCGACATTTTCCATACTTACGCTCGGCTGCAAGGTGAATGCCTACGAATCGGAATGTTATGCGGAGGCTTTGAAGTCGCTGGGCTACAGCGAAGCGGGTGATGACGAAGCTGCGGATATCTATATCATTAATACCTGCACCGTCACCAATACCGCCGCCCAGAAATCAAGACAGAAGATCCATCTGGCCAAACGGAAAAACCCTAACGCTTTGATCTGCGTGGTAGGGTGTCTGGTTCAGACGGAGAAAAACCGCGAGGAAGGCATCGACGTTCTGATCGGAGCCACCCATAAAAACGAGCTGGCACTGCGCGTGGACGAAAGCTATAAGACAAAGAAGCAGTTTGTACTGGTGGATGATGTGACGTCCGCCGTACCGTTTGAAGATCTTTCCATGAAGCAGTTCGCCCATAAGACACGGGCCTTCTTAAAGATCGAAGACGGCTGCAATCAGTTCTGCTCCTACTGCACGATTCCTTTTGCGCGGGGCAGAGAGCGCTCTTTGCCGTTTGATAAGGTTGCGGAATATACCTGCGAACTGATCAGGAACGGACATAAGGAGATCGTTTTAACCGGCATTCATACCGGCAGATATCAGGACGGGGAATACCGTCTGATTGATGTCTTAAAAAAGATGGTGGAGCTGGGCGTGGCGCGCATCCGCATCTCTTCCATTGAAGTCACGGAAGTGACGGATGAGATCGTGGCCTTCATCAAGGAGCACCCGCAGATGGCAAGACACCTGCATATCCCACTGCAGGCCGGCAGCGACTCTGTGTTAAAACAGATGAACCGCCCGTATACCCAGAAGGAGTTTTTAGAACGGATCCGCTACATTCAGAAAGAGATTCCGGGCATTGCGATCGGAACGGATATCATCACCGGCTTCCCGAATGAGTCCGATGAGGACTATCTGGAAAGCGAAAAGACAGTAGAGGAGGGGAACCTTGTCTACCTGCACGTCTTCCCGTATTCCTTACGGACGGGTACGGTGGCCGCAAAAATGAAGGGACAGGTGGAAACAGCTGTCAAAAAGGAGCGCGTGAAGCGACTGATCGCGCTTGGTGAAACGAAAAAAGCCGCGTACTGGAACACATTTATTCAAAAAGATGTGGAAGTACTGTTTGAAGAGGAGAAAGAGGCCGGCACTTGGGTCGGACACTCCTCGGAATATATCCCGGTAAAAGTGGAGAGCAGGGAGAATTTGCACTCCCGGATGTTTACCGTCCGTCTTCTGGAAAATGAAGGGGAGATCATGAGAGGAGAGATCGTCGATGAGATTAAATAAACTGATTGAGGGAGCGCCGAAGATCGAAATCGAAACGCTGTTTGTCGATTCCCGTCAGAAAGTCAGCAAGGGAATGTTCTTCTGTTTGAAGGGCATGCTGAATGACGGACATAAATACGTTGGGCAGGCCATTGCCAACGGAGCGGTCTGCATCGTCTATACTGATGATCTGGACAACTATGAGGAAAACATCACCTATGTGAAGGTGGAAGACGTTCATAAGACCCTGGTGGATGTGACCCACCGCTTCTATGACTTCTGCACGGAAAAGATGAAGGTGTTCGGCGTGACGGGAACCAACGGCAAGAGTTCCATCGCCTTAACGATCAAGAACATCCTGAACCTTTACGAACCGTGCGGCTATATCGGAACGATCGGCGTGGAATACGGCAACTACAAGATCGAGATGCCGAATACCACCAACGATATTCTGACCACGATGAAACTGATCCATGACATGTATGTCAAAGACGCCAAGGCCGTAGCCCTGGAAGTCTCTTCGCACGGCATTGAGCAGCACCGCATCGACGGCATTGATTTCGATTACTGCATCTTTACCAACCTGACCCATGAGCATCTGGACTACCACGGCACCATGGAGAACTACTTTGAGGCCAAGGCCAAGCTGTTCACCAATCTGGACTCCTCCAAGACGGCCATCATCAATATCGATGACCCGTACGGAAGAAGACTCGTGAAGATGACCAATGCCCGCGTCGTGACTTACGGTATCAAGGAAGCCGCTGACTATACGGCG
>CADCPY010000185.1 GCA_902803495.1 uncultured Erysipelotrichaceae bacterium
TATGAAATCCGCTTTTTCATCATGCGCTGATTAATCATCTTATTATTCCCTAAAAAACACTTGACAGAACTTAGCATGATTATATCAGTTTTTCCGCAAACGGAAAAAACTGCCTTTCTGTACGCTTAACGCATACAGGGGGATATGTTAAAATAAGTGGTGGATGAAAGAAAAAGATGACAGGGATCATCAATAATTAACGGCATAATGAATACGGTACAGAAACAAACGCCATTCGGGATTTTTAAAGGAAATGCGTATGAAGGAATTCATGCGTTTTTGGGTATTCCGTACGGGAAGGCGAACCGCTTTGAATACTGCGAAAGAATTGACAGTTATCCCAAGGAAGTCGATGCGACCCATATGGGTTATTCCTGTCCGCAGTACCGGCAGTTTTATCCGCATCTGGACGTCAGGGAACGTCTGTTTTACCACAAGGAATTCCGGGAAGGGATACCCTTTCATTATGATGAGGACTGTCTGAATCTGAATATCTATGCGCCGGAGGATGCGCAAAACTGTCCGGTGATCGTCTACTTCCACGGCGGCGGGTTCAATTCCGGCAGCAGTGCGGAAGAGCCGTTTCGGGGAGATGAGCTGGCGAAGCGCGGAGTTATTACGGTATTTGCGAATTACCGCGTCGGTATCCTGGGATACTTTTCCCATGAAGAAATACAGAAAAAATACGGCCGTAACGGCAACTTCGGCCTGGACGATCAGGTGCAGGCCATCCGCTGGGTGAAGGAACATATTGCGGCCTTCGGCGGAGATCCAAACAATATCACCGTGATGGGACAGAGTGCGGGAGCCATCTCCATGCAGTATCTCTGTCTGAATCATGATCTGAACGGTTTATTCCAAAAAGCCGTACTGATGAGCGGCGGCGGGAAGTTTCCGAAGATGGCACTTCCGAAGAAGGCAGAAGAGACCTATGACTACTGGCAGCTTTTGATGGAACTGGCGGGATGTAGAACATTTGAAGAATTCCAAAAAGCCGATCTGAAAGTGCTGCATGACGCCTATGAAAATATCAAAAAGATCCGTAAGGACAGCATCAACAATATGATGCCGGTCATCGACGGATGCCTGATCAAAGATGAAATCGGAACGCTGATTAAAGATCCTTTAGAGCTGGATTACATGATCGGCTATACCAATAACGATATCTATGCGCCGATCCTGGCTTATATCGGAAACCGCTTTGCGAAAGACAACGGCGCCTATGTCTATTACTTTGACATCGATGCGCCGGGCGATGATAATAACGGAGCCTTCCATTCCTGTGACTTGCGTTACATGTTCGGGCGGCTTCAAACCTCGTGGCGGCCGTACGGGCAGAGGGATTATGAAGTATCCAAAGAGATGATGGACTATCTGGCGAATTTTGTCAGATCAGGAAACCCGAACGGCGGGAATCTGCCGCAGTGGGATGCCATGAACGCAAAGCAGAACAAAGTCCTCTGTTTCCGCCCAAAGAAAACAGCAATGGGACATCCGTCCTACTTCAAACTCACCTTCAATTTGTTAAGCAAAGGAGATCCGAAAGCATGAAATTCCAGCATTACTTCCAATTGAAAAATGCGAATGAACATACCCGCATCTATGAAGCGGACGGGGTTTTCATGCGTCTGGATTTCATTCAGAATATGTTACGGGTGGCTTTGATTAAAAACGAAGATCTTCTGCCGACTTTCAGCATCAACCCGGAACATAATAAGTTGAATGACCAAAAAGACAAGCTTTCGCTGGAGGACTTTGACTTATGTTCCCCGGAAGTGACGGAAGAGGAAAATGTGATTTCCTTCCACCATGCCGGAGCGGATGTTTCCATTGAGCGCAAAAACTTCCGCATCACCGTTCAAAACAAAGCGGGCATTCTGTATCAGGACCGCAGCGGTCTGGCCTACAACTTTGCGGGAGAGCTCGGAGAGGGCTCTGTGCACTATACGGTACGGGAAGAAGAGCAGTATATCTACGGGCTTGGCGATAAAGCCGGCGGCGTGAATAAAAACCATCAGCATTATAAGCTGGATACCAATGACGCCATGGGATACAAGGCGGAATATTCCGATCCGCTCTATAAATACCTGCCGTTTTATATCTGTGAAAACAAAGCGGGCAGCTACGGGATCTTTTATGATACCTACAGCGAAGGAGAAGTGGACTTCGGAAGAGAACATGATAACTACTACGAGCACTTCAACTCCATCCGCTATGAAGAAGAGAACATGGTTTTCTATCTGATCTTCGGAAGTGTGAAGGAGATCATTCACCGCTTTATTCACTTAACCGGCGGCATCGGCGAAGTACCGGAATGGGCACTGCGCTACTGTGGCTCGACGATGGAATATACGGATGCGGATAATGCCGAAGAGCGTCTGCACTCCTTCCTCGATAACTGCGAAAAGTACGGCATTCAGCCGGGCGGCTTTTACATGTCGAGCGGCTATACGCAGATCGGGGAAAAGCGCTACGTCTTCCACTGGAATACGCATAAGATTCCTTCCCCGGAAGGACTGTCCAAATACTTCAATGAGAAGGGGGTCAGACTGATTCCCAATATCAAGCCGGCTTTCCTGGACGATCATCCGCTCTATGAGACCATTGCGGAAAATCACTGGTTTCTGCACTATGCGGACGGCACTCCGGCCATATTCCCGTTCTGGGGCGGCAACGCTTCCTATCTGGACTTCACCAATCCGGAAGCTTACAACTTCTGGAAGAAGTGCGTCAGAGAACAGCTGGTGGAAAAAGGATATACGGATCTCTGGAATGACAATAACGAATATGACATCCACGATAAGGATGTTTATGCCCACGGGTTCGGGAAGGAAATACCGGCCAGACTGATCAAGCCGGTATTCTCCTACCTGATGAGTAAGGCAAGCTATGAAGTCGCAAAAGAAGTGAATAAGAAACCGTTGAATGTTTCCCGCTGCGGTATTGCCGGAACGCAGAATCTGGCGACTACCTGGACGGGAGATAACTATACCAGTTTCTCCGAGTTGCGCTACAACCACTATCAGGCTATGACGATGGCGCTTTCCGGTTACTGTTTCTTCGGGCCGGATATCGGCGGCTTTGCGGGACCGAAACCGAGCCGGGAACTCTTTTTGCGCTGGCTGCAGTACGGAGTATTTTTACCGCGCTTTGTGTTGCACTCGTGGAAGCCGGAAGAGGCCTCGACCATGCCGTGGCTCTATCCGGACGTGATGGATGCGGTAAAGCGGATCTTTGACTTAAGAGAAAAACTGATGCCGTATTTAAGCAGGGAACTAAAGCGCTGCATGAAAGAGGAAGAACCGCTGATCACACCGGTCTTTGTGAAAGACGCACAGTATGACAGAGAGAGCGACTTCTTCTATCTGGGCGAGCGGATTTTGACCTGTCCGGTCTTTGATGAAGGTGTCAATGAGATCACGGTGACTTTACCGCAAAGTTACTATGGATTCCGTCTCAGAGGAGAGGGAAACGTAGTGGAAGGCGGAAGCAGCGTTACGGTGAAATGCACCGCAACGGATCTGCCGGTCTTCTTTGTCGAGTGCGGCAATCAGTAGGAAAATAGAATCATTCTGTTTTTTACAGAGAGGGGATAACTTACTATCATAAGTCAAGCGAAAAAAGATAAAGAAGAGAAAAACACGACGAAAATGATCAGATGGAACTGATCTAAAA
>CADCPY010000186.1 GCA_902803495.1 uncultured Erysipelotrichaceae bacterium
CGATGTGGATACGCTGCATGCGGATAGCCGCGGATCGAAGCGTATCGTTTACTCCAATGACGGGCTCATCTACTATACGGACAACAACTACGAAACTTTTGTCTTGTTATACGGAGGCGCGGAAGATGATCCGCAGCCGGCACAACCGGTGACTCCGGAGGAAACAGAGGAAGCGGAAGAACTTCTGGACGCGGACGGAACCTATACTTCCAAGGAAGATGTGGCGCTTTATCTCTATCAGTACGGAGAATTGCCGCAGAACTTCATGACGAAAAAGGAAGCGCAGAAGCTCGGCTGGGAAGGCGGAGGTCTGGATGATTACGCCTACGGCATGTGCATCGGCGGAGATGTTTACGGCAATTACGAAGGACTGTTGCCGAAGAAAAAAGGCAGAACGTATTATGAGTGCGACATTGATACGCTGCATAAGAAGAGCCGGGGAGCGAAGCGGATCGTCTTTTCCTCGGACGGTCTGATCTACTATACCGGGGATCACTACGAACATTTTGAATTATTATACGGAGAGGAATAAATGGAATATATTGTATTGGACGGTGCGGAGTATTCGGAAAAGACGGATTTCTTTACCGACATCAAGGAAAAGATGCAGTTTCCGGACTACTTCGGAAACAATCTGGACGCTCTGGCAGACTGCTTAAGCGAGCGCGGAAGTGACACCACGCTGATCCTGTTAAATGAGGATGATTTAAGAAAGAATCTCGGGAAGTATGCCGAAGGAATCCTGCAGGTCTTTGAAGACTGTGCGGAGAGCAACAGCCATCTGAGTTATCACACAGTGCATTATGAAGAGGAGTAATCCTCTTTTTTTGTTTCACGGTTATCTTGTGATAAGATAATAAAAAGGAGAATGCAATGGTAGAAAACGGATGGACACCTTTTCTGAAGAATGAATTTGCGCAGCCTTACTTTCAGAGTCTCGCATCTTTTATTCATGAGGAATATGAAACAAAGACAATCTATCCTCCGAAGAAGGAGGTCTTTTCCTGCTTCTACTATACGGACTTAAAGGACGTCAAGGTGGTCATTCTGGGACAGGACCCGTATCATGAACCGTTCCAGGCGCACGGGATGTGCTTCTCGGTGAAACCGAATGTGGCCGTTCCGCCGAGCTTAAAGAATATCTACAAGGAACTGCATGACGATCTGGGCTGCACGATACCGAATCACGGCTACCTGATGAAGTGGGCGAAACAGGGCGTGTTCCTTTTGAACACGGTCATGACAGTGGAAAAGGGCAAGGCCTTCTCCCACAGCAAAAAAGGCTGGGAGATTTTTACGGACCATACGATCCAGAAGCTTAACGAGCTCGATCAGCCGATCGTCTTCCTCTTATGGGGGAGACCGGCCCAGAGCAAGGCGGCACTCTTAAACAACCCGAACCATCTGGTGCTCACGGCGGCGCATCCGTCCCCGCTTTCGGCGCATAACGGCTTTTTCGGCTGCCGGCATTTCTCCAAAGCCAACGCCTTCTTGGAAAGCAGAGGGGTGGCGCCGATTGACTGGCAGATTTAGAAAGACAGAAACATGTATCAGAATATCCATGATTTTTTAGAATATATTTATCAGACCCGCACCTCAAAGACAAAGAAAGAGGACTTTGTAAAGTTACTGCACGAGATGGGAGATCCGCAACTGCGCTTAAAGTGTCTGCATGTGGCAGGGACCAACGGCAAAGGCTCCACTACCGACTACCTCCGCAGCATTCTGCAGATGCACGGCTACAAGGTGGGATCCTTTACTTCCCCGCACCTGGTGGTGCATAACGACCGCATCCGCATCAATAACGTCAATATCCCGGATGATCGCTTACTGGAGATCGGCAACCGCTATCTGGACGTCATCGAGAAATATGCGCTTTCGATGTTTCAGATCGACATGCTCATCAGCATCATCTACTTTCTGGAAGAGAAGGTGGACTATGCGGTCTATGAAGTGGGCATGGGCGGCAGGCTGGATAACACCAATGTCATTCATCCGCTCATGAGCATTATCACCAATATCGGCATGGACCATATGGCGATCTTGGGCGATACCTATGAAAAGATTGCCTATGAAAAGGCGGGCATCATCAAGGAAGGCGTCCCGGCAATCACGGCCGAGCGCAAGGCGTGCTGCCTGAAAGTCTTTGATCAAAAGGCCAAAGAGTGCCATACGGCAGTGAAGAAGATCCATGCGCCAGGCGGCAGGATCATTGACGGCAAGGTACATTTTTCCTACTTAGGCTATGATGTCGTCTTAAATACGATTGCGCTCTATCAGACCAAAAACGCCTCGCTGGCCATTGCGGCAGCGGAAGAGCTGCGCAGGAAACACATCATCCCTCTGAAGCGGGATCTGATCTTAAAGGGTGTGGAGAGCACCTTCTGGCAGGGACGCTTTGAGGTTTTAAATACCAAACCGCTGATCATTGTCGACGGCGCGCATAACGAGCATGGGGTACGCTCCATTCTGGAGAGCGTCAAGGCTCTGCCGTCACCGCGCTGCATCATTGTCTCAATTTTAAAGGACAAGCAGTATGCGCAGATGATCGACATGTTGCAGGAAGTGTGCGATGAGCTGATCGTGACCAGTTTTGACTACTACCGGGTGACACCGCTCGAGAAACTGTCCTCCCGTCAGGGAGTCAACAGCATGGCGGACTATAAAGAAGCCATTGCCTATGCCGAAAGAAAGTATTCCAAGGGCAGTATCCTGATTACGGGATCGCTGTATTTTGTGAGTGAAGTAAGAAGTCTGTTTGTGAAAGGGGAGTGAGCGATGAGCACTAAACGTTTAACCACTTTGGCAATGCTGATTGCCGTTTATGTTCTGCTCAGCAATCTGACACCGATCCGGCTGATCCAGTTCAAATTCACGCTGGAAGCCTTCCCAATATTGGTGGCAGCCTTTTTCTACGGGCCATTTGACGGGATGCTGGTGGGACTTGTCGGCAGCAGTATCTATCAGGTTCTTTTCTCATCCTACGGCATCACGCTGACAACACCGCTCTGGATTTTGCCGCACGCCTTCAGCGGCTTTCTGGCCGGCTTCCTCTTTTTCAGAAGTGAGAAGAAGGACGCGTTGCATCTCGGAATCATCAGTACGCTCTCAGCCTTCAGCGTGACGCTTTTGAATACGCTGGCCCTGTATGTGGACTCCAAACTTTACGGCTATTATTCCGCACAGCTGGTCTTCGGCTCGCTGGTGCTGAAGTTTGTGAGCGGAATCTTACTGTCAGCCGTCTTTGCGCTGATCCTGCCGAAACTTTTGGAACAGCTGAAAAAAGTCATCTGAATTTCTTTTGACAAACATAGTAGAATTGATTATAAATAAATAACAAAGCGGAAAGGAGAATGGCATATGAAGGAAATCCTTTACAGAATCTATCTGTACTTTTCTCCGGCCTTTACCACGATCGGAATCTATTTCTTTGTGGTTTTGGGCAATTTACCGCTGTTTTTTCTTATTGCCAATGCGGAGCGGCTGAAATATCTTTTTGTGCCGCTGTTTCTGATCTATCTGGCGCTTCTGATCGCGACGGGACGCTACATCCAGCACCGCAAGCAGATGTGCGAGTATAAGGCGCAGTACGGGGAAGAGCTCTTCTACCGCATGTTCCCGCAGGAAAGGAAGCATGAGGAACGCATGGCGAAAATCACTCAGTTCATCAATAGAATAAGGAGGAAACCGGTATGATGCAGGATTATCTTTCGGCTCTGAAAGCGGCACGGAAAGACTACCGCAAGAATGTCAGTCTCAAGGAAACCAAATACCTGCCGGCACTGGACGCATTGCTTCCGGAGAAGAAACTCAAGGAAGCCGTCTATCTGACACGTCAGGAGATTCCGCTTTCCATGGTGGTGGGAACGGTGCATTCCTCCCGCTCGGAATCCTTTTCCTCCAACTTTCTGCCGCTGCTTTCGGAAAATACCGAATTTGCGGCCAAGTGGTCCGCGCTTTACGACAGCATGGTCTTAGAGGGGCAGCGGGATCCCGTCAAAGTCTATGAATATCTCTTTCACTTCTATGTGGAAGAGGGCAATAAACGTCTCAGTGTTTTAAAGTATCTGGATCAGATCAGCGTGGATGCGGAGATCTACCGCATCCGGCCGGAGAAGGAGGAAGCGGAAGCGGCGCTGTATGAAGAGTTTGTCTCGTTTTATGAAGCCGTTCCGACGTACGCCCTGCGCTTTCATAAGGAGGGCAGCTACCGGGAATTTGCGAATCTGGCTGGAATCGATCTGAATAAGAAGTATACGGAAGAGGAAGTCCGCAAAGTGGAAGCGGGCTACTACCGCTTTTACGAAGTCTTCCAGTCGCTCGATGAAGCGGTTTTACTGCCGTATGCGGCTGACTGCTTTTTAATCTACTGCCGGCTGTATTCCTTTGAAAGTGTTCTGAATCTGAACCGGACCCTCTTGGAAAACCGGCTGCTGTTACTGCGGGAAGAGTTCCGCACCGCTTTCTTAAAGGAGAAGGAAGAACTCTCGGAAGAGAAAGAGGAAATCAGGGAAAAGAAGCACTTTTTCAGGCAGATGAATTATGATGAAGCGCATCCGCTGCGTGCCGACTTCTTCTATTCCGGCTCTTTGGAGAATTCCGCCTGGCTGATTGCTCACGAAGAGGGAAGAAAGTATGCTGAGGAGGCACTCAAGGGCATCTGCGAATTAAGAAAGCATGAGAATCTTGACACGGAGGAAGCTTTAATCAAGGCGATGAATGAAGCGGTGCTGCAGGGCAGCAGGCTTCTTTTCACCGTCAGCAATACCGACCTCAATGCGGCTGTAAAGATCGCTTTGAGCTATCCGGATGTCTCCGTCTATAACTGCTCCTTACATACCTCCCACTCCCGCGTGCATACCTATTATGCCAAAAGCTATGAAGTGCGCTTTCTTTTGGGCGTGCTGGCCGGGGCGCTTACGACCAATCATAAAGTGGGATATGTGGCGGACTATCCTTTAATGGGAACGGTGGCTAACATCAATGCCTTTGCGCTGGGAGTGGCCTTTGCCGATCCGTTTGCACAGGTGTATCTGCGCTTTTCCACAGTCGGGAATTACGACTGGCGCGAAGAGATGAAGAAGAACCATGTGTCCGTCATCTCGGGGCATGAGCTCGTCAAGCCGGCCTGGGGAAGCGCGGAAAAGGGACTTTACTACCTTGATGAAAACGGGGAACATGTGAGTGTGGCCACGGTGCAGGTGAACTGGGGCAGATATTACGAAGAGATCCTGCGCGCAATTATTAACGGAAATGAGACCAGCGTGGCCAACACGTGGTACGGCCTTTCTTCCGGTATGGTGTCCTTGCGTTTGAGCGATGAACTTCCGGAGGCGGTCAAGCGGACGCTGAAAAAACAGGAAACTTTGATCGTGACGGGAAAATACCATCCGTTTACAGGGGCATTATACGATCAGAAGGGCATTCTGCGCTGCGCTCAGGATACCGTTTTAACCAGTGAAGAGATCATCCATATGGCCTGGCTCAACGAGAATATTGACGGTGAGCTGCCGAAGATGGAGGAATATTTAAAGGAAGCCCAGAAGACCATTGCGGTCAGCGGTCTGCCGGAGGTGAAGCGGAAGTGAAGATTCTGATTCTCTCCGACCGCGAGAACCCCTCCCTCTGGGAATACTTTCAGAAGGAGAAGCTGCGGGAAGCGGATCTGATCCTCTCCTGCGGGGATTTGAAGAAGGAGTATCTCGAATTTCTGGTCACCATGGCAAACTGTCCGTTACTGTATGTGAACGGGAATCATGACGCGCGCCACGCGGAATACCCGCCGGAAGGCTGCGATTCTTTAGAGGATAAAGTTGTTACGGTAAAGGGACTGAAGATCGCGGGGATGGGCGGCTCGATGCGCTATAAGGAAGGACCTTTTCAGTATCAGCCGAAGGAGATGGAGAAGCGGGTCAGTAAGCTCAAAAAGAAGATTGCGGAGGAAGGCGGTCTCGATATCCTGGTGACCCACGCGCCGGTGGCAGGGTACGGAGACAGGCAGGACAGAGCCCATCAGGGGTTTGAGGCGTTTGATACGCTGCTGAGAACCTGCCGCGTCCGCTATCTGATCTACGGGCATGTGCATAAGGAGTACGGAGCGTTCGAACGCGTGAAAGTGCATCCGTCGGGGACGCTTCTGATCAACGGATACCTCACCTGTTTTCTGGATACGGAAACGGGAAAAATCGATGAATAAATGGTGAACTTATGCGGGGAATGAGTTCACTTTTTACGTCTTTTTGTTTATAATAAAAAGGTAAGTGATTACATATGAAAAAGGAGATTTGTAATGAAGATTAAAAAGGTTTGGGGACGTGAAGTTCTTGACTCCCGCGGCAATCCGACAGTTGAAGTAGAAGTTACTACAGAATCCGGTGCATTCGGAAGAGCAATCGTTCCATCTGGAGCTTCCACAGGTGAAAGAGAAGCATTAGAATTAAGAGACGGTGACAAATCCCGTTATTTAGGCAAAGGCACACAGAAGGCTGTTGCCAACGTGAACAATGTTATCGCTCCGGCAGTTGTCGGTCTGAATGTTACAGACCAGGCTCTGATCGATAAAACCATGATCGAACTGGATGGCACATTTGATAAATCCAAATTAGGTGCAAATGCGATCCTGGGCGTTTCCATGGCCTGTGCAAGAGCTGCAGCTGATTACTTCAAAATGCCTTTATACAGATATTTAGGCGGCACAAACGGAAAGGTATTACCGGTTCCGATGATGAACGTCTTAAACGGCGGCAAACATGCTGATTCCGCAGCTGACTGCCAGGAATACATGATCATGCCTGTCGGCGCAAAGAACGTCAGAGAAGCAATCCGTATGGGTGCTGAAATTTTCCACAACTTAAAGAGCGTCTTAAAGAAATACGGCTACAACACTGCAGTCGGTGACGAAGGCGGTTATGCTCCGAGCTGTGTCCCTGGCGGAAACGGCCCGTTAGAAACATTAGGCAACGAAGGTCCTTTAGCATTAATGGTGGAAGCTGTTGAAAAAGCAGGATACAAATTAGGCGATGACGTCTGCTTCGCAATGGATGCTGCTGCTTCCGAATTCTATGATGCAGAAAAGAACGTTTATGTCTTAGCACGTAGCGGTGAAGGCGAAAAGACTTCCGAACAGATGATCGAAATGTATGAAAAATGGGCTGAAAAATATCCGCTCATTTCCATGGAAGACGGCTTAGCTGAAAACGACTGGGACGGTTGGGTTGAACTGAACAAACGTTTAGGCAACAAGATCCAGTTAGTCGGTGACGACTTATTCGTTACAAATACGACATACATTAAGAAGGGTATCGAACTCAACGCTGCGAACTCCGTCTTAATCAAAGTCAACCAGATTGGTACATTAACAGAAACTCTGGATGCCATCGAAATGGCCAAGAAGAACAAATGGACTGCTGTTGTTTCCCACAGATCCGGTGAAACAGAAGACGCAACCATTGCTGACTTAGTCGTTGCAGTCAATGCAGGACAGATTAAGACAGGTTCCATGAGCAGAACTGACCGTATTGCAAAATACAACCAGTTAATGAGAATCGAAGAAGAATTAGGCGATGTCGCCAGATTCTTAGGCAAAGATGCCTTCTACAACTTAAAGAAATAGTTGTAACACGTTAAAGGAATGCGGGTCTCGCTGAGGCCCGCTTTTTTTGTATGTTATAATATGTTCAAAATCATGAACCGCGGCTCTGTCTTCTATAAACATCCCGTGATTCATGGTATGATAATAGTAATCGGAATAAAGGTGATCATATGGTAATCAAACAGGTAAAAAATGATAAAGAACTTCTGGTGAGTCTGTCCGGACGTCTGGACACCAATACCAGCACGGAACTGGAAAGCGCCCTCAAGGGTGCTCTGGACGATGTGGAATCGCTGATCCTGGACTTCAAGGATCTGGATTACATGTCTTCCAGCGGTTTAAGAATTTTACTCACACTGCAGAAACAGATGAGTGTCAAGGGAAAACTGACGGTCCGCAATGTCAATGAATTCATCATGGACATTTTGAATATGACGGGATTCTCTGACATCCTGAACATTGAATAGCCGTATGGAAACAAAGAAAAAAACGGGAGTCTTCTCGCTGATCAGGCAAACGCTCAAGACCGACGACGTCTTCTTTGACAATGAGGTGGAGTCCAACCGTCTGGTTTCCGGTCTCTGTTTCAACAGCGCGGTTCTGCTGTTAGTGGTCTGGGTACTGATGCTGCTGGGAATCTTCCCGCTGAACGGCGAAACGCTGGGGCCGGTCGTGTGGCAGGGCATTCTGGAACTGCTCGTCCCGATCGCCGTGAGCAATCATTTTAAGCACGAGAAGTGGTGGCTGAAGTATCTTTTGCTATTCGGCCTGGTTATTGTCTATGCCCGCATCGACAGCATGATGACTTACAAGGTAGCGCTTCTGATGGCGGTGCCGACGGTTGTCAGCGCCCGCTACTTTTCCAAGGGACTTACGATTGCGACCGCAACGGCATCCACAATCTGCTTTGCGATCTCCGCCTATATCGGAGCAACCAGAGGTTTGATCGATCTGAACATCGTCTCCCTTCCGATGGGGACGAGTATTCCGGTCATGGATACGTTTCTGGGAGTCGGGGTCAGCTCACTGAATCCGGATCCGGGCATGCTGCAGCACAACACGCTGCTTTATGCCTATCTGCCGAAGCTGCTGATCTTTATCCTGATTGCCCTGATTTCCGTCAGCATGGCCAACCGCGGCAGAGAGATGGTATTAAGCCAGGAAGAGATCACAAAGAAAACTTCAAGAATCGAATCCGAGCTCTCGCTGGCACGGGATATCCAGGCACACATGCTGCCGCAGATCTTCCCGCCGTTCCCGGGGCATACGGAATTTGATATCTACGCCCTCATGCATCCGGCCAAGGAAGTCGGAGGAGACTTCTATGACTTCTTCATGACCGATGAGGATCATCTGGCGGTCGTGATGGGAGACGTCAGCGGAAAAGGCGTTCCGGCGGCGCTCTTCATGGTGATTGCCAAAACACTGATTAAGAACTATGCACAGAACAAGATGGACGTTGGGGAAGTCTTCACCAAAGTCAATGAGTTGCTCTGTGAAGGAAACGATACACAGGTCTTCGTCACGGCCTGGCTGGGAATTCTGAACCTTTCGACGGGACATATGAACTATGTCAACGCAGGGCACAATCCGCCGGTCATCTGCTGCGACGGAAGAGCCACCTATATTAACAGCCGCTCGGGCTTTGTCCTGGCGGGGCTGGAAAACGTGAAGTATAAAAAAGGAGAACTCGTTCTGCATAAGGGCGACATTCTCTATCTCTATACCGACGGCGTAACGGAAGCCGAAAACGAGAAGCAGGAATTATATGGCAACAGCCGTCTGCTTTCCGTTATTTCGGAGAATTCCGGAGAGTCGATGGGGAAACTCCTTCAAGCGATCAAGAGCGATGTGGACCGCTTTGAAGGAAAAGCAGAACAGTTTGATGACATCACGATGCTGGGAATCCGGTATCAGGGAGGAAGCAACATGAAAGAAAAGCAATTTGATGCGACAATACAAAACATCGAGAAAGTCACTGATTTTGTCAATGCCGAGTTGGAAAAGTATGACTGCCCGATGAAGGCAATGATGCAGATTGATGTTGCCATTGATGAGATCTTCAGCAATATTTCCCACTATGCCTACAAACCGGAAGTCGGTCCGGCTACGGTCCGGGTGGAAGTGGATGAGAATCCGCTGACGGTCATCATCACCTTCATTGATCACGGGGTTCCGTACGATCCGCTTTCCCAGGAAGACCCGGATGTCACGCTTTCCGCGGAAGAGCGCGAGATCGGCGGACTGGGCGTGTTCTTAGTCAAGAAGACGATGGACTACGTCAATTACGAATATAAGGAAGGACAGAATATTCTGACGGTGAAGAAGAATATCTAGACAGTTTATGGAAGAAAAATATTTTGACATGGCTCTGCAGTTTGCCATAAAGGCACATGCGGGGCAGAAGCGAAAGGGGTCCGAAACGCCCTATCTCCTTCATCCGCTGGAAGTCTGTACGATCTGCGGATCGATGAGTGCTTCGGATGCGCTCCTCTCGGCAGCCCTGCTGCATGATACGGTGGAGGACACTTCCGTTACCATGGAGGATATCGAAGCGAATTTCTCCGGTGAGATCGTGGAGCTGGTCAAATCCGAAACGGAGGACAAGCGCAACGGCATTGCCAAAAGCGACACCTGGGATATCCGCAAGAAGGAAACGCTGGATGAATTAAAAGCGACAGACAATATCAATATCAAGAAACTGTGGCTGGCAGATAAGCTTTCCAACATGCGTTCCACCTACAGCTGGTACTTAAGAGAAGGTGTGGCGCTCTGGAATCATTTCAATCAAAAGGATCCGAAGAAGCAGGAGTGGTACTACCGCTCGGTGCTGGAATACACTTCGGAATTAAAGGACTATCCTGCCTGGCAGGAATACAAGAGACTGGTAAATGCCGTATTTGGAGGTACAGATGAACTACATTGATGTAAAAAAGAACGAAGATATCCTGACAGTCTTTCTGAAGGGACATATTGACTCCAGCAATTCCCAGGCCGTGGAAGATGAGATCCGCGCGGCACGGGAAGAAAACCCGGCCAGGGGGCTGACGCTGGACTGCGAGAATCTGGACTATATCTCCAGTGCGGGACTGCGTATCATCCTGCGCCTGAAAAAGGAAGTGGCCGATCTTTCAATCGTGAATGTTTCCTCGGAAGTCTACGAAGTCTTTGACATGACGGGCTTCACGGAAATGATGCATATCGAAAAGGCCTACCGCAAGATCTCCGTCGAGGGCTGCGAAGTCATCGGACAGGGCTCCAACGGTAAGGTATACCGGATCGACCCGGATACGATCGTCAAGGTCTATAAGAATCCGGACTCTCTGGATGATATCAAGCGTGAGCGCGAACTGGCCCGGACCGCTTTGATTCTGGGCATCCCGACGGCCATCCCGTACGATGTCGTCAAGGTGGAAGGTTCCTACGGTTCCGTCTTTGAACTTCTGAATGCCACATCCTTTGCGGCACTCATCAACGAAGATCCGAAGAATCTGGACGGTGTCGTCACGATGTCGGTGGACCTGTTAAAGAAGATCCACGGTACGGTGGTCGATCAGGGCAGTATGCCGCCGATGAAGGAAACGGCCATGAAGTGGGTCACGTACCTGAAGGACTATCTGCCGAAAGAGCAGTATGACAAGCTGTACCGCCTCTTTGACGAGGTTCCGGAAGATGATCACATGTTGCACGGGGACTACCATGTTAAAAACGTCATGCTGCAGAACGGCGAAGTGCTCTTAATCGATATGGATACACTGTGTGTCGGACATCCGATCTTCGAGTTTGCGGCCATGTTCAATGCCTATGAAGGCTACAGCGCCGCGGACCACAGTGTCACCAAAAACTTCCTCGGCATCGAGCACGAACAGGCCGTGGAGATCTGGCAGAAGAGCCTGAAACTGTACTTTGAAGACAGAAGCGACGAAGAAATCGCCGAGATTGAAAAGAAGGCTCAGCTGATCGGTTTTGCCCGGATTCTGCGCCGTGCCATCAAGCGGGAAGGCATCGACAATCCGGAAGCCAGACCGCTCATCGACATCTGCTTTGCGAAAATCGCCGAGCTCTTGCCGCAGGTGGATACACTGACTTACTGATTCCAATGAAGAAGCCGAACGGCTTCTTTTTTTTCGGGAAAAAGATGAATGAAATACAGATTTTCATTCATCATTGTACGATAAATATCGTATAATAGTATCAAGGAGAGAATCGCTATTATTATTCTCATTTTGAAATCATTGATGGGGAAATGTATTTTATGCGTTTCCAAAGCGAAGGAGTAACTATGAGTCAAAACAAAATGATCGCAATGATACTGGCCGGTGGAAGAGGCAGCCGTCTTTTTGATCTGACAAAAAAAGTTGCCAAGCCGGCAGTACACTATGGTGGTAAGTATCGTATCATCGACTTCTGTTTGAGTAACTGCTCAAACTCCGGAATCGACACAGTGGGCGTATTGACCCAGTACGAATCGATCTTACTCCATTTCTACTTATCCCACGACTATTGGGGATTCGATGCTGCTGATAGCGGAATCTATCTGTTACCGCCAAGAGAAAAATCCGACGGTTTCGGTTTATACCGCGGCACGGCAGATGCCATCAGCCAGAATATGGACTTCATCGACCAGACAGGAGCAGAATATGTCCTGATCTTATCCGGTGACCATATCTATAAGATGAACTATGATAAGATGCTCAATTATCATAAGAAGAACAATGCGGATGCCACAATCGCCGTCCTGGAAGTTCCGATGAAGGAAGCCAGCCGTTTCGGTATCATGAACTGTGACGAAACAGACCGGATCGTGGAATTCGAAGAAAAACCGGCACAGCCGAAGAGCAACCTCGCCTCCATGGGTATTTATATCTTCACATGGAAGTATTTAAGAGAAAAACTGGTGGAAGACCAGAAGAAAGACGACAGCCATCATGACTTCGGTAAGGATATCATTCCTACGATGCTGAATGAAGGCAAGAAACTGTGCGCTTACCGCTTCAAAGGTTACTGGAAAGATGTCGGAACCATTGAAAGCTTATGGGAAGCCAATATGGACCTCATCCATGACCGCGACGAACTCAATCTGAACGATGAATCCTGGAAGATCTATACGGAAGACGTCAAGACGACTCCGCAGTATTTCGGTGCCAACTCCGAAGTATCCAGCGCTCTGATCAGCCAGGGTGCACACGTTGACGGTAAGGTTACGGACTCCGTACTCTTCACCAATGCGTATGTTGCAGCCGGTGCAGAAGTCAAGGACAGCGTCATTTTCCCGGGTGCCCGTGTCTTAAAAGGCGCTAAAGTCGTCCGTGCCATCGTGGACGAAGGCGTTGTTGTCGGTGAAAACGCCACAGTCGGCAGAGAGGATAGTGAGGGAATCACTTTACTTGCCAAAAACGTAAAGGGAGGTGACCACTATGAGTAGAATTTTAGGTATCGTTAACTGTGATGACAGTGCATTAGGTAATTTACATATGCTGAAATACCGCAGTATCGGTGCGGTATCCTTTCTGGGAAGATATCGTCTGATCGACTTCCCGCTCAGCAACATGACCAACAGCGGTATTGAAGAAATCAAATTACTGATCAACAGCAATCCGCACTCCATTATTGAACATGTCGGATCCGGCATTCAGTACAACATCAACTCCAAACGTGGAAAACTGGATCTGCTGTTCGCTCAGGAAAGTTACTCTTCTCCGATTTATAACACAGACGTACAGCTCTTATATCAGAACTTACGTCATATGAGCAACAAGCTCATCGACTATGTGGTCATCGCTCCGAGCCATATGTTATATTCCCTGAACTTCAAGGATGTCATTGACGAACATGTGGCCAAGAATGCGGATATCACGGTCGTATATAAGAATGTCAACGACGCAGACGTCAACTTCGACAACTGCGAATGTCTGACACTCGATGAAAACCGCCGTATCACTAAAATCGAACGCAACCGCGGCAACCGCAAGATCCGTAACATTTCTCTGGAAACTTACGTGATGAGCCGTGAACTGTTTGTCAATATCATTGAAGCAGCTGTTGCGGAAAGCTCCATCTACCGTCTGAAAGACGTCATTGAAGATCTCGCGGAAGATCATGTCGTCAACGGCTACCAGTACAAAGGCTTCGCAAGATGCATCAACACACTGGAAGCCTACTACAAGACAAGCATGGAACTCAGAGATTACGATACAGCACGTCTCTTAATTAAGAGAGACTGGCCGATCTATACCAGAACAAACGACTCTGTTCCGACACTCTACACCAAGGATGCTTCCGTCAAGGGATCCGTGATTTCCAACGGATGCGTCATTGAAGGTACAGTCGAAAACAGCGTTATCGGCCGGAATGTCATTATCAAGAAAGGTGCTTACATCAAAGACTCCGTTGTCATGGCAGATACCACGATCGGACAGAATGTCCTCTTAGACGGTGTCGTTGTTGACAAAGACGTCGTGATCAAACATCCGACGGAAATCACCGGAACGAAAGACAACCCTACTTACATCAAGAGAGGCGACCAGATCTAAAGAAGGTATTAATTGCCACCTTGAAAGACAGGTGGCAATTATTATAGGAGAAAGAAATATGAAAAGTGTATTATTTGTAGCGGGAGAAGCATTACCGTTCATCAAAACCGGCGGATTGGCCGACGTCATTGGCTCTGCACCGAAGGTTTTGGCAGCGAAAGGTGTCGATGCACGTGTTGTCATTCCTCTTTACAAACCGATTGCGGAGAAATACTTCAGCGAATTCAAGGAAGAAGTGTTCTTTGAGATGTTTGTCGGACCTCGTCAGTGTCCGTGCACGGTCTACAGCACAGTCAGAGACGGAGTGAAATACTATTTCATTCAGCATGCAGGCTATTTCGAAAGAGATGTCTGTTACGGATATCCGGATGACGGCGAACGTTTCGCATTCTTCCAGATCTGTGTTGTGGAAATGCTGGTCCGCATGAACTACTTCCCGGATATTATTCATAACAACGACTGGCAGACAGGTATGATTCCATACTTATGCAAAGTCAAATACGGCAGCGATGACAGATACCGCAACATGAAGCAGATTTTCATGATTCACAATATTGCTTTCCAGGGCAACTATTCCTCGGATATTCTGAGTCTGTTCGGTGTCGACAAGACCCATTTCTATGACGGCTCTTTACGCATGTACGACGGCATCGGCTACATGAAAGCCGGTATCGTTTATGCGGACAAGGTCATGACGGTTTCCAACACCTATGCCAAAGAGATCCTCACCAGTGAATTCGGTGAAAATCTGGAAACGGTTCTGGAACTCAGAAAAGACGATCTGTACGGTGTTGTCAACGGCATCGACGTCGATCTGTGGAACCCGAAGACAGACCCGATGCTTGCGGCAAACTATTCCTTCCGCAACTTCAAGAGCGGCAAGTTAGCCAACAAGAAGGCATTGCAGGAAGAACTCGGACTGGAAGTCCGTGACGATGTCATGGTCGTGGGCATGGTAGCCCGTCTGACTTGGCAGAAAGGCGTCTATCTGATCTCCCAGAGACTCAATGAGATCCTCGGAATCAATCTGCAGCTTGTCATCCTCGGAACAGGGGAAAGCGATGCGGAATACTACTTCCGTGAAATGGAAAACAACCATAAGGGACAGGCGGTCTATTACCGCGGATACAATGAAGAACTGGCACACCGCATCTATGCCGGCAGTGACCTGTTCTTAATGCCGAGCTTATATGAACCGTGCGGTATTTCGCAGCTGATCTCCATGCGTTACGGCACTCTGCCGCTTGTCAGAGAGACCGGCGGTCTGAAAGATACGGTCCAGCCGTATAACGAATATACCAAGGAAGGCTGCGGCTTCAGCTTCGCAAACTTCAACAGCTGGGACTTATACAACACCCTCTGCTTAGCCGCAAAGGTGTTCTATGACAGACCGAATGACTGGCGTGAAATGGTTCATAGCGCCATGAGCAAAGATGTAAGCTGGGAGCACAGCGCACAGGATTACATCAACATTTACGAAGCGCTGTAATAAGGTAAAAATAAGTCAATGAGAGGCTCCTCTCAATTGACTTTTTACTGGTGTAAAACTATAATAAAAACTGCAGAAGGAGGACTTTTTTACATGGCAGTAAAAGTTGCAATTAATGGATTCGGAAGAATCGGCCGTCTTGCTTTCAGACAGATGTGGCAGGCGGAAGGATATGAAGTTGTTGCAATCAACGACTTAACAGATCCGAAAATGTTAGCTCACCTGTTAAAATATGACAGCTCACAGGGACGCTACAATCATGAAGTAGTAGCAAAAGAAGGTGCTATCGTTGTTGATGGCAAAGAAATCACTATCTACAAAGAAGCTGATGCAAACAATTTACCTTGGGGTGAATTAGGAGTTGACGTTGTCTTAGAATGTACTGGTTTCTATACTTCCAAGGCAAAAGCAATGGCTCATATCAATGCCGGCGCTCGTAAAGTTGTTATCTCTGCTCCGGCAGGAAACGACTTACCAACAATCGTTTACAATGTTAACCATGAAACATTAAAGGCAGAAGACAATGTTATTTCTGCAGCTAGCTGTACTACAAACTGCTTAGCACCAATGGCTAACACATTAAACAAATATGCACCAATTCAGTCCGGTATCATGACTACAGTTCATGCTTACACTGGTGACCAGATGGTATTAGACGGACCGCACAGAAAAGGTGACTTACGTAGAGCTAGAGCAGCTGCTGTGAACATCGTTCCAAACAGCACTGGTGCTGCAAAAGCAATCGGTTTAGTTATTCCTGAACTGAACGGCAAATTAATCGGTAGTGCACAGCGTGTTCCGACACCTACAGGATCCACTACAATCTTAGTCGCAGTTGTTAAGGGCAAAGACATCACAGTCGATGGTATCAATGCTGCTATGAAGGCTGCTTCCAATGAATCCTTCGGATATACTGATGAACCATTAGTTTCCAGCGACATCATCGGTGAAACTCACGGTTCCTTATTCGATGCTACTCAGACTATGGTTGCAAAGATTGACGACGACACTTATCAGGTCCAGGTTGTTTCTTGGTATGACAATGAAAACAGCTACACTAGCCAGATGGTTCGTACAATCAAATACTTCTCTGAATTAGGCTAAGTCGAAAAGTAAAAAAGTACAAGAAAAGCCACTTCCATGAAGTGGCTTTTTCTGTCAGCGGGTATTTTCCTTTAAGAACTTCAGAATACGGTGAATGGTTGCTTCACAATAGAAGACCGGTCCGCCGTGGTCGGCATCTTCGATCATGACGAGTTCCGCCCTGGCATTTCTTTCCTTCAGAGCCTCATAGAAGGCAATGCTCTGGGAGAGGGGAACCAGACGGTCCCTGTTGCCGTGCAGAATCAGTACCGGCTCCAGTGTTTCCCTTAAATCAATGTAGCAGAGAACGTTGGCTTCGGAATACTGCTCCGGATATTCTTCGATCGGTTTTTCAAAGACATATTCCGTCAGCTTGTAGTTGTCTTCCTGGGAAAGACCTGTTTCCCTATGCGTCAGATCGTATAAATTGGTGACGCCGTAGAAGTCAATTAAACCCCTCAGAGGCGGTAACGGTGTATCCTCGCCTTCCGTTTCGAAGAGTTCCTCATTCCATGTCAAAAAGTCCAGAATCGCCGTATGGCCGCCGCTGGAATCTCCCGAAAGGAAGAGGTTGTTCGGGTCGATCGGATATTCCTCAATATGTTCCGTGAGGTAGCGGATCGCCGTTTTCGCGTCCAGGATCTGTGCCGGGAATTTGGCAATGTCCGCCGGGCGGTACTGGATGATGCAAAGGCCGTAGCCTGCCTTGATGAGGGGATAAAGATCCATCTGACGGTTGTTCAGATTCTGCTCGCCCCATCCGCTGCCCTTGATGTGCAGGATGCAGGGGTATTTTCTATCATCAATATCTTCCGGGAAAAAGAAGCGCAAGTGCAGTTTGTATCCGTCTTTTACGGCATAAACGACATCCGGCGGGGATGCGACATGAATGTTTTTAAGATCTCCCCGGATGACTTCCATCCCGTCACAGGAATCCTGCCAGGCCGGGAAACGTTTGTAAGTGACTTTGAAATTGTACATGGTGTTTTCCTCTGCCCTCATTATACCATACGGACTTGCCGGGCATCTCTTTCGTGCAGTGAAAGACGAGGGAATATAATAGAGACAGAAGGACGGAATACGGTATGAACAAAACAGTTGTAATATATTACTCCTTTGAAGGAAACAGTGAATTTGTGGCGGAGAATATCGCCAAATTGATGAGCGCAGACGTGGAAAAACTGCAGGTGAAAAACGAACCTCCGAAAAAAGGCCTGGGCAAGTTCCTGCATGGCGGAAAGGCAGCTTTATTGAAAGACGATCCGGGACTTTTCCCTTTGCAAGTTGATTTAACGGCTTACGATACGGTCGTGATGGTTTATCCGGTCTGGGCCGGAACGTTCCCGCCGGCAATACAGGAGTTTTTGAAACAGTATCCGTTTGAAGGAAAGAAACTCTGCATCGTGGCGAACAGTGCCAGCGGCGCTGCTCAGAAATCCATTGACCAGATGAAGGAGATCTTAAAGAACAATACATTCTGCGGTTCCTTAAGTCTGCAGAATCCGAAACGGAATGAGGAGAAAGTTCTCGGGCAGATCCGGGAGTTTGTGGAGAGATTAAAATAAGAGCGCATTTGCGTGAGGAATGTGTTAAAATAGTGTTGCTGTAGAGTGCAACACGCGCTTGTGGCGCAATGGATAGCGCATCTGATTCCGATTCAGAAGGTTGTGGGTTCGAGTCCCGTCAAGCGCGCCATACAGTACATTAAGATCCGGTGTCCTACCGGATTTTTTTGTTGCATGAAAAACGAAAGAAAA
>CADCPY010000187.1 GCA_902803495.1 uncultured Erysipelotrichaceae bacterium
CGCGGGTGCTGTCTTCATTGATAACTCCTCTGCGTTCCGTTTAGACAAGGATGTACCATTAATTGTACCTGAAATTAACGGAGAAGATGCCAAAGGGCACCATGGAATCATCAGCAATCCGAACTGTTCCACCATTATTACCTGCATGGCCGTCAATGCGATCAAAAAGCTTTCTCCGATCACCGGCATGATCGTATCCACCTATCAGGCGGTCAGCGGAGCAGGTGCCAAGGGAATTGATGAATTAAAGGAAGAAATCTCCGCATTGGAAAAAGGCGAAGCAATTCAGCCGGACGTCTTCCCGTATCAGATTGCCTATAACTGCATTCCGGCCATCGGCAATGAGGAATGCGAAGGATATACTTCGGAAGAGATGAAGATGGAAAATGAAGGCAGAAAGATCTTGCATCTGCCGGAGCTGAATGTCAGCTGTACCTGTGTCCGGGTCCCGGTGATGCGCTCCCATTCCATCTCGGTCTCTTTAGCAACCCAGGATCCGTTAACCCTGGAAGAGATCCGGGAAGCAATCTTAAGAGAACCGCATGTGCAGCTTCTGGACGATTACGGTGCAAAGGTTTATCCAATGCCTTTGACTTCCAGCAACCAGAACGATGTGCTCATCGGACGGCTGCGTTACGACAGGGTTTTGCCAAACGGCATTGCACTCTTCTGCTGCGGAGATCAGATCCGCAAGGGTGCTGCCTTAAATGCCGTACAGATCATCAAATGCCTATAAGACAGGCGCGGAAATTCCGCGCTTTTTTCTTTCTTACAGAATTGATGTATGGATTCCCACTATAGTGAAGATGAAACAGGAGGGCAGAGAAATGAAGAACCATACATTAAAAGACATTCTGGATATTTTAAGGGAATGCCGCGATGCGGCAATCTTAAGAGATGACATGGAGCGTGCCATGCAGCTGAGCGGATGTATTCTTTCCGCCGGCTTTGCGGAAGATGAAGCAACGGCGTACCGCTGTCTGGAGGATTCCGTATTCTGTCTGAGCGGAGCGGACTATCTTTCCTCACTGAAGCGCTCCTTAAAGCCGTTAATGAATTCGGTGGGGATCTACTTTGTCTGAGACTATCAAACGAGGGGATGTCTGTTACTATCTTTCCGCGCACTGCTACGTGCAGAAGGTGAAAGTGCTCTTACTCGAAGGAGACTGGTGCATTGTGGCTTTTGCGGATCGCAGAGGCGGTCTGCGCATCCGGAAGAGCCGGTTGTTTTTCAGCGAGGAAGAAGCACGGAAGAACCGCAGAAACCCTACAAGAGAATACCAAAACATCGCTTTTTCCAAACAAGAGAAAGCATGGATGTTTTCCGTGATCGGAAAGGAGAGGCAATGAAATATAATATCTACCGTTTTATTTCCGTCGGTGCCAAGGACGGCAGGGAGCTGAGCTGGTATCCGGTGAATATGGAATACCTGTATCAGATCACTTCGGAGAAAGAGGAAGACGTCAGGGACATCTGTAACAAGATGACTTCTCTGGAAAAGAATCCGTCCCTCTATCCCGGAGCGAAGGAAGTCTCGTACTGGTATGAGAGGACCGACGAGGATATCTATCCGTTTTTCCTCAGCTGATGTATGTCTTTTGAGACTCATAAAAATCTATGATAGTATGAGAGAAGGAGAAACAAAACATGAAAAAAATACAGGCTGAAACGATTTTTGAATTTCAATATCTCTCTTCTCTTGCCGTCAGTCCAAGCGGCATCCATACAATATATACGGTTTCCGTGGCGGATAAGGAAAAGAATGCATACAAAAAAAGTATCGTGATCGACGGAGAAGAAATGAAGCAGGAACTCAGCTGTTCCTTTGTGGCATTTAGTGATGACAGCACGTTCTATTTCACCAAAGAGGAAGAGGATGCGCCGAAGGGTGTCACCCGCTTCTTCTCTTACAATATCGATACCAGAGAGGAACAGGAAGCCTTCACACTGCCATTGGCCGTGACTTCCATGAAGCTGATCCGGGAGAATCTCTGGCTTTTGGCGGGCATCATTGATGCCAATTCACCGGATGACTATCTGCTTTCTGAGAAAGAACGGGAAGCAAAGGTGGAAGAGCTGAAAGCGGAAGCGGACTACCAGGTGGTGGATGAGGTTCCTTACTACTTTAACGGCAAGGGCTATATCAACAAGAAGCGTAACGCACTTTTCCTCTTTGACAGTAAAGAAGGAAAAGTCGAGCGCATCACGGATCCTTTCTTCAGCACTTCCAATGTGAAGGTGGAGAAGGAAAAGGTCTATTTCAGCGGAACCTGTTACAAAACAACGCAGCCGCTCACGGATGAACTTTTCTGCTTTGATCCAAAGACAAAGACAACGGTTTCCATCGATACCAAGGAAAAGCTCAGCATCTCCGATTTCTTCTTCTTAAAAGGAGACTTATGGCTTTTGGCAACGGACCAGAAGGAGTACGGCATCAATGAGACGGCATCTTTCTACCGTTTTGACAATAACGAATTAAACAAGGTCGGCAAGATCGACCGCTCCCTGTATGAAAGCTGCGCCAATGACATTCTGCTCGGCGGCGGAAAGGGCTCCCTTGTCTATGAAGACACGCTCTATTCCATCCTGAGCGATGTGGACCATGTCGCGGTTGTGAAAATCGATGAGAAACTGAACTGCGAAGAACTCTTCCGCTTCCCGTTAATTGCTTACATGGAGCGCAGGGGAAACGAGATTCTCTTTGCGGCTGCGACAGAACACAGTCTCTTGGAACTCTACAGCTATAACCTGGAAGACAAAACAGTTACGCAGAAGACCAACCTGAATCAGAAGCTGACAGAGGAATATGCGATTTCCCTGCCGGAAGAGATCACCTATGAGTCCAACGGCATGACCTTAAACGGCTGGGTGATCAAACCGGTCGGCTATGAGGAAGGCAGGAAATATCCGGCCGTGCTCGATATCCACGGCGGTCCGAGAGCCATCTATACTCCGGTCTTCTTCCACGAAATGCAGCTGTGGGCTGCGGAAGGCTACTTTGTCTTCTTCACCAATGTTCACGGTTCTGACGGCAGAGGCGACGCCTTCGCCGATATCCGCGGACGCTATGGCTATGAAGACTTTGAAGACCTGATGAACTTCACGGATAAGGTTTTAGAGAAGTATCCGATGATCGATGCGGAAAACATCTTTGAAACGGGTGGATCCTACGGCGGCTTTATGACGAACTGGATCGTCACTCATACCGACCGCTTCAAAGCCGTGGCATCCCAGCGTTCCATCTCCAACTGGGTCGGCTTCTCTTATCTCAGCGATATCGGACCGTACTTTGCGCTGGATCAGAACAAGGTCACTTCCTTCAGCAGGGAAGTGAAAACATTATGGGAACACTCTCCGTTAAAATACGTAGACAATGCGAAAACACCGATTCTCTTCATTCATTCCGATGAGGACTACCGCTGTCCTTTAGAGGAGGGGATGCAGCTCATGCAGGCGCTGAACGTACGCGGTGTGGAAACAAGAATGGTGATCTTCCATGGCGAGAATCATGAGCTTTCCCGCAGCGGAAAACCGTTGCACCGCATCCGCCGGTTAAACGAGATCACGGAATGGTTCAACACCCATAATTCCCTGAAACAGTAAATCAAATGTGAGAGTAGTGCATCGCACTGCTTTTGTTAATTTTCATATGATGTATGTTACAATAGGATTTAGAGTAAATCATTAGGAGTTTTTATGGAAACAATCATCAAAAAAACATCCATGGGAACCATGGAAGGCATACAGGATGGGGACATTCTGACATTTAAGGGCATTCCGTACGCGGAAACCAAACGGTTCCAGCCGCCGGTCATGATTGAGCATTATGACGGGGTACTGGACTGTACGAAAGAGGAGCAGGACTGCTATCAGTTCAACTATTTCCGCGATCCGTCGCAGGATTTCTACTTCCAGGAATTCACCAGCGGGAAAGAATGCACCCACGTGGAAAGTCCGATGACGTTAACAATTACCACAGTAAAGGACAAGGAAAAACTGCCGGTACTGATCTTCATTCACGGCGGCGGGTTTGAAACGGGGTATGTCGGAGAGCTGCCGTTTGGCGGCTGTCAGGAATATGCCAAGCGTGATATTATCCTGGTCTCTGTCGGTTACCGGTTGAATGTCTTCTCGTTATACGAAAACGGAAACTACGGACATCTGGATCAGAAATGTGCCGTTGATTGGATCTATAAGCATATTGAAGAATTCGGTGGCGACCCGAATCGCATGACGTTAATGGGACAGAGCGCCGGTGCCATGAGCATCATGAATCTGACCTATAACAAGAATACTCTTGGGAATAAGATCAAAGGGATCATCACCATGAGCGGCGGCGGAGTCATGCCGAAGATGGCCAAACCGCTCTCCAAAGAGGAAGCGGCCGTCTTCTGGGAAGGCGTCCGCAAGAGAATTCCTGCCACGAAGGAAGAGATGTATACCTTACCGGTTGATGTCATCTGGAACGCGTGGTATGATGAGTCGCGTGCCAATTATTCGCCTCGTAACGTCGTGCCGGGCATTGACGGAGAGATCATTCCGGATGTCCCGCAGAATATCGTGAAGAAAGGGGAAGACCTCGATGTCCCGATGATGGTCGGTGTCACTTCCCAGGACTTCATGGCTCCGATTCTGCACTTGATGGCCATGAGTTACGCCAAGCGCAATAACAAGATGCACCGCTCTCATGTTTACGGCTACTTCTTTGACCGCACGCTGC
>CADCPY010000188.1 GCA_902803495.1 uncultured Erysipelotrichaceae bacterium
AGCGTGGAATGTGTGGAGCGCAACCTGGATCCTTTAACGACGAATCTCGTCGTGGCGGATAAAAGCCGGACCTCCAAGACCATCTGCCTGGCCGTTTCGCCGTCTTGAAAAGCCTACGGAATCTCAGGCAGAGCCCGTTTATATGAAGTGGAACAGCGGGTGGAGGAAGTCAATAAGGAGCGCAAGTTCAAAAACCGCAACCGGGAATTCCGCTCTTCTTCCTACAACGACACGGTATTAAAGAATGACAGGACGGCAGCGCTGGACTACATCGTGGCGTCGCCAAGGATGCGCTTTTATATGGATTATTCCGCGCGCATCTACAATATTTATTTAAAATATCTTTCCCCGGAAGACATTCACGTCTATTCCATTGACGAGGTCTTCCTGGACTTAACGAATTATTTGAAAACATACAATATGACTGCGCATCAGCTGGTCATGAAGATGATCCAGGATGTCTTGCGGACGACCGGCATCACCGCGACGGGCGGGATCGGCACCAATCTCTTTCTGGCGAAAGTGGCAATGGATGTGGTCGCGAAGCATATCCCGGCGGATAAGGACGGGGTGCGCATAGCGGAAGTCAATGTGCAGTCCTTCCGGGAGCACCTCTGGGACTATACGCCGATCACGGATATCTGGCGCATCGGCAGAGGTATTGCGGCCAGACTGGAGAAATACTCGATCTATACGCTGGGGGATCTGGCAGCGTTCTCCATTGATAATGAAGCGGTGCTCTTTAAGGAGTTCGGCGTGAACGCGGAACTGCTCATTGACCACGCGTGGGGATATGAACCGACACGGATCTCGGATATCAAATCCTATGTGCCGGAGAATCACTCCGTCTCGATTGGGCAGGTCTTAAGTGAGCCGTACGGCTACGAGAAAGCCTTATTGATCATTAAGGAAATGGCGGATCAGTTGGCACTGGATCTGGTGGAGAAGCATCTGATGACGGATCAGCTGGTCTTATCTGTCGGCTATGACATCGCCTCCGTCGATTCGGAATATGCCGGAACTCTGGAGAAGGACTATTACGGCAGAAAAGTGCCGAAGGGGGCGCACGGAACCCACAATCTGGAACTGTTTACTTCTTCCTCCACGGATCTGCGTAACGGCTTTGAAGCGCTCTTCCGCAGAGTGGTGAATAAGCACCTGTTAGTCCGGAGAATGTACGTGGTGGCCGCACATGTCCTCAGTGAGGAAAAAGCGGAGAAGAAGGAAGCGGAGTCCTTTGACCAGCTGGATCTTTTTACGGACGTACAGGAAAAAGAGAAGAGCGACAGGGAAATGGAAAAGCAGCGTCAGAAGGAAAAAGACGTGCAGAAAGCCATGATCAAAATCAAGGAGAAGTACGGCAAGAATTCCGTTCTGAAGGGCTTTAACTATGAAGACGGAGCCACGGCAAGAATTCGAAACGGCTTAGTGGGAGGACATAAGGAATGAGCAAGCATGACGATATCATTCATCTGGAGCACCAGATCTCCCGCAACCGCCACCGCATGTCCAACTATGAGCGGGCAGCCCAGTTTGCGCCGTTTGCGGCTTTGACGGGTTATGACAAGGTCGTGGCCGCGCAGGAGATCATCTACGATGAGAAAGAGGAGCTCGATGAAGAAAGCGCGAAGCAGTTAAATGAGACGATTCTTTCGCTGAAAAAGAAAGAAATGATCCAGGTGGAATACTTCGAGAACGGCTTCTATCTGACACTGGAAGGACGCTTTTTTGAAATCATACCGACAAAACGGATCCTTGTAGTGGAAAAAGTGCGGATTCCGTTTGATAATATCCGTAAGATCAAGAGGTACAGCGAAGATGAATAAGATGGAAACAGTCAACGCGTGGGAGAAGAAACTCTCCGCCTATCAGTATGCCTTTACCTTAATGGGTTTGGATAACAATCAGAATCCGCCGAGCGAGGGCCGGGAATACCGCAACGAAAGAAGAGCAATCCTGATGCGGGAATTCTATGAGGTGCTCAACGACCCGAAGATCTATGAGTTATTAAAGGAACTGAAAGACGATCCGGAACTGAATGAATTGGAACAGCGGAAAGTTTCGTTACATCTGAAGCGGCTGGAAGAGGGGAAAGACGTCCCGATGGAAGTGCGGATGAAATTCCAGAAGGCCCTTTCGGAAAGCCAGTACATGTGGCTGAAATATAAGAAGGAAGGCAACTACGAAGCCTATGCGCCGTATCTCAAAGCGGTCTTTGAAAGCTATGAGGAAATGATGCGCTATGAACTCTCCGAAGGGGAAGATCTTTTTGACCATCTGTTAACCTCGCATATTGCGGGCTTTGACTCCGCAAAATACGATGCCTTCTTTGAAGAGGTGAAAAAGGAACTGATTCCCTTGATTCAGACAATCAAGAAGCAGAAGCAGATCGATGACAGCTTCTTAAAGAAATACTATCCGGCTCAAAAGCAGAGACTCTTCAATGAAGAGATCCGCAACTATGTGCACTTTGATCCTTCCTGGGGCAAGATTGCGGAAAGCGAACATCCTCTAACCACCACGGTGGCGCGCGGGGATATCCGCTTTACGACTAAATACCGTGAAAACGATCTGGTGCAGGCGACATTCTCCACCATTCATGAAAGCGGACATGCGTACTTCAACCATCAGGTGAGTCCAGAGGATGAAGGAACCATCCTTGCGCAAAGCATTTCGGCAGCGCTGCATGAATCGCAGAGCCGCTTATGCGAAAACCATCTGGGCAGAAGCTATCCGTTCTGGGAAGTGAACTATCCGAAACTGCAGAAGATCTTTCCGGAAGAGCTGAGTGAGATTTCACTTAATACCTTCTACCGCGCCATCAGCAAGGTGGAACCGTCCTTAGTCCGCACGGAAGCGGACGAAGTGACGTATCCGTTGCATATCATTATCCGCTATGAGATCGAGAAAGCCGTTTTCCGTCACGAAGTGGCGTTTGAAGACATGCGGGATCTATGGAACCGGAAGTATGAGGAATATCTGGGTGTAAAAGCGGAGAATGACAGGGACGGAATCCTGCAGGACATGCACTGGCCGTATGCCTATTTCGGCTATTTCCCGACCTATCTTTTGGGGAGCGCCTTTGCGGCACAGTTTGATACGGCCATGCGCAAAGAAATCGATGTGGATACTTATCTCAGAAACAGCGAATATCCGAAGGTCATGGCATGGCTGAAGGAGCATATCCACTGCTACGGAAACCGCATCGATCCTCTGGAAGTAATCAAAGCAGCAACCGGGGAACCGTTTGATCCTCAGTACTATTTCCGCTACCTGAAAGAAAAATATGCGAAAATCTACGAGTTATAAAAATGCGGTCATATGACCGCATTTTTGTTTCATTTTTTTCTTTTAGGTGGTAAAATAGAGGTGGGAGGAAGTTTGTGACCCATTACAATCGAAAGCAGATCATCGCCTTTCTTATAAAGGCAAAGCAGCTATTACAATCCGGCAGATATACATTTGTAAACCGGAGGAAAAGTCTTAATTCACTGATGCAATACGGGATATCAATTGAAGAAGTGAAAAACGAGATTATGGAGCTGACGGTAAAAGACTATCATAGTGGACCGTTAATGGATGATGATTTGCGACGGATGGGAGAAATCTGGATATTCAAGAAAGAAATCAATCATACCGTATTTTATATTAAGTTTTCACTGGATTCTCTTGAGGACGGCGAGTTTCTGAAATGTGTCAGTTTTCATGAAGACGGAATGGAGTAATGTGGAGGTAGCCTATGTATTATTGTGAGTGTTGCGGGAAAATGGTCCCGACGGAAGTTGTGAAGAAACGCGAGGTTTTTCATGTATTTCATGATGAGATTGAAGTTGTTTCCAATGTCCGGGTTTGCGGTAACTGCAAGGAAGAAATTTATGATGAAAAACTTGATTCCGAAACACAGGAAGAAGTTTTCCGCATTTACCGGGGAAAACATAAACTCCTGTCGAAAAACGAAATCATTCAGATCCGGAAGCAGTACGGTCTTTCTCAGCGGAATTTTGCGAAACTGCTGAATTGGGGAGACAAGACGGTCCGCCGGTATGAGCAGGGCTCTTTGCCGGACAGAACACATAACAGTCTCCTGCATTTTCTGAAAGTCCCGGAGAATATGGAATCCTATCTGGAAGAGAATGAAACAATGATCGATGAGAAGATCAAACAGAAAATACTGGATCGGATTGCGGAGGATAACAGCGGAACTCTGCGCAGCGTCTCCATGGTGATTGACCATTACATCCGGCCGGAGTGTTCCATTGAAACCGGGTATATGCCGTTTGACTTTGAAAAAATAAGCGCCATGGTGCAATATTTTGCGTCCCAAAGCAGAGAAATGCTGAAAGTGAAACTGATGAAGCTGTTGCATTATGCGGATATGCAGTTTTTTAAAGAGAACGGTACTTCCATTTCCGGAAGCAGATACGTCCATTATCCTTATGGACCGGTTCCGTATAACTATGACCTTCTGCTGGGATTAATGAATGCGGAAGGTGAAATCAAAACAGAGATACGGAATGACGGCAACTACGAGAAGCATGTCATCGTCGCGATTGTAAAGAACTGGGATGATGTGCTTGCAGCAAATGAAATTGACATGTTAAGGCGTGTGTATGATTTCTTTCGGGATTATACTTCTTCACAGATTGCAGAATATTCTCATCATGAAGAAGGATACCGTGAAACGGCACAGGGCGAGGTAATATCCTACCTGTATGCAGATAAACTGAGAGATATTCCCGCGTAGGAAGAACCATAGGAAAGAATTACGTGATTGAAAGAATAGTGCCTGAGAATTCGGAAGATTCTGACAGGATGATTGCAGGGCAGTAAAAAAGCCGGGAAGGAATTCCCGGCTGTTATCGTATTCTATTCTCCGGAGATGGAAATCTCTTTGATGAGTAAGGACGGAACCTGGTAGGAGTTCGGACGCATCTCAACGTTGTTTCCGACTGCCGTGACATTTTTGAAGATGTCGAAGAGGTTTCCGGCACTGGTGATCAAAGCAACCGGTTTTGTCTTCTTGCCGTCTTCAATCAAGAAGCCCTTGGATAAGAGGGAGAAGTTTCCGCTCTGGGCATTCAGACCGGCATGCAGACCGCTGAGCTCGTCGATATAGATGCCGTTTCCGGCTTTTTCCACGAGTTCCTCTTCCGAGAGCTTGCCCGGCTTGATGGCGACATTGACCAGACTGATGCCGACCTGTCCGCCGCGGCCTTTATAGCCGTTGCCGGTGGAGGCGACAGAGTCCTTGTTGGCTGTCTTTAAGTTGTACAGGTACGTCTGCAGGACACCGTTTTTAATTAAGGCCTTGTTATAGGTGGCAACGCCTTCATCATCGAAGTAGCGGAAGAAGACATTCTTCTGCAGCGGGTTTTCGGTGATGGTGAGCTTGGAGGATGCCACCTTTTCGTTTTTCTTATTCGCTAAAAGGGAAGCATTCTTCTGTACCTGCTCACTGGAGAGGTTGGCCAGATAGGCGCTTAAGAGGGAAGAGACAGCGGACGG
>CADCPY010000189.1 GCA_902803495.1 uncultured Erysipelotrichaceae bacterium
AGATAGTGCTGATAGCGGACGGAAGAGATCTTCCCTTCCCTGACCGCGCTCTTTACGGCGCAGTCCGGCTCTTTATCATGCAGACAGTCGCGGAAGCGGCAATGCCCGTGATAGCCTTCAAAATCCTTTAGACACGCGGCCAGTTCGGCCTTTTCCATGATGGTAAGGTCCAGCTTGGAGAAACCCGGCGTATCGGCGACGTAGCCGTCCGCCACTTTGTGCAGCTCCACGTGTCTTGTCGTATGCTTCCCGCGGCCCAATGACTTGGAGATCTCCTGCGTGCGGATATGGAAGTCCGGAGCCAGTTTATTCAGGAACGATGATTTCCCGACACCGCTCTGTCCGCTTAAGACCGTGACTTTTCCCCTGAGGGCTTCGGAGATCTCTTTCAGATCTTCCGCACTGGCATCCTTGTGACAAAGCAGAACTTTGTATCCGCTCTTGCGGTAGTCTTCGATATGTTCATAGATCTTGTCGCCTTCCTGGGCAAGATCCATTTTGGTAATGAGAAGAACCGGCTCAATGCCGGCATAGCTGATCAGAAAGATCAGCTGGTCCACCAGCAAGGTGGAGAAGTTCGGTTCCCTGCAGCTCATGACGATAAAGGCCTGGTCGACGTTGGCAATCGGCGGACGCTTCAAAAAGTTCTTTCTGTCATAGATCTTTTCAATGCCCCATTTTTCCTCAAACTGTTCCACCTCGACCGTATCGCCGGCCAAAGGAGTCACGCCCAGCCGGAGTTTTCCTCTCGCCATGGCATCGACAACTCTGCCGTCATCGAGTAACACCTGATACTGATTGGAGATCAGCCGTATGATTTTTCCCTGCATAGCACCTCTTTAATAGTAATATAACGTGATATAGTTGCCTTCTCTCTGGACATAGTAACCGGAATCCGGTGCGTAGCGGATGACCGTATCGAATACGATGGTCTTCAGCTCCTCTTCCGTTAATGTGGAGCGGTCCATCGGATTCAACAGAACCGTAGCGCCCATGCCTTCCAGAAGGTTTTTGGCTTCATAGATATTCTTGCCGACCAGATCGGACGGGATCAAGAATTCCAGATAGCTCGCGACGATCAGCTTCAGTTCGTAGCGGATCGTGGTATCGATCTTATCGCCCGGCAAGAGCAGTTCCTGCCGGATGACCGTACCGGCTTCATAGGAGGAATTGTATTCCCTCTCGATGGTGATACGGACATTGGAGTGCTGCGATAAGAGGGAGCGGACCTCGCTTTCCTGCTTGCCACTGTAATCTCCGATCACAAAGTATTCCCCGCGGGACACACTGACATTGACGGCGGTCCCCTTCTCCACGGGCTCTTCCTTGGCCGGGGAGGAGGAAATGATGATTCCTTCCGGAATGTCATCCGTCATCATGTAAGTGGCTTTGCCCATGCTCAGACCGACGTTTTCCAATTCAAACGTCGCCTGTTCCATGGTCATTCCCGTGATATCGATCATCGGGATGGTCTTGTCGGCATTCTGACGGGAGATCACCATGATTCCCAGGGTTGCCGCCACAGCCAGAATGATCAGCAGGATGCCCAGCGTTGTATTCAATAGATTGAACGGCGGGTGTTCCTTTTTGGTATCCTTAGTGGTCTTGTTATCCAGCTTCTGAATGGTAATGGTGGAGCCGAACGGGTTGTCCCCCAGAACCAGCTTCTCTTCGTTTTTGCGGGAGTCGTCCAGACACGTGGAAATATCTTCCAGCATCTCTTCCGCCGAACGGTAGCGGTAGGCTTTATTCTTCGCTGTCGCCTTGGTGATGATGTTCTCCAGCGACTGCGGTACATTCGGATTTAATTCTCTTACGGACGGCACATCCTCTTCCATATGCTTCATGGCAATCTGGATCGGGCTGTCGCCGTGGAACGGCACATCGCCGCATAAGAGCTCGTAAAGCACGATGCCCAGCGAGTAGATGTCGCTCTGTTCGGAAGCCGTTTCGCCTCTGGCCACTTCCGGTGCCAGATAGTGAACGCTGCCCATGACCGAGTCGGTCTGCGTCAACTGTACGGCATCTTCCGCCAGGGCAATGCCGAAGTCGGTGATCTTGATCGTGCCGTCGTCCTTGATCAGAACGTTCTGCGGTTTGATGTCACGGTGAATGATTCCGTGCGCATGGGCTTCTCTCACGGCATCCACCAGCTGTTTCATGATGGTGACCGATTCCTGGTTATCCAGAGCCCCGCGATTGGCAATGAGCTGTTTCAGCGTCTTGCCGCGGACGTATTCCATCACGATATACTGTCTGCCGTTGTATTCGCCGACATCGTAGATCTCCACGATATTCGGATGCGTTAAGGCACTGGCCGCATTGGCTTCTCTCTGGAAGCGCAGCAGGCTGACCGGATCGGCGCAGAGTTCGCCGCGTAACAGCTTGATCGCTACTTCACGGTTGAGTACCGTATCCATGGCCAGATAGACATCCGCCATGCCTCCGTGTCCCAGATCTTTCGCTATCAGATAGCGGTTGGCAATCATTTCACTCATTCGCTATCACCGCCTTCGATCACGATCACCGTGACATTATCAAAGCCGCCGGCACTGTTGGCCAGCTGGACCAGTTTTTCCGTTTTATGTTCAACGCTGCCCTTCCGTAAGAGCACCTTGCGGATCTCTTCCTCTGCCACATAGCCGTATAAGCCGTCAGAGCAGAGCAGCAACATGTCATAAAGATTGTTGAACGCTTCAATATCCACGCGCAGCGGCTGATCGATGCCCAGTGCATTGATCAGAACGTGGCGGTTCGGATTGTTTTCCGCTTCTTCCGGGGCAATCAGTCCGCTTTCCAGCATCCGCTGCAACAGCGTATGGTCATGCGTCACACAGTTCATGTGCTTATCCCCGATCAGGTAGCAGCGTGAGTCTCCCACATTGAACACGTAGGTGCGCTCGTTGGTGATCAAAGCCCCGACCAGCGTGGCTCCCATCCCGCGGTGTTCCTCGTTTTTGGCTCCCTCTTTCAGGATCTGGCGGTTGACGTTTTCCACCGCTTCCCTGAGCCAGTGATAGAGATTGTCACTCTGCCTGAATGTCTTCTTTAAAAACGGCTTGCTCATGTATTCGATGGCCAGGCTGCTGGCGATCTCGCCGGCTTTCAAGCCGCCGATGCCGTCGGAAACCATGGCTAAAAGATAGCCGTTGTTGTTGATATAAATGCCGCAGGAATCCTGGTTGTTGGCCCGCAGTTTACCGATGTCACTCTTCTGATAGTATCTCATCTCTGCTTCTCCTGTTTCGCTCTGAGCTGTCCGCAGGCGGCATCGATATCGGAGCCGCGCTCCTGTCTCAGAGTGCACTGTATTCTCTGTTTCATCAGTTTATCGTAAAAGCCCATCGCCTTTTTGTAATCCACCTGGCGGTAGCCTTTTTCATCCACTTTGTTGTATGGAATGAGGTTCACATACGCATTGTAACCCCGTAACAGATCAGCCAGCTGCTTCACGCACTCGTCCGTATCATTCACGCCCTCCAAGAGGAGGTATTCAAACGTCAGACGGC
>CADCPY010000190.1 GCA_902803495.1 uncultured Erysipelotrichaceae bacterium
CCGGCCAAAGAGATGTATCTGGATATCTGTCAGAAGCTCAACGTTTTGCCGGAAGAGTGCCTCTATGTCGGGGATTCGCTCTCGGGAGACTGTTTAGGCGCATACCGCGTCGGCATGATTCCGATCTGGATGCAAAGGGATCTCGACCGTCCGACCAGAGCGGATATATTAAGAATTACGGATCTCAGTGAAGTGATTTCGATCGCCAAAAGGCTTGAGGAAAAAGAATCCTGGCTTTCAGGAAAAGAGAATAAAGATGAAAAAAGCAGATGGTGAATCTGCTTTTTGTTATATAATGGATAGGGTAAAGAGAAATCACTATGAGAGTCACCAGATTAGAAATCAGTAAAGAGAACTTCCGGCACAATATTGCCGAGATAAAAAAATATGTTAAAGACAAGACCCTGATCCCGATCATCAAGGCCAGCGGCTACGGTACGTTTATCAACCGTCAGATTGATCTGATTAATGAGTTTTCCATTGTCGGCGTCGCTTTGGTCTCTGAAGCGGTCGAGCTCAGGAAACTGGGTTACCAGAAAGAGATTCTGGTCATCAACCAGCCGGCAAAGAGCGATCTTGTCAATATCTATCACTACGATATTACGATTGGTATAAGTTGCGTTGAATTCTTGGATTGCATCGACAGAGATGTTAAAGTGCATCTGGAGATTGAAACCGGCATGAACCGTACGGGCATCGCCTTAAAGGATCTGGATGCCTTCATGCAGAAAGTAAAGAAGAATCCGCATGTGAATGTGGAAGGCGTCTATACGCATCTTTCCAGCGCGGATTTCGATGAAGCATATACCTTAAAGCAGATCGGCATTTTCCATGAAGCGGTGAAAAAGGTACAGGCGGAATTCCCGTCGATCCGCTATATTCACTGCAATGCCTCCAACGGCTTACTCAACTATCCGCAGGATTTCACCACGGCAGTGCGTCCGGGCATCATTATGTACGGATATGAAAGCTATCCGGGCGTGAAGGAACTCTTGGACATTAAACCGGTCGCCAAGTTAAAGAGTGAGATCACATTCTTAAAAACAGTCGAAGCGGGGGAAGCCATCAGCTATTCCCAGACATATAAGACCACAAAAACAACCAGGGTTGCGACAGTACCGATGGGATACGCGGACGGTATTCGGCGCTCGCTTTCCAATAAAGGAAGTGTGGTGATCCGTTCTCAGCGTTGTCCGATCATCGGCACGGTATGCATGGATTCCTTCATGGTTGATGTCACGGATTTAAAGGATGTGGCCATCGGCGATGCCGTCTATCTCTTCGATAACGAGCTCATCACGCTGGAAGAGGTGGCAGAGATTTGCGGAACCATCAACTATGAGATTCTCTGCGGTATTTCCGAAAGAGTCGAACGGGTAATGAAATAAGCGGAAATGTCCGCTTTTTTTCTTGACAGAACAGTATGGTTGTGTAAAATTAAATTGTATGCAACATAGGGAGGAAGATACAATGAGTGAGTTTTACAGCTATACTGTGAAAAACAGAAAGGGCGAAGATGTCAGCCTGAAGAATTATGAAGGAAAAGTCTGCCTCATCGTCAATACGGCAACGGGCTGCGGCTTCACACCTCAGTACAAGGGTTTAGAGGAACTGTATGAAAAATATCATGATCAGGGACTCGAAATTCTGGACTTCCCATGCAACCAGTTTGCCAACCAGGCACCGGAAAGCGATGAAGAGATCCATGAATTCTGCACATTACGCTATAACACCCAGTTTGATCAGTTTAAGAAAATTGATGTCAACGGAGAAAACGAAGCACCGCTTTACACTTACCTGAAATCCCAGCAGGGATTCAAGGGCTTCTCCTTAAAAGGAAAACTCTTAATTCCGATCGTCAGCAAGATGGATAAGAACTGGAAGACTTCCAGCAATATCAAATGGAACTACACGAAGTTCTTAGTCGACAGAGAAGGCAATGTTGTGGACCGTTTTGAATCCACAGTCGATCCTTCCGAGATTGAAAAGAGAATCAGAGAATATCTTTAAAATTGGAAGTGAGGTAGTTATGAGCAGTAAATATGATTGTCTGAAAATCGAAAATCAGCTGTGTTTTCCGCTCTACGTTGCTTCCAAGGAAGTTGTCCGCCGCTACCAGCCGTATCTGAAACACTTTGATTTAACCTATACCCAGTACATCGCAATGATGGTAATATGGGAAAAGGAAGTTCTGAGTGTGAAGGAACTCTGCGAAGCGCTCTATCTCGATTCGGGAACGGTTTCTCCGCTCATCCGCAAACTCAGAGACAAAGGCTATATCAGCATGAAGCATTCCAAAGAGGATGAACGCGTGCAGCTGATCTCCTTAACGGAGAAAGGCGAAGAACTGCAGGAAAAACTGAAGCAGATCCCGTCGCAGATCGGCAGCTGTGTGAATCTCAGCGAGGAAGATGCAGGAAAGCTGTATACCATTTTATATCAGCTGATTGGAGGCTTGAAACAGCAATGAGTAATGATTTGGCAAAAGACAAAGGATTCAACCGAAACCAGAGAATTATTAAAACAAGCATTATCGGAATTCTGACCAATGCTTTTCTGGCAACCTTTAAGGTAATTGTCGGAATCGCATCCCATTCCCTGGCAATCATTTTGGATGCCGTCAATAACCTGTCGGATGCCGCATCGAGCATCATCACGATCATCGGCACCAAACTGGCCAATAAAAAACCGGACAAGGAACACCCGTACGGGCACGGCAGAGTGGAATACCTCAGCGCCATGCTGATTGGGGTACTGGTCCTTTACGCCGGTATTACTTCCTTTACGGAAGCGGTGAAGAAGATTTTGCATCCGGAAGTTCCTTCCTATACCACACCGACTCTGATCATTATCGTTGTGGCGATCTTAACCAAGATTTTCCTGGGACGCTATTTTAAGAAAGTCGGTGAGGAAGTCAATTCCGAATCGTTACAGAACTCGGGACAGGATGCCTTAATGGATTCCGTTATCACGCTTTCCACTCTGGTTGCCGCCGCACTCTTCCTCTGGAAGGGGTGGAATCTGGAAGCGTACTTCAGTATCGTTATTTCCGTCTACATTATCAAGAGCGGTTATGAGATGCTGCAGGAAACCATTTCCGAGCTGCTTGGCAAACGTGTCGATGCCAAACTGGCACTCGATATCAAGGAAACGGTCAATTCCTTTGACGAAGTTCTCGGAACGTACGACCTGATCCTGCACAACTACGGACCGGATACGTATAACGGCAGCTGCCATATCGAAGTCAAGGACACACTGTCGGTTGAAGAGCTGGACAATCTGTCCCGACATATTACAACAGAAGTCTATAAGAAGCACCACATCATCCTGACCGCCATCGGCATCTATTCCCGCAATACGCAGGATGTCAATGCCAAGAGCGCCAAAGAGAATATCGAAAACATTCTGAAAGACTATCCGGATGTTCTGCAGCTGCACGGCTTTAACTTTAATTCCGAACACCGGGAGATCCGCTTTGACGTCGTTGTCGGATTTGAGGCAGACAGCAGGGAAAAAGTGGTGGAGGATATCTATCACAGAGTATGCAATCTGTATCCGAACTACAACGTACAGATCACGCTGGATTCGGACTTCAGCGAAATCTAATCAGGAGCCATACAAACGTATGGCTTTTTTTATGAATGAGAAAATTGTATGAAAGGTTTGAAGAAGTACCTCTTTTCCTTTATAATAATTTAATTGAGGTAGAATATGTTTTTAAAGCGGATTGAAATAGATGGATTTAAATCTTTTGCGGATAAAACAGTGCTGACCTTTGATTCTCCGATCACCGGGATCGTCGGGCCGAACGGCTGCGGCAAGTCCAATATCACGGACGCGATCCGCTGGGTTTTAGGAGAACAGTCGGTCAGTGCTTTAAGAGCGGACAAAGGCATGAGCTCCATCATCTTCAGCGGCTCCAATTCCCGCCGTACGGTCAACTATGCCCAGGTTTCCCTGGTATTTGACAATACGAAGCGGTTTTATGCCATAGAAGAGGATGAAGTGGTTGTTACGCGCCGTATCAGCCGCAAGGACAACGGATCCGAATATTATATTAATAAGACACCTTGCCGTCTGAGAGACATTATTGATCTCACGATGGGAAGCGGTCTGGCGAAAAACTCTCTGAACATTATTTCGCAGGGGAACATCTCCGAATTCGCCGATGCCAAACCGGACAAGCGCAGAGAAGTCTTTGAAGAGGCCGCCGGGGTCAGCTTATACAAGAAAAAGAAAACGGAAGCCGTGAACAAACTGGCCAGAACCCAGGAAAACCTGGACCGTGCTTCCGATATTATCAACGAACTGGAAATGCAGGTCATCCCGCTTGCCAACGCAGCGAAGAAGGCAAAGAAATACCAGGAAGCCAAAGAGCGTCTGGAAACGATTGAGACCAGCGTTCTTGTCAGCGATATTGAATTCTATGAAGCCAAGCGCGATGAGAGCAAGAAGGCGGAGTTTGATCTGGAAACGGAACTGGCCGTCAGCGAGACAACACTCCAGGTAAATGAAAACAGTGTCTCTGAGCGCAGGGAAGAGATCCGTCAGATGGACCGTCAGATCGATGCATCCCAGGCGGAACTGATGCGCTTGGTGAATGAGATCGGTAATCTGGAATCCCGGAAGATCGAGATCAATGAAAGAAGAAAATATACGCTGGAAGCCGGCAGCAGTAAGGAAAAGGAAGATGCCTTAAGGGAAGCCTATAACGAAGCAAAGCAGGAATACGAATCCCGTAAGGAGATCTACGACAAGTCCGTTGCCGATATTGACTTACTTGAAAAGCAGCAGAACAGCGTCATTATGAAGAAAATCGACGCTGAGCAGAATTTTGAACAGGCCAACACGGCCCTGAAGCGGTTGTTAAACCGCAAAGAGGTCCTGGAAAACCTCATGAAGCGTCCGTTTACGGCGCAGGCCGGGGTACAGGCGGTCATGGATGCCATCCATTCCTTACCGGGTGTACTGGGATGCGTGGCCATGGAACTCAAAGCCAGAGAAGGCTATGAGGAAGCCATCAGCGTGGGTCTGCAGGGTGCACTTTACAACATCGTTACCAAAGATGCGGAAAGTGCCAGAAATGCCATTGAATTTTTAAAGCGCAACGAGAGCGGAAGAGCAACATTCCTGCCGCGCAACATTCTCCGTCCGCGCTATATCAAGGAAGAAGACGAGATCGTCTGTGAGAATCTGACGGGATATCTCGGTGTGGCCTGCGACTTTGTCGACTGCTCCGAACCGTTTGAAGTGGTCACGGACTACTTACTGGGCTCCGTCATTGTTACGGACAACCTGAAGAATGCCATCAATCTGGCGGAAACGCTGAAATACCGCTACAACGTGGTAACGCTTGACGGTGAGATCATTCACCGCGGCGGCTCCATGACCGGCGGCAAGCAGAGAGAATCCTCCTCGTATATGACGATGCGGAAGGAATACAACCAGATCGATGAAAACATCGAAAAGCAGAGAGTGATCTATAACGACTGGAATGAAAAGGTTTCCCGTTACACCAGAGAGAAGGAAGGCATGGATGCCAAGCTCTGGGAATTACGGGTCAATTCCGCCAAGATGGAACCTCTCCTTGATGTCAAAAAAGCCAAATTCACTTCTCTGGAAGCGGAATATCAGATGCTGGCTCCGCAGAAGGAAGAAGAGGAAGCGCAGGATAGCTCCAATGATCTGATCGATCAGCTGGAGAAAAACCGCTTGAGAAAAGATGAGCTGGAAACAACGCTGCGCTTAAACAGAGAAGCACGCTACAAGGCCAATGCCGAAGTGGAGCGCAAGGAAGCGCAGATCCGCCAGATCCGTACGGAAACCAACCGTCTGCGCGATAAGCTCAATGACGTGAAGATCGATATCGCCAGAGTGGAACTTGTCCTCAATCAGAATATCGAACGCTTAAGCAGCGAATACCATATGACCTATGAATTTGCGAAGGACAAGGTCTCCAGGGAAGTCGTTGAGAATGCCAAGGAAGAAGTCGCGGATTTACGCCGCAAGATCGCATCCTTGGGCAATGTTAACATGGATGCTCCGCAGGAATATGAAGAGAAAAGCAAACGTTACGACGAGTTAAAGAAGAATTACGATGAATTGATGGAAAGCAGGGAAAAACTGCTTGCTTCCATCGCCGACATGGACGCCGTCATGACGGAGAAGTTCGCCGACATGTTCGAAAAGGTCAATGCCCAGTTCTCGGATGTCTTCACACAGCTCTTCCACGGAGGCAGAGCCAGACTCTATCTGGAAGATCCGAACGACTTAATGAATACGGGAATCGAGATCGAAGCCAATCCTCCGGGAAAGGTCATCCGCAACAACCGTGTCTTAAGCGGCGGCGAAAAGACGCTGATTGCCTTCTGTACGCTCTTTGCGATCATGAAGGCCCGTCCGTTACCGCTCTGCGTCTTTGACGAGGTGGATACGGCACTGGACCCGGCAAACAATGACCGCTTTGCGAACTATCTGCAGAGCATTGCGAATGAATCGCAGTTCATTGTTGTCACACACCATCCGTCCACCATGGCCAAATGCGACGTGCTCTACGGCGTGACAATGGCCAATAACGGCGTCAGCAACCTTCTGAAAGTACAGCTTGCCGAAGCCGAGAAGTTAGTAAGTGAGGAGATGTAATGGGATTCTTTGATTTTATTAAAAACGCTTTCTTTAAAAAGAAAAGCTCCAAATACTATCTGAGCGGATTCCGTCAGACATCCCGTTCCTTTAACGAAAAACTCAACTTTTTAAGAAAAGGATATACGGTATTAAATGACGCATTCCTCGAAGAGCTCATGATCACTCTGATTCAGAGCGACATCGGCGTATCCACATCCCAGAAGATCGTGGATATCCTCCGCAAGAAGGCAACCAATAAGAATATTTCCTATGACGATGTGAAGACATTGCTGTATGAATCCATGACGGAAGTGTACGGAGATGCGACATATACAATCAAGGAAGGCTCTCCGACGGTCATCTTCTTAGTGGGTGTGAACGGCAGCGGAAAAACGACCAGCGCCGCAAAGCTGGCTGCCAAATATACCGAGGAAGGAAAGAAAGTCCTTCTGGTTGCTGCCGATACGTTCCGTGCCGGTGCCATTGAGCAGCTGGCAAAATGGGCGAAGAAGCTGCGCATTGAGTGTCTGGAAGGAAAGGAAAATTCCGATCCGTCCAGCGTGATCGTCGACGGCTTGCGCTATGCCAAGGAAAAGGGATTTGATCTGGTCTTATGCGATACGGCAGGAAGACTTCAGAATAAGACGAACCTGATGAATGAGCTTTCCAAAATGAAACGGGTGGCCGGCAGGGAGATCCCTGGCGCACCGCATGCCGTGTGGCTTGTCATTGATGCGACAACGGGACAGAACGGTCTGTCTCAGGCCAGCGTCTTTATGGAAGCAACCGATGTTTCCGGTATCATTCTGACCAAGATGGACGGCACGGCCAAGGGCGGTGTCATCCTGGCCATCAAGGATCAGCTGAAGGTTCCGGTGGTTTATGTCGGATGCGGAGAGAGCGTGGAAGCGCTCAGGGAATTCGAACTGGATTCCTACATCTATTCCATTGCGGAAGGGATCAATTATGACCGTTAGCAAGGAAGAGGGAAACGCGCTGCTGGACTTCTATGAAGAACTTTTAACCGACAAGCAGAAAGACGTATTAAATCTTTATTTCAAGGAGGATCTTTCCCTAAGCGAAATCGCGGAAGACCTCGCAATCAGCAAGTCTGCGGTCAGCGATCTGCTCAACCGCAGCATCCACCAGCTTCAGAACTACGAAGCAAAGCTTTCTCTGGTAGAGAACTACCGGAAAAGGCTGAAAATATATCACCGTTTGGAACAGATGGAAAACCCGGAAGTCACCGAACTGGTGCAAAAGCTTATCAATTTAGAATAGGGAGACAAGAAGATGAGTAAAATTATTGCTGTAAACTCTGGCAGTTCCTCACTGAAATTCCAGCTGTATCAGATGCCAGAAGAAATCGTTTTAACCAGCGGCCAGGCCGAACGTATCGGTTTACCGATGGGCATTTTCACCATTAACTACAATGGCGAAAAGAAAGTCAAGGAAGTACCGATTCCGAATCATGACGTCGCAGTCCGTTTACTGCTGGATGCCCTGATTGAAAACGGCGTTGTCAAAGATTTAAGTGAAATCGAAGCTGCCGGTCACAGAATCGTTCAGGGCGGTGCCTACTTCCATGATTCCGTTAAAGTTGACGAGGATGTTGTCAGAAAGGTCACGGAACTGATCGAGATCGCTCCGCTGCACAATGCTGCTCATTTAACTTGTTACGAAGCTTTCCGTAAAGCTTTACCGAATATTGAACATGTCTTCGTATTCGACACGGCGTTCCATCAGACGATGGCTGCGGATTCCTATATGTATGCCGTTCCATACGAATGGTATGAAAACTACAAAGTCCGTAAATACGGCGCACACGGCACAAGCCATAAGTTTGTTGCCAACCGTACGGCAGAACTGATGGGCAAGGACATCAAAGACCTCAACATCATCACTCTGCACTTAGGAAGCGGCGCTTCCATTACTGCCATCAAAGGCGGAAAATGCGTCAACACATCCATGGGTTTAAGCCCATTAGGCGGAATCATGATGGGAACACGTTGCGGCGATATCGACCCGACGATCGTTTACTACATGGAAAAGAAACTGGGCTGCACACCGGATGAAATGGAAACTTACCTGAACAAGAAATCCGGTATGGCCGGTGTTTCCGGAATTTCCTCCGACGCACGTGACGTTGAAGCTGCCTTAAAAGAAGGTAACGAAAGAGCAAAACTCACATTCGACTTATATGCAAACCGCGTCATCAACATGGTTGGCGGTTATGTCATGCAGTTAGGTCATGTCGATGCCTTAACATTCACAGCCGGCTTAGGCGAACATGCCACACTGGTCCGTGAAATGGTCTGCAAACGCCTGGAAGAAGGCTTGGGCGTTAAGATCGACTACGAACTCAACAGCAAGTGCCATAA
>CADCPY010000191.1 GCA_902803495.1 uncultured Erysipelotrichaceae bacterium
CCGAAGTGCTTTAAGGCATTTAAGATCACTTCATTCTCCTTCTCCTCATTGAAATCCGCTTTCGGGGAAAGGAAAGTGAAGTTCAGATTGCCGAGATCGTGGTAAACGGCGCCGCCACCGCTGAGACGGCGGGCAAGATGCCCGCCATCCCTGTGCAGTGTGTCCAGGTTGCATTCGTTGTACGCGTTCTGGTTTTTCCCGATCACGACCGTCTTCTCGTTCTGCCAGAGATAGAGGATCATAGAGTCCTCGCTCCGGGATGCGAAAAGCGCTTTTTCCAAAGCCAGGTTGTGATAGGGGTCGACCGATGGGGTCGTGATAACGTACAACTGTCTGATCATTTATTCTTGATTGAAATCGTATTTCAGTACCGGGTTTCTGGCGGCCTGAACTTCATCCGGACGGCTGATCGGAGTGTTGTGCGGAGCGTTATGGAGATACTCCGGATCCTCATGAGCCATCTTGTAGAGACGGATAAAGATATCGCAGGCTTCATCCAGGCTTTCTTTGCTTTCGGTTTCCGTCGGTTCGATCATGAGTGCTTCATGAACGATGAGCGGGAAGTACATCGTTGGAGGATGAATTCCGAAGTCCAGGGAGCCCTTGGCCACATCCATGGCGGAAACGCCGGTTTCTTTCTTTAACTCTTCCAGCGACATGACAAATTCATGCATGCAGATCTTGGAAGAAGACATCGGATAGTATTCTTTTAAGCGGTTCATCATGTAGTTGGCATTCAGTACCGCATTCGCGCTGGCTTCCTTGATTCCTTCCTTGCCTAAAGTCAGGATGTAAGTGAGCGCCTTGACGACGACCAGGAAGTTGCCGTAGAAGGAACGGACCTGGCCGATGGAGTGAACAGGTGTGACCCAGTCATACCCGATCGGTGTTTTTTCCACGACCGGTTTCGGCAGGTAATCCTTTATGAATTCCTTACAGCCGACCGGACCGCTGCGCGGACCGCCGCCGCCGTGTGGAGTGGAGAAGGTCTTGTGCAGGTTGAGATGGACACAGTCAAAGCCCATGTCACCCGGACGGACATGTCCCATGATGGCGTTCAGATTGGCGCCGTCATAGTAACAGAGACCGCCGGCCTCATGCACGATCTTGGTGATCTCCAGAATGTTTTTATCGAAGATGCCGAGCGTATTCGGATTTGTCAGCATTAAGCCGGCTGTTTCCTCATTGACGGCATTCCGTAAAGCGTCGAGATCGACACCGCCTTCCGCATTGGAAGGAATGTTGATGACTTTGAATCCGGCCATACTGGCGCTGGCAGGGTTGGTGCCGTGGGCACTGTCCGGAACGATGATGTTGACACGCTTGGTGTCATTACGCATCTGGTGGTATTTCCGGATCAGTAACAGACCGGTGTATTCGCCATGCGCTCCGGCGGCCGGCTGGAAGGTCATGTCATCCATGCCGGTGATTTCGCATAAGAGCTTCTTGGCGGTATAGAGTACTTCTAAAGAACCCTGGGAAGAGGCTGCGGACTGCAGCGGGTGCATCTGTGTGAATTTCAGGAAGGATGCGGTCTTCTCATTGATCTTCGGATTGTATTTCATGGTGCAGGATCCCAGCGGATAGAAGCCGTCGTTGACCCCGTGCACCTGTTTCATGAGTTCGGTATAGTGACGGGAAAGATCCACTTCACTGATTTCCGGTAAGTGCGGTTTCGCTGCGCTGAGGCAGGATGCATCAAAGCTGTAAGGTGTAACGTCGCATTCCGGAATTAAGGATTCGTAACGGCCGGTGCGGCTGCGTTCAAAGATCAGTTTCATGCGAGTACCTCCTGAATGCTGGATACCAGATAGTCAATATCCTTTTTGGTATTCAGTTCCGTAGTGCAGAAGAGAATGCCGTTATCGACATTCAGACCGGAAAGGATGCCTTTTTTGGCCAGGTGGCTTTCCAGTAAGACCGGGTCGACCGGGGAGTCAACCAGAAATTCATGGAAGAACTCTTTCCTGTAACGGAGCTTGAAGCCGATCTCTTCCAGTTTCTGACATAAGTAGTGCGCATGGGAAGCGGAGTTTTCCGCGACTCTGCGGAATCCTTCCGGACCGACAGCGGAGAGATAGACCGCAGCGGTCATGGCGCATAAGGCTTCGTTGGAACAGATATTGGAGGAAGCTTTCTCTCTCCGGATATGCTGCTCTCTGGCCTGCAGTGTCAGAACATAGCACCTGCGGTTTTCCTTATCGACCGTTTCGCCGACGATTCTGCCCGGCAGACGGCGCATCAGCTCTTTGGTGCAGGTCATAATGCCGAGGTACGGACCGCCGAAGGCAATCGGCAGACCGAGCGGCTGACCTTCCATTACGCAGATATCCGCGTTGACTTCTTTCGCGTTTTTCAGTAAGCCCAACGCCACCGGGTTGGTCGCAAAGATCATGCGGCCCTTGACGGAGTGGGCAATTTCCGCGGCTTTCGTGACATCTTCCAGAATGCCGTAATAGTTCGGCGACTGGATCAGCACGGCTGCCGTGTCGTCACTGACTTTTTTCTTTAAAACGTCCAGATCGGTGCTGCCGTCTTTTGCCGGTAAAAGCACCAGATTCACGGAACGGCTTTCGCAATAGGTTTGAATGACTTCCAGTGTGTCCGGATGGACCGTTTCGGAAACCAGAACCGTATTCTTTTTCCGCTCAAGACACATGAAGATCGCTTCGGCAGCGGCCACGGCTCCGTCATAGACGGAAGCGTTGGAGACATCCAGCCCCGTGATCTCGCACATCAGTGTCTGATATTCAAAGATGGACTGCAGGATTCCCTGGGAGATCTCCGCCTGATACGGCGTATAGGCGGTCAGGAACTCTTCCTTGCCGGTAACGGAAGTTACCACGGCCGGAATGTAATGATTGTAGGCTCCTCCTCCGCGGTAGATCTGGGAGAACTTGCGGTTTTTATCCGCCATCTCATCCATCTTCCGTAAGACTTCCATCTCGCTCATGCCTTCCGGAAGATCCAGTTCCGGATTCAATACGGAGGCAGGGGCGTCTTCATAGAGATCATCCAAAGAATTCAGATTCAGCGTGCGAAGCATTTCCTGTTGTTCATCTTTTCCCGATACAACATATCTTCCCATATTACGCCTCTTCTGCGACTACCTTTGCATATTCTTCCGCGTTTAATAATTCTTCGTTTTCGCCTGTTTTTTCGACTTTGATCAGCCAGGCACCGTACGGGTCTTCATTGACTTTCTGCGGTTCGTCCAGGAGTTCCTCATTGACTTCGAGGACCGTGCCGTCAAACGGGGAGAAGACATCGCTGACGGCCTTGACGCTTTCAACATCGGCGAAGGCTTCTTCTTTGGCGACGGAGTCACCGACTTCCGGCAGGTTGATGAAGACGATATCGCCTAAGGCATCCTGCGCGTAGTCCGTTAAACCGACGACATAGTGGCCGTCTTCTTCTTTGACCCATTCATGGGAGCGGGTATATTTTAATTCTTCAGGATAGTTAAACATGTTGTAATTCCTCCTTCTGTTTATTTTTCCCTGGTATAGAACGGTAATTCAATTACCTTTGCTTTCAGTTTGCGTCCGCGGACATCCACCGTGACTTCGGTGCCGATGGTCGCATATTCCTTCTCCACTAAGGCCATGGCCACCGCCTTGTTTAAGTACGGGCAGTGGGTGCCGGAAGTGGTATGTCCGATCTTCTTCTCGCCGACAAAGAGATCCTGGTGTTCGCGCATGATACCGCGATCCACCATCTCCAGTCCGACTCTTGTGATCTTCGGCTCACCGCGCTTTAATAAACCTTCCTTGCCGATGAATTCTTCCTTATTCATCTTCACACCGAAGTTCAGATTGGTCTCCAGCGGTGAAATGTCTTCATCCATCTCATGTCCGTACAGCGGCATGGCAGCTTCCAAACGCAGTGTGTCTCTGGCGCCGAGTCCGCACGGGATGAGTCCTTCGTCCTTCCCGGTTTCGAGTAAGAGTCTCCAGAGCTTCACGGCATTTTCCTTGGCCGTATAGATCTCAAAGCCGCTTTCCCCGGTATAGCCGGTATAGGAGATGATGCAGTCCATTCCAGAGAGGTCGACATGTTCCTTCGCCGTATAGTACTTGCGCGGAATGTCGTCTTCCTTTAGGAGCTTTTCCATGATGGCGAACGCTTTCGGACCCTGCAGTGCCACCTGGGCTAACGAATCGGAGATGTCTTCTATTTCCGTGCCCGGCAGGATGTTGGCCTTCATGTGGGCAAAGTCCTTGTGACGGTTGGAGGCGTTGACGACCACGAAGTAGTAGTCTTCCGCAAATTTGTAGACGATTAAATCGTCAATGGTGCCGCCGGACTCGTTGCACATGACGCCGTAGCGGACCTTGCCGACTTTCATGTTGGTGTAGTCGTTGGTCAGAATGTGATTCAGTGAGGCCAGTGCCGTTTCTCCCTTGAAGATGATCTCGCCCATATGGGAGACATCGAAGAGTCCGGCTGCCGTACGGACGGCCATGTGTTCCTTGATGACGCCTGTGGGGTACTGTACCGGCAGTAAATAGCCGGCAAACGGAACGATCTTGCCGTTTAAGGCAACGTGTTCCTCATACAGGGGTGTTTTTAATTCCATGATGATTACTTCCCTTCCTATTGAAAAAGAGGCAAAGAAAGAATGTTCTTTGCCTCTGTCCTAAACCTGAAAGATTCTCGTTACGATTGCTTCTTTGGTGCGCATTGCTTTCCAGAGTTTCGTCCAAAACCGGTCCTTTTGCCTGAGAGTTCTTGCTTCCCCTTCGGCGCTAAGTCTAGTCTCTCCCGGTCTCTTCATTCGATATGATATCTGTCTACTTCTAATTCAATTTTAACAAATTTCCCCCGGGAAAAAAACCACCGAAGTTGTGAAATTGAAAACAACTCTCATCCAAAAACAGAGGGGATTCCGTATATAATATAATAAGGAATAAAGAGGTGGGTGCTATGAAAACGGTAAATGTCGCATGTGCCATCATTGAGCGAAGCGGACGCATCCTGATTGCGCGGCGTCTGTACGGAAAGCAGAAGGGATTCTGGGAATTTCCGGGCGGCAAGATCGAAGCAGGCGAATCCGGCGAGGAAGCCGTGAAGCGGGAACTGCTGGAAGAGATGGAACTGCCCCTTGAGGTAAAGGAAGAGCTCGGCGTTGTGGATCATGACTACGAGGATTTTCATCTGCACATGACCTGCTACATCTGTGCCTTAGAGTCGGAAGAGATGCATCTGCACGATCACAGCGGCATCCGCTGGATCACGGCTTACGATGAAGATGCGGAACTGTTGCCGGCGGATGAGAAGGTACTGAAGATGTATAAAGCGCATGTCGCCCGCCGTTTTGCGGTACAATGGAATCAGAACAGGGAGGAGATCCGCATGGAGATTCTGTCACATCTGCAACAATATATCGGCAAGGAACTGATCATGGATCTGAACTACTATGACTGTGAGTGTTCCTTTGTCTTAAACTGGAATACCAACTACGACGAAAAAGGCAATCCGAGAGGCGGAAAGGGCATCCTTTCCATCGACTGCCGGCCGTTTAACGAATACAGCCTGATCACTTCCATGGAAATTGAGGCCAACGAGAAGAACGAACTTTCGAAAATCACTCCGGGCGCGCATCTGTATGAGAATGAAGTGGACCCGATCGACTTTGACAAGGTCTGGACCAAGCAGGACTTGGAGAGCGCCGAAGAGTTTCTGTATAATGTCACAACACCGGACTAGAAAAGGGGACGCAAATGTTGAAGGACTTTATTTACGATATTCCGACGAAAGTCTATTTCGGACAGGGTTATTTAAGCGAGCTGCCGAAGGAACTGAAACTGTGCGGCAACAAAGTGCTGCTAACGTACGGCGGCGGTTCCATCAAGAAAACCGGTCTTTACGACAGGATCATGACGTTACTGAATGAGGCCGGACTCGAAGTGTATGAACTGGGCGGTATTGAGCCGAACCCGCGGATCACCTCGGTCGCCAAAGGCGCCGATCTCTGCAAGGAGCATGACATCGATGTCATTCTGGCGGTTGGCGGCGGCTCCGTCATTGACGCCTCCAAGCTGATGTGTGCCGGAAGATACTTCACGGGAGACGACTACTGGGATCTGGTGAAGAAGAAAGCGCCAATCGAAAAGGCACTGCCTCTGATCACGGTTTTAACCATTGCGGCAACCGGCTCGGAGATGGATCCGGGCGGAGTCATCACCAATCTTGAAACCAAAGAAAAACTGGGCCGAAGCGACCCGAAGATGCAGCCGAAAGTATCCTTCCTCGATCCGACGAATACCTATTCGGTATCTGCGTATCAGACCGCCTGCGGATCGGCCGATATTCTCTCGCATATCATTGAAGTCTACTTTGCCAGAGAGGAAGGCATGTACATGCTGGATAAATTCCTCGAAGGCTTAATGAAGACGGTCATCAAATATGCGCCGATTGCCCTGAAAGAACCGGATAACTATGAAGCCAGAGCCAACTTAATGTGGGCATCGTCCTGGGCCATCAATAACTTTGCGCGTATCGACAAGCCGCATAAGTGGTCCTGCCATCCGCTCGAACATGAGCTGAGCGCCTTCTATGACATCACGCACGGTCTGGGC
>CADCPY010000192.1 GCA_902803495.1 uncultured Erysipelotrichaceae bacterium
AGGGAGTCGTTTGTTCCGATTTCCTTTTTTAATTCCGCTTCATCGATTGCCCAGGCTGCCACACCTTCCCCATCAACCCCCTGTTCTTCAATGCTGAGGTATGGATTCAGGTTGATTTCCTTTATGGCTTTCTCCTCTGGTGCTGTGCAGCCCGTAAGCAGTACAAGCACCGTGATCAAAAGAATCACTTTACACTTCATGCCATGACCCCTTCCTTATTTCTGATATCTGTCTTCCGTACCGATCAGATACAGAATGTTCTTTTCCTCATCCTGATAATATGGCTTCCGGTTCTGATCCAGCATCCGCATCGCGCCGTTTTCCAAGAGTTCAAAGTATCCTCTGGTGTCATTTGGGTCCAGTTGAACATCCTTTTCCGGTGTTCTGTCTCCGTCGCTTCCCCAAAGACCTTCTTCCCCGTAGAAGCGATAGAGGTTTCCGGAAACGGATTCGTATTTTCCGATAAATGTCCGATCCGATCCGTCTGCGCTGCCGATATAGAAGAACCCGTCTTTTGTTAAGGTTACCGCATTGACGGAATACTCATTGATTCCGGTGTGTTCCTTTCTGTTCAGCCAGACATCGTCCGCTCGCGGATAGATCAGGTAAACCTGCGCCTTGGCATCTGCCGGCAGTTCCGTAAGATGTTCTTCCTTCAGCGCTCTTACCCAGTCGTCTTCCTTTGCCTCTTCCTTTACGACGCCGCGGATGATCCGCAGGGCCGTTAAGGCTTCCTCAAAAGAGATTCCGTCTTCGCTTTCCAGGGACACAAAGAAGTTTCCCTCTTCCGCATTGGATCTGCACTGAAAGAGCAGGTAGGAATACTTCCCGTCGGATTGCTCATAGCCCCTGTAGGTATACGTCGCTCCGTAGTGCATGAAATCTTCCTCATCTTCATAGGTGCCCAGATCCCTTACAGGAAGATAGAGATGGTTTTCCGTTAAGATCTGCTGATCGGTATTGCTGAGACGGACATAGAGTTTCTTTCCGTCTTCCGCTTCGTATTCGCAGCGGCTGTAAAGCCGGTTGTAGGAACAGACGATCTCCTTCAGGGAATACTCCGCAATCCTGTTCGGCAGATCTCTGCCGCTCGCAAACAGGAACGTCTTCTTCCACTCTTCCGTATCTTTCAGTACGCTGTACTCTTCCGGAAGGGCTGCCGTGTCTTCTCCGACGGTTACGTCGTAGTCTTCATAAATCACATGCCACTTTTCTTTCGGCATCTCTTCCGTATTTACCTTCCACTGCACTTTCAGCACGTCACCGTTTTTTATCATGGATGCTTTACTGAGTGATACCTGCACCAGGTCTTCACTGTTTTCCATGCCGGTGTCTTCCTTTAGCTTCGCATGGTCCAATACCGCTTCCGCCGTTGCTTTACCGCTGTACCCGTCCAGCTTCAATGTAACATAGTCTTTCAGATTCACGTCCTGCACCTTCCCGCTGCACGACAGTAACATGCCGCAGATCAGCGCAATCAGTAACAGAATACCCGCTTTCTTCATTTTCTTCCCTCCTTAACAGCATTGGGAAAACAACCCTGTTCTTATCAATGATGGAAATGCCTTCTTCTCTTCAACTTCATTATAGACAGAAGTACCGGAAAAACAGAAGAAAATCCGTGTGACATTTTGTCAACTGTGCACAAAAAGCACAAAGCGAAGAGAAAATAAAAGCCATGGTATAATAAAACACAATAAGGGGGAAATACAACATGAATCAGGAATGGTCACTTACCAAACTGTATCGCGGGTATGATGACCCGCAGTTTCAGAAGGATGAAGATCTGCTGGATACATTGATCAACGGAATGGAGGAATTCACGAAAGATCTGAGTGGAAATGCGGAAGACGTACTGGTCAAGGCTCTGAAGTCCACCATAGAGATTCAGCTGACGGCCGGAAAACTGTTTTCCTTTGCCCATCTGAATCGTTCCGTAAACACCAAAGACGCCACCTCTTCCGCTGTCAGCGGCAGACTGGCCAAGAAGCTGAGCCGGCTTTCTTCTCCGAACACCGCCATTGTAAAATACATTGCCGGATGCGAAGATCTGGAGGCACTGATCGAAAACAACGCTTTTTTGAAAGAACACGAATTCTATTTGAAAAACATCAGGGAAAGCTCCCGCTATACGCTTTCTCCGGAAGTGGAAGAAGCCATCAGCATCTATGAGATCTCCGGCTCCCGTGCCTGGAGAGAGCTGCAGAGCTATCTGACTTCCACGGTACCGGTCGAATACGAAGGAAAGATTACCAACCTTTCCGATATCCGCAACAAGGCTTACGATGCCAGTGCGGAAGTGAGAAAGAGCGCTTATGAAGCGGAATTAAGATCCTATGACCGAATCAAGGATGCCGTGGCGTTCTCCTTAAACTCCATCAAGATGGAAGTCATCTCCCACTGCCAGCTGCGCGGCTATGATTCCCCACTGGATGAGACACTGAAGGATGCCCATATGAAAAAGGAAACACTGGACGCCTTGCTGGGTGCCATCAATGAGTACCTGCCGAAATTCCATGAATATATGAAAGCCAAGGGCAGACTTTTGGGACACGAAAACGGACTGCCGTTCTACGATCTCTTTGCACCGCTGGAAGGAAACAGCGATACCTTTACCACGGAGGATGCCAGAGATTACCTGGTCTCCTTATTCAAGGGCTTTGATGAAGAAGAGGCGGAGATGATCCAGAGAGCCTTCGATGAAGCCTGGATCGACTTCTATCCGCATGAAGGAAAAGTCGGAGGAGCTTTCTGTTCTTCCGTGGATTCCCTAAAGGAAAGCCGCATCCTCACCAACTTCGACGGCACGCTGAGCGATGTGATCACACTGGCCCATGAGCTGGGACATGCTTTCCATAACCACTGCCTGCGCAATAACTCCCTGTTAAATAAGGATGTTTCCATGCCGGTCGCGGAAACGGCTTCCACTTTCAATGAAGTGGTTGCGCTGAGTGCCGCCATTGCGAAAGAGAAAG
>CADCPY010000193.1 GCA_902803495.1 uncultured Erysipelotrichaceae bacterium
AAACTCGCAGCCCGCAGGCATACATGAGTTCAAACATGGCCCGATTGCGCTTACCGAATTTGGCGGTCGTATCGATGCTGTCTAAAAACTGTTCCATTTCTTCAAAGAAGAGGAATTCCGGCAGCTTGCGGTTCTGCTTAACCGTAGAGACCTTTTCAAAGGGATTCTTCTCCATCCCGTAATTCTCCATTAAGAAGCGATAAAACGTTCTAAGAGCGCTCAGATTGCGGGCCACGGAAGAATTCTGCAAAGCCTTGTGTTCTTTGGAGCCGCCGCGCAGTTCCCTGAGATACGCCGCGATTAAGATGCGGTCCACTTTCTGTAAGTCGTCCACGCCTTCCTTTTTCAGAAAAGCCAAAAAGCGGGACACGTCCCGCGAATAAGAATCATAGGTATGTTCTGAAGAACTGTTTGTCGTTTTCAGATAGGTTTGAAACGCTTCTAAATATTCTTCCATAAATCAATATAAGGCTGAATGACTTCCAGTGCCTGCTTGCTAAGGAACTCCTTGCGCATGTTCTTCGGGCAGTCTTTCAGTAAGCGCATAATGCCGAAATTGGCATTCATCGGCGCAAAGCTGTCTTTGGAGGCATGCGTGATATAGTTCGCCATGGCTCCGATCATGCAGGTATCCGGCAGAATCAGCGGTGTTTCCCCTTTCAGATATAACGCCATATTGATCCCGGCCAGCATGCCGCTGGCGGCACTTTCAATATATCCTTCCACGCCGGTCAACTGACCCGCGAAGAAGAGATCGTCTCTGGTTTTATCCTGATACGTCGCCTTTAAAAGGCTTGGAGAGTTGATATAGGTGTTCCGGTGCATTTCCCCGTACCGCGCAAATTCCGCATGTTCCAGCCCCGGAATCATCGAGAAGACGCGCTTCTGCTCGCCATACGTCAGATGGGTCTGGAAGCCGACGATGTTGTAAAGCGAATCGCGGGCATTGTCCTGTCTGAGCTGGACCACGGCGTACGGATGATGGGTATCATCGGAAAGTCCGACCGGCTTCAGAGGCCCGAACAGCATGGTCTTCATGCCTCGTCTGGCCATTTCCTCAATCGGCATGCAGCCTTCGAAAAAGACCTGTTCAAATTCATGAAGGTCAATCATTTTGGCATTGATGAGCTCCCGGTAGAAGTTGAAAAACTCATCCCGCGTCATCGGGCAGTTGATATAGTCATCTTCTCCGACGCCGTATCTGCTTTTGTAGTAGGCTTTGGAGAAGTCGATGGAATCTTTATAGACGATTGGTGCGATTGCATCAAAGAAATGGAAAAAGTCCTTATGGAAGTAATCCTGTAGGGCTTCGCACATCTTTTCCGAAGAGAGCGGACCGCTGGCAATGATCGTCGGTCCTTCCGGAATATGATCCACTTCCTCTTCGATGACTGTTACGAACGGACTGCTTTTAATGACTTCCGTAATATAGGAAGAAAAGCCTTCCCTGTCGACCGCCAGCGCACTTCCGGCCGGAATCTGATATTTCTCCGCCGCATCCATGATCAAGGATCCGAAACGGCGCATTTCTTCTTTTAATAAGCCGACTCCGTTGGTCAAGGCATTGGAGCGCAGCGAGTTGGAACAGACCAGTTCCGAGAAATTGGCTGTTTTATGGGCAGGTGTACTCTTTTTTGGACGCATTTCATAGAGTTCCACCTCAATTCCCTTGGAAATCAGCTGGTAGGCAGCCTCACTTCCCGCCAAACCGGCGCCAATGATCTTTACCTTAGGCATTGGCTTTTTTCTTTCTCGGATAGAAACGGCGCTGCGTCTTCTTCGCATTTTCATCCGGTTTAATGTAGTGGCAGGACGGATAGTTGGAACAGCCGATAAAATACGTTCCGTAACGGCTCTTCCGCTTAATCAGCTCTCCGCCGCATTCCGGACAGAAGATGCCGAGCTTCTCCGGCTCTTCCTTTTCCTTGGTTTCCAGATTGCGGGTGTATTTGCATTTCGGATAACCGCTGCAGGAGATGAACTTTCCGTATTTGCCGTCGCGGATGACCAGTTCCTTACCGCATTCCGGACAGACTTCACCCGTGGATTCCGGTTTCACCTTTTCCATCTTGGCGTAGGCGTTATCCACCAGCGGCATAAAGTCATCGTAGAAACGGGTTAAAACATCCAGCGATTCCAGGGAACCGTCGGCAATCTTGTCCAGTTCCTTTTCCATATTGGCTGTATATTCGACGTTAATGATCTGACTGAAGTATTCTTCCAGCTTGTCGTTAGTCAGATTCCCCTGCTCTGTCGGGACGAACACCTTCGTCTTGGAGCCTTCGGAGCTCTTTTCCAATGTGACGTATTTTCTCTGAACGATGGTGTCTAAAATCATCGCATAGGTGGAAGGACGGCCGATGCCGAGCTCTTCCAGTTCCTTAATTAAACGGGCTTCGGAATAACGGAGCGGCGGTTCCGTGAAATGCTGCTTGCCTTCCACTTTCTCGGCACTGACGTTTTCCGTTTCCGTAAACTTCGGCAGTTCCTCGTTTTTGGAAGATTCGTATTCCCGGTAGGCTTTGAGATAACCGTCAAACACCATGACGGATCCGCTGGCCGTGAAATCGTAATCCTTGCTGGTGAAGGTCACCGTTGTGGAATTGAGCTTCACGTTGGCCATTAAGGATGCCAGAGCGCGGTAATAGATCAGACGGTACAGACGGTACTGATCGTTGGTTAAGGAGTCCTTGATCTTCTCCGGTGAATTGGCCAAAGAAGTCGGACGGATGGCCTCATGGGCATCCTGCGCATTCGCATCGTTTTTCGTGCGGTAGTACCCGACATATTCCTTGCCCCACTTTTCGGCAATCAAAGCCTTGGCAGCGGAAACAAACGTATCGCTCAGACGTGTGGAGTCGGTACGCATGTACGTGATCAAACCGGTATATTCCCCGTCAATGGAGACACCTTCATAGAGTCTCTGAGCGACCTGCATGGTTTTTTTGGCGGAGAAGTTCAGCTTCGTGGAAGCTTCCTGCTGCATGGTGGAAGTAATGAACGGCAGTCTGGCGGAACGGGTCGTCAGTTTCTCGTTGACTTTGGAAACGACAAAATCCTTCCCGCAGTTCTGAATGATGGCATTGGCTTCCTCTTCGTTTTTGATATCAGGTTTCCTGCCGGCAACCTTATTCAGTTCGGCATTGACCTTGATGCCGTCTTTCACAAAGGCAGCATGGATCGTCCAGTATTCTTCCGGGATAAAGGCCTGAATCTCCTTTTCCCTTTCGCAGATCAGTTTCAGAGCCACGCTCTGCACTCTTCCTGCGGACTTGCTTTTGATTTTGGACTGTAATAAGGTGGAAAGTTTAAAACCGATGATGCGGTCCAGCATTCTTCTTGTTTCCTGGGAATGCACCAGATCCATATCGACGTATTTCGGATGCAAAAAGGCCTTCTTGACGGCATCCTTGGTGATTTCATTGAAAACGACCCGGTTCTGCTGATTCAGATCCAGGTTGAGTTCCTGTGCCAAGTGCCACGCAATCGCTTCTCCTTCACGGTCCGGGTCAGTCGACAGATAGACTTCATCCGCCTGCTTGACTTTGGATTTGAGATCCTTGACGACGGATGTCTTATCTTTATTTATAACATAGGTAGGCTTGAAGCCGTTTTCCACGTCGATCCCGAGACCGCCCTTTCCTGTCGTGGCTAAATCGCGGATATGACCCTTGGAAGAGACGACCTGATAATCCTCACCCAGATACTTTTCTATGGTTTTACTTTTTGATGGAGATTCCACAATCACAAGTTTTTTCATCTTATCACTTCCTATTGTATAACTATAAAAAGATTTCTTCCTTTTTGTCAAATACATTTTTCAGTTTCGCAATCTCATCATATTCGCAGATCAGATTGGCTCCCTGCTGGATGAGATAGTTGCAGCCGCTCACATCTTCCGAGAGCGGATAGGGAATGGCATAGACATCCCGGTTCAGATTCAGTGC
>CADCPY010000194.1 GCA_902803495.1 uncultured Erysipelotrichaceae bacterium
GCTGGTAAGTTTCAGCGTTGTTTTATCGGAAAAGAGAACCAGCGGATTGTCTTCCATGACGTAGGCGATCGGTTCCTTTTCATGAATCACGAGATTCAGCCGGCCCTGCAGGTCGATGCTGCTTTCAAAGGAAGCGATAAACGGATTGTTGTCCAGCTTGTCGCGAAGAATGGCCTTGGTCGCCTTGACTCTGAGATCCCCTTCCCGTACTTCGATCAGCTTTAAGATCTCGCTTTCGGAGATTTTGTCGTTTCCGCTGATATTGATATATGTGATACGGGAGAGCGGAGAGTAGTAGTAGATCATGCCTAAAACAGCCAGAACGAAAAGAACCATCAGAATCACGATTCTCTTGCGGACGTGCCGTTTGGCTTTATTCTGTTTGGCTTCCTCGCTCTTGCGGAAGATGTAATCCGGTCCTTTTTCGATATTACTCATGTATTAAGTCTTTCATTAACTGAATCATGTCAGTTGCACTGTTCGGATAGGAAACGCTCTTTGCCGCATCGGACATTTTCTTACGCAGTTTAGGATCCTTCATTAAAGCATCCAGCGTGGCAATAAAGTCGTTTTCCTCCAGTTCCTTTTCCCTCTTTAAAAACGCAGCACCGCTTTTTACCAGAGCCAGGGCGTTGATCTCCTGGTGGTTATTCGGGACATACGGACTCGGGATAATAATGGCCGGCGTACCGAAGACGCTGATTTCGGCAGCTGTCGTAGCTCCGCCTCTGGTAACAATCAGGTCGGTATCCGGCAGGAGTGCCACCTGGTCCACATAAGGGGTAAAGTGGACATTTTCCGGGTATTCGGACGGATCGAACTCATCCTTGTGGGCTTCCCCTGTCACATAGAGAACTTCATAATCGCGTCCGCCCAGCTTTTTCAGGATGTTCTTCATCAGCGCATTCACGCTTTCAGAGCCCTGAGAGCCCATGACGAATAAGACCATCGGTTTGTCTTTGGATAAGCCATACGTTTCCTTTGTGACATCGGACTTATGGTGCAAGGCCGTATAGGTACGCGGATTGCCCAGAAGATAGACGTTTCCCTTGAACTGCTTTTTGACGTTATCATAAACCGCCACCACCGCATCGGAAAAGCGTTCCAGATAAAGATTTGCCTTGCCGGCAAAGGCATTCTGCTCATGCAGCATGGTCTTGATGTGCAGCTTGTGCGCTGCCTGAATGACCGGAGCACTTACATAGCCTCCGAATCCGACAACGATATCCGGCTGATATTTCTTTAAGATCGTCATGGCCGTGCGGGTCTGCTTCATCATCAAAAGAAAGGCCGAGACCTTCGCCAAAAGGCCGCCGTTAAATCCCTTCGCTTCCACGGATTCAAAGGCGTATCCGTGCTCAGGAATAATTCTGGCTTCCATATGGTTCGGCGTACCGATAAAGAGAATATCGGCATTTTCCGTTTCTTTTAATGCATCGGCTAAGGACAGCGCCGGATAGATATGTCCGCCGGTCCCGCCGCAGGTAATCACAACTTTCATAACAATTTGTTCTTTCTAAAATAACCCCTGATTATGATCGATCTTTAAATGATCATAGGCTTTTTCCGTAACAACTCTGCCGCGCGGGGTACGGTTGATAAAACCGATCTGCAGCAAGTACGGCTCATATACGTCTTCCAGCGTGGTCGTTTCTTCCGAAATGGAGGAAGCGATTGCTTCCAGTCCTACCGGACCGCCGTGGAAGCGCTCAATAATTCCTTTTAAGTAGCGGATGTCAACATCATCCAGTCCCAGCTCATCGACCTTTAAGCGCTCCAAAGCATGCTTTGTGACTTCCATGGAGATATGCCCGTCATTTAAGACCTGGGCAAAGTCTCTTACACGCTTGAAGAGGTTGTTGGCGATACGCGGCGTTCCGCGGGAACGCTTGGCAATCTCCACGACCGCTTCCGGATCGATGGTGGTATTTAAGACGCGGGAAGTTCTGCTCACGATCTGCGAGAGTTCTTCCGTGCTGTAATAGTTTAATTTGTCCTTGATGCCGAAACGGTCACGTAATGGCGAGGAAAGATCCCCTGCCCGTGTGGTTGCTCCGACTAAGGTAAAGGCCGGCAGATCGAGGCGGATGGAGCGCGATGTGGAATCCTTTCCCACCATGATGTCAATGGAATAGTCTTCCATGGCCGGATAGAGAACCTCTTCCACCTGCTTCGGCAGACGGTGGATCTCATCGATAAAGAGAACGTCTCCCGGTTCCAACGAACTCAGGATACCGGCTAAGTCGCCGCTCTTTTCAATGGAAGGACCGGTTGTGATCTTGATATTGCTGCCGAGCTCATTGGCGATAATATAGGCCATGGTCGTTTTGCCCAGTCCCGGAGGTCCGTATAAGAGCACATGGTCCAGCGATTCGTTTCTGTTTTTGGCCGCCTGAATAAAGATCCTTAAGTTTTCCTTTAATTCCTTCTGGCCGACATATTCATCCAGCGACTGCGGGCGCAGTGAGGATTCTTCATCATTGGCACGGTTTAATTCTTCAAACGTACTTTCCATCTTATCCTCCCTTACGCTTCAATAACAGCTGCAGTCCCAGCCGTACGAATTCCTCGGAACTCTTCAGTTCCGTATGTTTCTGTAATTCTTTCATGATCGGTGTGATTTCGTTCTGTTTGTATCCCAATGTCTTTAAGGCACCGATGGCATCTTCCAACTCCGGATTTGCTTCCTTCTTGGCTGCTTCGTCCGAATGCACGAGCTTGCCCTTTAAGTCCAGAATGATCTGGCTGGCGGCTTTTGCTCCGATTCCCGGCAGTGCCTTCAATGAATTCACATCATTGTTTTCGATAATGCTGATCAGCTCATTGACGCTTCTGTGTGCAAGAATGTTCTGAGCCGTCTTCGGGCCGATTCCCTTGACCTGAATCAGCGACATGAAAAGATCATATTCCTGCGAAGACGCAAAGCCGAAGAGGCTGATTTCATCTTCCCGGACATGCTGATAGGTATAGATCGTAACTTCCTTGTTTAAGGCAAGGGTTTCCGGATGCATGTAGTTGATGCGGAAGCCGATCCCGCTGTTTTCAAGGATCACGTAATCAAATCCATAGGAATGTACTTTACCCGTAATAAAAGCTAGCATAATGAATCACCTCTTACTATTATAACAAGAAAAAAGATTCTAATGAATAGAATCTTTAGTCGTAGCTTTCTACAAATTCAAAGGAATACTCGAGGATGAAAACCGTGTCTCCGTCGAGTGCCCCGGCCTCACGCAGGAGATCGTCCACACCCATCTTACGCAATGTGTTTCCGAAACGGAATACATCGTCTTCCGTATCGAATTTCTGTCTGCGGAACATCTTTTCAATGCGGTCGCCGTATAAGCGCCACTGGTTGTTCCCCAGATTACGGACATGGATCTCGTTGTCTTCCGGTTCATATTTATAGACAACCCCTTCTTCCTCCTCGTCAAAGAGCGGGAATGTCGGTGTTGTTTCCAGTAAATTCATTACTTCATACAAAACAGGTTCCAGACCTTCCTCAATCAGGGTAATGACCGGGAATACCTTGACATCCGGATACGCTTCCTTGAATCTGGCCAGGTTTTCTTCGGCATTGTCCAGATCCATCTTATTGGCAACGACCACCTGCGGGCGTTCCATTAAGCGGTACTGATAGGCTTCGAGCTCATGATTGATGATCTGATAGTCTTCAATCGGGTCTCTGCCTTCCTCGGAGCCCATATCCACCACATGGATAATGACGCGGCAGCGCTCGATATGACGCAGGAATTCGTGCCCGAGTCCCTTGCCTTCCGATGCGCCTTCAATTAATCCCGGCAGGTCTGCCAATACAAAGCTTCTTCCGTCCTTGACTTTGACAACGCCGAGATTCGGAACCAGTGTTGTAAAGTGATAGTCCGCGATTTCCGGTCTGGCAGCTGAAACAACGGACAGGAATGTGGACTTTCCGACGGACGGGAATCCGACGAGTCCGGCATCTGCCAAAAGCTTCAGTTCCACCTGAATTTCCTTCTCTTCGCCGATCTCACCGTTTTCCGCAAAGTCCGGAGCTGTATTGCGGCTGGACATGAAATGGTAGTTTCCTCTGCCGCCGTCTCCGCCTTTGGCAATCACGGCGCGCTGATTCTGATAGGTCAAATCAGCGATGATATGACCGTCCGCGAGATCCTTAACGATCGTACCGAGCGGTACCTTGACGATGACGTCCTGGCCGTCCGCTCCGTGCATCTTCTTGATCTTGCCTCTTCCGCCGTCTTCCGCCTTGATGATCTTGTTGTAACGAAGATCGAGCAGCGTGGACTTATTGGAATCCACTTCGAAAATGACGGAACCGCCTTTTCCGCCGTCTCCGCCGGCAGGTCCGCCGAGCGGTACATATTTTTCACGCCGGTAGGCAACGATTCCGTCGCCGCCCTTGCCGGCTTTTACCGATATTTTTACACGGTCAACAAACATAAATTAACCTCCTTGGGGAAATGGAAAAAAGAATCTCCTCAATTGGGGAGATTCTCATTTTCATTAAGCCTGTGGATAGACAGAAACCTGTTTCTTATCTTTTCCAACGCGTTCGAATTTGACAATACCAGTCACCTTGGCAAATAATGTGTCATCTCCACCGATGCCGACATTCACGCCCGGGTAAACCTTTGTACCGCGCTGTCTGTAAAGAATATTACCAGCTAAAGCTAACTGACCGTCAGACTTCTTGGCACCAAGTCTCTTGCTATGAGAATCACGTCCATTCTTTGTGCTACCAACACCTTTTTTAGACGCGAACATCTGGATGTTTAATACAAATTTCATTTTTACACCTCCGTAATGTGAATTTTAATATATTTACCATGCGATTCCTCAATCGTCTGAAGTTGAATCAGAAGAGTATTCAGAATCAGCTGGCTGTTGAGAGTTGACTGCTTAACAACTATTTGGAATAGATTGTCAACACACGTTAACTCGCAGTCATCATGAACTAATATGTCCATGGCATTCGCTGCACCGGTTGTGACACAGCTGACGCCTGCACAGATCAGATCTTTTCCATACGCTGCACTTTCGGAATGACCGGTTACTTTGATGGAAGCAATCTCGCCATTCTGCTTCAGAACAGTTACGTTAATCAAGATTAAGCCTCGATAGCTTCAACAACTAACTTCGTGTATGGCTGACGATGACCCTGTTTACGACGTGTAGAACCCTTTTTCTGTTTGTACTTGAAGATCAGGACCTTCTTTTCTTTTCCCTGTTTCTCTACTGTAGCCTTGACTGTTGCACCTTCAACATACGGTGTGCCAATCTGGGTCTTCTTGTCGCTGACTAATAAGACTTTGTCAAACACGACTGTTTCACCGGCTTCAACATTCAGTTTTTCAACGAAGATTGCTTCGCCTACTTCACATTTGATCTGCTTTCCACCAGTTTCGATTACTGCGTACATAATAGTACCTCCTTTTCTACTAGACTCGCCTACCCTGGTGACCGAAGTACTTAAACCAGATAAGTGCGGTTGCGCCATTAAGGAGCAACGTTATTATATTACCAAAAGAAAGATATGGCGTCAATACAAAACATGCGAAAAAACCGCTATATTCCGTGGATTTCACCGATTTTCCCTCACTTTGGAAAAACCTTCGATTTCCCCTGGTAACGTGCTTATAATGTACCACAAATTCAGACAAAAAGAAAAGATGAAGCATCTGCTTCATCATTCATTTGCATAACGCACAAACACCGGATCGCTGGCTCCGTTCACATAAGCGGAGAAGATGGCCACCGTGTAGCCGTCCCATCCTCCGTGAATGGCCATGCCGTTACCGATATAGACGGCAACGTGCGAGGAAGTGTTGGAAGAGTTATGTGCATAGTAGATAATGTCGCCCGGCTGCGGATCGTCCGTCACCGTTCCGTTGCGGTAGATCGTCTCATTATATAAGGACGACCAGCCGTTGGAATAGCTTCTTCCCGTTAAACCAGCCGCATTCAGTGCGTTCTCCACCAGACTTGTGCAGTCGGAGTACGTTCCAAGTAAGCGGAACGCCTCGTCCACAATGGCCTGTGCCGTGGCGTTCGGTGCTATCGCCGGCGTATAGACCGTCGTATTGACATCGGTCACGTGCAGCTTGAAACTGGTTTGTGCCGTGTTACCGGCTGCGTCCGTGGCTTTGGCAATGACATCGTAGTCGCCGTTAGCGTATTCGCCGAGTTCTTTTTCAAGAACCACATCGACTGCTCCGTCCACAGCGTCGCTTGCTTTTATCTGTCTGCGCAGGACGCCGAGAGAATAATCCCTGTTGGTGGATAAGGAGCCGATCGTGATCGTCGGAGCTTCATCATCTATGACGTGGATCTGGATTCCGTTTCTTACGGAAGTGTTTCCGGAGGAATCTGTTGCCGTCACATTCAGAGTATAGGTGCCAACCTTTCCCATCTCTTCCTTGCCGATCTCTTCGTAATTCACCGTTACGAAGGAATCGTAGTTATCATCAATCAGAATCATGTCATCATAATCGTATGTCAGTGTTTCATTATAAGGAACCGTATACTCGGCTTCCGCCTGAATGCGCGGAGCCTTGTTGTCCTTGAAAATGACCTTCTTTTCGATATCGGTCGTTTTCTTTCCTTTATAAGCTGTTATCTTCAGGGTGTATTCCCTGTCTAATTGCACCTGGTCAATGGTGACCGTGTTCCCCTGATCGTCAACGATCTCGTAAGTGAAGTCATCGGTTTCGCTTTCTTCGATGACCTGGGAGAACTTCTCACCGACATAAAAGATATCGGTATCCGTCAGATTCACGTTGATCGGAGTCAGACTGTTACCGAAGTAAAATACCATGATCTGAGTAATGATGAGCGTAATCAGTCGTTTCATAATACCTCTTTTCATTACGTTCCAAAAAAGTTGGAACAGTTCTAATTATAAGCACATTCACCGTTTTTGACAAATTTTACGGGTTTCATGTAAATTTTCATACGTTCTGTAAACAATTTTCATTTTTCGGTTGACATCATTATTTAATAGGATTAAACTAAAACCACGAGGAGAAAACTATGGCATATTGTGTAGCTTTTACATTCATGGCTTATTATTTTAGCTTTTATTTTGGCAAGAGAAAACACGGTGTGCTTATGGTTTTTGACTGATAACTTTTGCAGGATAAAAGTTCAGCAGGTTCCGTAAGCACGGAACCTGTTTTCTTTATCAGGAGGAGAGAAAAAATGAAAAAACTGTTATCGTTACTGCTTGCACTGCTCTTATCCGTTTCCCTCTTCGGCTGTTCTTCCAGTGAAGAGCCGCAGGAAGAAAGCGGAGAAAAGATCTACAACATCGGTGTGCTCCAGCTCATTCAGCATGTGGCTCTGGATGCTGCCACGGACGGTTTCATCCGCGCTTTGGATGATAAGCTCCCGGGTCAGTACAGAGTCCATGTCCAGAACGCTTCCGGAGACGCCAACAACTGCAACACCATTGCCAACCAGTTCGTCAATGAAAACGTGGATCTGATCATGGCAAACGCCACCCCTGCCCTGCAGGCCAGCGCTTCCGCCACAAGCTCCATTCCAATCGTCGGCGTATCCATTTCCCACTACGGCACGGCACTGGATATCAGCCCATGGAACGGCACCACAGGCAAAAACATCACGGGTGTCTCTGACCTTGCACCGCTTGATCAGCAGGCGGCTCAGATCCTGGAGATCTTCCCGGATACCAAGTCCGTCGGTATTCTCTACTGTTCCGCCGAAGCGAACAGCGACTACCAGGCAACTGTAGTAGAAGAGAGCTTAAAAGCACTGGGTGTCAGCGTCAAGCGCTTCACATTCAGCGATTCCAACGATCTGGCCGCTGTCACACAGAGCGCCTGCGACGAGAGCGATGTTATCTATGTTCCGACAGACAATACATGCGCTTCCTTCGCGGAAACGATCAATAACGTAACTTTGAATGCGAATACACCGGTTGTGGCCGGCGAAGAAGGAATCTGCAAGAGCTGCGGATGCGTCACCATCTCCATCAGCTACGATACGATCGGCTACCAGGCCGGCTTAATGGCTTATGAGATTTTAGTCAACGGTGCGGATCCGGCAACCATGGAGATCCAGTTCGCTCCGGAATACACCAAGAAATACAATCCGGCCAACTGTGAAAAATACGGTATCACCCTGCCGGAAGATTATGTTCCAATTGATTAACTGAGGTAGTTCTGTGATTTTACTGGCATCTTATAACATTCATACATTAATAAAATCGTTACCCGGCAATATCGCCCAGGGACTGATTTGGGGCCTTTTAGCCATCGGACTGTTTATCACCTATAAGTTATTAAACTTCTCCGATCTGACGGTAGACGGCTCCTTTGCGACCGGCGCAGCCATCACGATTGCGCTGATCTCGCTCGGCATCCCTGCCCCGCTGGCAATTATGGTTGCCTTTGTGGGCGGTATGCTCTGCGGTTACGTCACGGGCTTCCTGCATACGGTCTGCCATATCGCGCCGATCCTAGCGGGAATCCTGACACAGATCGGTCTTTACTCCATCAACCTGCACATTCTCGGAAACAAGGCGAACAAAGCCATCAACGTCGACAACTTCGACTTAATGCTTTCTTCCCGCTACATTCCGAAAGCCATCCTGATTTCCCTGATCGTTGTGGCGATCATGATCGGCTTTATGTACTGGTTCTTCGGAACGGAGATCGGTTCCGCCATCCGTGCGACCGGCAACAACGAAGAGATGAGCAAGGCTCAGGGAATCAACACATCCCGCACGAAAGTGTTAGCCTTAATGATCTCCAACGGCATCGTCGCCATCGCGGGCGGCTTACTGGCACAGTATCAGGGTTACGCGGATGTCCAGATCGGACGCGGTGCCCTGGTCATCGGACTTGCGGCCATCATTATCGGCGAAGTCCTCTTAAATCTGATCTTCCGCTCGGCAACCGACCTCTGGGTCCAGCTGTCGTTTGTGATCATCGGAGGCATTCTCTACTATTTCGCCATGGGTGTGGTCTTATGGCTCAAACTGCCGACCAATGACATGAAACTCTTCACTGCCATCCTGGTCGCCATCTTCTTAAGTGTTCCGAATATGAAACACAGAAAGAAAGGAGACAAAGCTCATGCTGGAAATTAAGAATATCTCCAAGACATTCAATCCGAAAACGATCAATGAGAAAATAGCGCTCGACCGCTTAAGCCTTACGCTCGAAGACGGCGACTTCGTCACTGTCATCGGCGGTAACGGCGCCGGAAAGAGCACCCTTCTGAATGCCATCGCCGGCTCCTGGCTGGTGGATGAAGGACAGATCGTCATTGACGGCATCGATATCACCCGTCTTCCGGACTATAAGCGGGCAGCTTACTTCTCCCGCGTCTTCCAGGATCCGATGATCGGATCCGCAGGAAACATGCAGATTGAGGAAAACCTCGCACTGGCCAAGCGGCGCGGCGAAAAGAGAACCCTGCGCTGGCAGATCACCGAAGAGGAACGCAAGGAATACCGTCAGGTACTCTCCACCCTGCATCTGGGTTTGGAGGACCGTCTTACCAGCAAGGTCGGCCTGCTCTCCGGCGGTCAGCGACAGGCATTAACGCTGTTAATGGCTACGCTGAAAAAGCCGAAGCTGCTCTTACTGGATGAGCATACGGCAGCGCTTGACCCGAAAACGGCAAAGTTGGTTCTTGATATTACGGACGATATCGTCAACAAGAACAAACTGACAACCTTAATGATCACCCACAACATGAACGATGCCATCCAGCATGGCAACCGTCTCATCATGATGAATAACGGACATATCATCTACGATGTCCGCGGGGAAGAAAAGAAGAAGCTGACGGTGGAAGATCTTCTGAAGAAATTCAACGAAGCTTCCGGCGAAGACCTCTTCGACGATTCCGTCATTCTCGGCTAACGGTAACAGATCAACAGACAAAGCGGCTCAAGAAAGCCGCTTTTTGTATGTTATAATAGTGTGTTCGGAGGAATGATCATGAAAGACAGAACAACAATTACCTTTCACAGTGGTCTGGACACCATCGGCGGAGTCGTCATGGAGATCCGCTACAATAACGACCGTGCTTTCTTTGAAGCCGGCACTTCCTACAATCCCGCCTTCGACATGTTTGACGGGACGGTAAACACCCGGAAGAATTTCATTTCCGATTACTTATGGCTCAATGAGATTCCGATGATTGACGGAATCTACCGTAAGGAAGACATTCAAAATTACCCTGATCTGATTGCCGCGGAAGACTACCCGATCGACAATCAGGCCTTCTTTATCACACATATGCATCTCGATCACATGCGCATGATGGGCATGATCGATCCAAGCGTCACGGTTTACCTCTCTGCACCTGCGCAAAAATTGGAACAGGGTCTGGAAGAGGTCAACGAAGGCGTGGAAACGATCCGTGGAATGCATTATACCGACATGGCGGATGAAACGGATGTCGGAGCGATCCATGTCAAGCGCTTCATCATCAACGACGATTCCTATCAGGATTACTCATTCTACATTGAAACGCCGGACCTGAAGTTCCATCATACGGGAGACGTCTTCGTCTACGGCAAGTACAGAGACAATCTCTTAAAAGAGATCGAATACCTTAAGAACAAGAAGATCGACATTCTTTCCTGCGAAGGAACGCGCTTTTTCTCCAATCTGAAACCGGAAGACTTCAAGGATCATAAGATCGTCCCTTCCTTTGAGCCGAAAGACGGCTTAATCACCAAGGATGAGCTGGACCGCCGCATTACCAAAATGATGAAGGATTTTGACGGACTGGTTCTCTTTAACTACTACGAAAGAGAAATGAGCGATGTCATGCACTTCACAGAGTACGCCAAGGAAGCAAACCGCACGATCGTATACGAGCCGGAAAGCGCGCATATCATCAACCGCTTCTTTGAACGTCCGGTTACGGTCATGGTTCCGGACACCTATAAGGAAGAGCCGAAATATCTCAGGGAGATTCTGGAATACAATACGGTGATCACCAAAGAGGAAGTCTTAAAGAATCCGAGAAAGTATCTGGTGCAGCACACCTATCCGAATATGCTGGAACTCTTTGACTATAAAAACACCAGGACGCTCTATCTGCATCACTCGGGAATCCCGCTCGGCGATTTCGACCCGAAGCTGAAACGGATGCGTGCCATCATCGAAGAGTGCAATATGGAATATCACAAAACTTATTTCTATGAAAACGGATATTTCTCTCCGCATGCGGAAACCTTCCAGATTCTGGCTTACATCAACATGGTAAATGCCAAACTGCTGATCCCGTGCCACTCTTCCAACCGGAAAGCCATGATTGCCAATCTGGAGTGCCCGTACTACTACTGCAACTTAAAGGAAACCTACGTCTATAACCGCGAAAGAAATACGCTGGAGGTTGTGGAGCATGAATAAAACAAAAGTCACATTTTACCGCGGTACGCTCGGCATGGGCATCGTCATCGCCGTGCAGTACAACAAGGACCGCGTCATCTTTGATTTCGGCGCTCCGTTCTCTCCGCTTTCCGAAGTCTACGACGGCTACGTGAAAGAGAGAGTCGCTCACCGGGTCACGGATGCCTTAAATCTCGGCCGCATTCCGGAAGTGCCTTATGTCTTTGCGAAAAAGGATCTGTTTGACTACCCTCTTGCCGCTTATGAAGACGGGGATCTCAATACGGCGGTCTTTATCTGTCATCTGCACTTAGACCATATGAGTGAGATGGATAAGGTACACCCAAATATTCCTGTCTACGTCCACAAAAAAGGCCTGGATTTACTGGAAGTGCTGGATCATATCGAAGGAAAGAAGGAACCGCGCAGCTACACACCGTTTGAATACGGAGAAAAGATTCAGATCGGTGAGATCACACTGACACCGTTCTTCTCCGACCATCCGTGTCCGGGCTCATCAAGTTTCTTAATCGAAACACCGGAAGAGACGGTTTGTTACAGCGGCGATATCCGCTATCACGGTGTCAATCATAAACAAGCCTGGGAATCCATCGATGAAATGGCCAAACACAAGATTGACTTGCTGATCGTCGATTCTACGACGACTTCCCCTTCCGAATTTGCCCTGGATGAGGAATTTGCCCGCAAGGCCAAAGATCC
>CADCPY010000195.1 GCA_902803495.1 uncultured Erysipelotrichaceae bacterium
GACTTCATTGTATGAAAAAAGTAGACAATGTGCCTTTTCGGGTTTTGTCTACTTTTACGTTAGCAGTTCACTATGTCGCCTTTTTTGATTGGTTTAGTCGAGATCGGCTCCGTTGGATTCGATGACTTTCTTGTACCAGTAGAAGGAATCTTTTCTGTAACGTTTCATTTCCTTTAAGTCAAATTCATCGCGGTCGACATAGATGAGGCCGTAACGCTTGGTGATACCCTGGTGGGTGGAAATGAGGTCGAAGGCGGACCATGGGGAATATCCCATGAGGTTCACGCCGTCCGTGATGGCTTCCTGACAGGCTTTGATGTGCTTTCTTAAGTAATCGATCCGGTACGGGTCATGGATCGTGCCGTCTTCCTCGAGCTTATCCGGAACACCGCAGCCGTTTTCGGTAATTAATAACGGCAGGTGGTAGCGTTCCCATAACTGGCGCAGCGTGATGCGCAGGCCGATCGGGTCGATGGCCATGCCGTAGGAAGTGACTTCCTGCAATGGGTTTTTGACCGCCTGGCACATGCCCGGGTAAGTCATTAAGCCGGTCATGAAGTCCATCTTTTCCATGGCTTCCGCTTTGGCTTTGATGCCGTCTTCCTTGCTGATGTAGCGGACCGTGCCGGCGCCGTAGTAGTTGAAGGCGATGAAGTCCGGCTTGGCGTTTTTCATGTTTTTCATGTCTTCTTCCGTGATGTCTTCCGGCATGACGTCATTGTCTTTCCACCAGTTGATCAAGGCTTCCGGATACGTGCCGAAGCAGGCCGTATCGAGGAAGAGGCGGTTGCGCAGCTGATCGAAGTCCATGGCTGCCAGGTTGTCTTCCGGGGAGGAAGTGGCCGGGTAGATGGCCGTGATGTTCGGTGCCGGGGCAATCCAGGCTTCCGGACAGATCTCGTGGCATAAGATCATTGCTCTGGCCTGAGCCACCAGCATGTAGTGGTTGGCCTGCCAGCAGTTCTTTTCGCCGCCGTACTGGCCGCCCATATAGAGCGCCATCATATTCTGTTCGTTGATGGTAAGGAAATATTTAACTCTGTGTCCGTATTCTTCGAAGCAGACCTTGCAGTACTCGAGGTAGTCCTCAATGCACTGACGGCTGGCCCAGCCGCCGTACTTGTCCTGCAGTACCTGCGGTAAGTCGAAGTGGTACAGAGTAACGACCGGTTCAATGCCGGCTTTGAGGCATTCGTCGATGACTTCATGGTAGTGGTCGACACCTAACGGGTTGACTTTGCCCGTGCCCTGCGGCAGGATGCGCGGCCAGGAGATGGAGAAACGGAATTCCTTGAAGCCCATTTCCTTCATTAAGGCGATATCTTCCTTAAAGCGGTGGTAATGGTCAACGCCGTCGTTAAAGTTTGTCGTTCCTGCCGGGACTTTCGCCGTATCGGAGACGCAGAGCGTTCTGCCGTCTTCCAGATAGGCACCTTCACACTGATAGGCACTGGAAGAAGCGCCCCAGAGGAATCCTTCCGGGAACGGTTTGAGAGTTTTGAATTGCATAATGATAAAATCCTTCCTTTTTTCTCATTATATCATGAAGGAAGGATGCACTTGATGGCAGAAAAAAAGAAATGCTGAGCATTTCTTACTTCACAAAATAGGCTGTAGCAATGGCCCCGGCTCCGGCATAGGTGCCGACCGTGGTTCCCACAAAGCTGATCTCAATGTTTTCGGCATTGCCATACAGATCTCTGTTCTCTTCGAGGAACTTGTTGATGTTGGCCGGGTCCGTTCCCGTATAGGCGGCGCAGTATGGCATGGAAAGATCGATTCCGCCGTCATTTTCGATGTATTCGCGCATGGCCTTGAAGCCTTTTTTCATGCCGCGGACTTTATCGAGAATATCCACGGCGCCATCCGTAATGGTAAGAACAGGCTTAATGGAGAATGCTTCTCCGAAGAATGCGGCAGTGGAGGAGATCCGCCCGCCTTTTCTGAGGTTTTCCAGCGTAGCGAATACGGCAATGATGCGGACTTTCTTCTGTGCTTCCTTTAAGCAGGAAAAGATCTCCGGCGCTGCTTTACCTTCTTTGGCTAAGCGGGCTGCATATTCCACTAAGATGCGCAGGCTGCCGCAGAACTGCTGGGAATCCAGCACCCAGATATCGCCCTCAACATTCTGCTTGGCCAAAAGAGCACTCTGGTAACATCCCGAAACACCGCTGGAGATGGAGATGTAAATGGCACTGTCTCCGTCCCTGACGGCTTCTTTGAATGCTTCCGCATAGCGGTACGGTGTAATCTGGGAAGTTTTCGGAAGTTCTTCCTCCTGCTCCAGATGTTCATAGAACTCCTGCAGGCTCATCGTAACACCGTCAATATATTCCTGATCGTGGAACCGGAACGTTAGTGGAATCACAGTGACGCCGATCTGTTTGGCATATTCCTGTGAAATATCGCTGCCGGAATCCGTTAATATCTTTACTCCCATAGGTTGTCTTCTCCTTTTAAAAATCCATTATAGTATAAATTTCCCTTTGAAAAAACCGGAAGGATGTTTTGAAGCGGTTACATGAACAAAAGTTCATCTTTGAATAAGGAAAAGATGTCCAAAGACATCTTTAATAACCGACTTTCTTTAAGATCTTCAGAATGCCGCGGCGGAAGACGGAAGCGGCGGTGTTGATGAGAGAGCGCTCGATCTGCGCTTTTCTGCGTTCGCTCTTGCGCTTCTGGGCGGCCGCATCCTGCTGGCGTTTCTTTTCCAGCTGCTTCTTGGCCCGCTCTTCGGCTTTCTGGCGTTCCGCTTCCTTCTGCGCTTCCTCTTTTTCGGCGCTTTCCTGGATCTTCTGGATCTCCAGTTGTTCAAAGGCGGATTCGTTGTCGATGTATTTATCGTACTTGGTCATGCCGTCACTGGCAATGGCCTGCTCGATCTCGCTTCTCTCCGCCTGCTTCATGGAGCTTTGCGGGCAGATGATCTTGGTATATTCCACAATCGTCGGAATGCCTTCTTCATCCAGTACGGAGACCAACGCTTCCCCGACACCCAGCTGCGAGATCATCTCTTCCGTATCGAAGTTCGGATTGGCGCGGAAGGACTGGGCAGCGGCGCGGATGGCTTTCTGCTCTTTCGGTGTATAGGCACGTAAGGCGTGCTGGATCTTGTTGGAAAGCTGCGCCAGTACACTGTCCGGGATATCGGCCGGGTTCTGGGTGACAAAGTAGATGCCGACCCCTTTGGAACGGATCAGCTTGACGACCTGCTCGATCTTACCTAACAGGGCTTTCGGAGCATTGGAGAACAGCATATGGGCTTCATCAAAGAAGAAGACCAGTTTTGGCTTCTCGAGATCTCCCATCTCCGGTAAGGTTTCATACAGCTCGCTCATCATCCATAAGAGGAAGAAGGCGTACAGGGTCGGATTTAAGGCCAGCTTGGTGCAGTCCAGAAGGTTGATCATGCCCTTGCCGTCATAGGTGGTGCGCATCCAGTCGTTGATGTCGAGCTCCGGCTCTCCGAAGAAGAGCTCCCCGCCCTGGTTTTCCAGCGGCATGAGTGCCCGCAAGATAGCCCCGACGGAAGCGGTCGTGATGTTGCCGTAAGTGGTGATGTATTCCGCGCGGTGTTCCCCGATATGGTTTAAGACGCTTTTGAGGTCCTTTAAGTCAATGATCTTCAAGTTGTGGTCATCGGCAATGCGGAAGACGATGTTTAAAACACCTTCCTGTGCCGGGGTCAGATCCAGAATGCGGGATAAGAGCTCCGGTCCCATGTCGGAGACCGTAGCCCGGATCGGATGTCCGTTTTCGCCGTACACATCCCAGAAGGTGACCGGATAGGCCCGGTAGGAGAATTCATTGCGGATGCCGAAGAAGTCGATGCGCTTTTCCATGCTGTCGCTCTGGATTCCCTTGGCGCAAAGTCCCGAGACGTCACCTTTGATATCGCAAAGGAAGACCGGAACTCCGGCATCGGAAAAGGATTCCGTTAAGACTTTCATGCTGACCGTTTTGCCCGTGCCGCTGGCTCCGGTAATGAGTCCGTGACGGTTGGCCATGCTCAGATTCATGAAAATGCGTTTGTCATCGGCCTTGCCGAGATAGATTTTAGAATCAAGATACATCGGATGAACCTCCTGCACTATAAAATAATGATAAAAGAAATAACAAATTATTTCAATTGGAGCCATGGTATAATAGAGGCTGATGAAAGAGAGGAGAACCCTGTGAAAAGAAGAATATTTCCCGTAATACTACCGCTATTACTCGTGGCAGTGCTTCTGGCCGGTATCTTTTTTCTTTCGGGCAGAAACAGTAACCCCGTAAC